>CAZSWR010000044.1:0-28519 GCA_964610885.1 uncultured Hyphomicrobiales bacterium | reverse complement strand
ATTAATATTGATTATGACAACTACGTGCTCATAAAAAAAAGCTGCGATGCATGCACCACAGCTTTTTTATATTGTTCTGGAAAGTATGGGATTGACGCTTGGGGTCGATTAGCGCCCGCAAACGAGATTATATCTTAGTTCAGTTTTACGACTTTCGAGGCCACCGAACCGTCCAACGTTTTAATTTCGACGAAATAGACGCCTGTAGGCAGTTCGTTTTCTGTCTTCCAATTGAAGAAGTTCTGTCCGGCCTGGGCCTGCATTTCGGAGCGGTAGATTTCCGTCCCCATCTGGTTGCGTATGGCAATCATGGCTGCACCGGCGCGCGGAGCATTCCAAATCATGTTCAAATCGTTCACGAATGGCATCGGGTACTGCGAGACGACGCGGAGTTCGTTCGATTTGTATTCTTCGGCGTGCGTTATCATCGGATTCGAGATGTAGAGGCCGTTTTTGTGTACTCCGGCGTACATCACGAGGCCGTTTGCAGTGCTCCAATTGGGAATTGCCACGCGGGTTACTCTTTCGTTTGGCAGGCCTTCGCGGTGCATTTCCCATCCAGTGCCTTTGTTTCCGCTAACCCAAACGCCGGTTTCGGTGGCTGCGCACCAGAAATTCGGGTCGGTGGGGTGCACGGCGATGTCGTAAACAGCACCGGTGGCGTAGGGCAGTTTCGCCCAATCTTTGCCGCCGTTCGTGCTGGCGAAGATGCCTGTCGTCGTGCCGCAAACCACGTATTCGGGGGTTTCCGGGGAGGGCTGGACGGAAAGGACGCTCTCGCCTTCGAGTCCGGATTCGCTCTTTATGAATGATGCGCCATCGTCTGTCGAGTAATAAACACCGGTATTGTAGCGGTCGGCAGCGTAGAAAATTGCGCCAGAAACAGGTGAAATCTTCACGTCGCGCATTTGCGCTTGCACGGCTTGGTATGGAGTGCAAATCTCGAAATCATTATCGGTGAAGGCAATTCCGCGAGCGATATTCACGCGGGCCATATAGTATTTGGTTGGAGTGCTGACAATTTTATATGTATTGTGTGCGCCGTCGCAACGAAGAATAGTATCGTGCCAGACGGCTCCTGCATTGTCCGTGTATGCGATTCCGCTTGCGAACACGTTGCGGATGGAAGCATACCAAAGATTCGGATTGCTGGGCGAAATTGCAATATCGAGCGTGGAATAAGTTTTGAGCGATGGCTCTGAAAACGTCCTGCCGGAATCTGCCGAAACCATATATCCCATCCCAACGGGCGTGTAGTATGGCGTGGTGATGTCCAGGTTGGTCGAATCTTCGTCGCTCAGGACGATCAATCTGCCCGGTTGGTCGTTTGCGGTAATAATTCTGTTAATATAAGGGAATGGGCCAGAGAGTTTCTGCCAGGTTTGGGCCGAAGCAGTGGAAAATGCGCAGGCGGCGAACAGAATGGAAAATGCAATCGTGCCGAGCCGCTTTAAATGTTGTGATTTCATGGTAATACAGTATTTATTTAACAAATAATTGTCGCTATTTAGTGCCTATTTTTGAAGCACAATTTTGAATGAGTTAACTGAAGCCTCAGAGCTTACAATAATGAAGTATGTGCCGCAAGGTTCGCCTGCCAGGTCAATTTCGCTCTCGGGGCCGTTGGAAGTGAATTCACGAACGATATTGCCAAGAGCGTTGGCCACGCGCACATTTTGATTGAATTGGCTGTTGGAAACCAGGCGAAATGTCCCGGTGGAAACGCTCGGCGCCACGAAAGTACGGCTGTTTGTGGTTTCCTCGGCGGGAAGGAATGGAATAAACAAGTTTGCAGTGATATAGCCCTCCACGTAGATCAATTCAGCGAGGTCTGAACCGCCGGTCCCGTCTTTGATTTCCGAAAGAGTAACATCGTGGAAAAGTTTCGGTAGCGTATCGAAAGCCCTGATTGTGAGTTTTTCTCCAGGTATTGCTCCATCGACGACATCGGGAGTTTGGACGTTGTCGCCCCAGACGGTGATAACACAATTGCTGCCATAGGCCACGCCGGAACCGACGAGTGAATCGAGCGAGCTATAGACGCCGAATTCGTATCCGTCGCGCACACGGGAGTCCAGCCGAAGTATCAGGCTGCACATTCTTCCGGTATTCGTGAAGTTTGGCCGTAAGTAAACAGGATCCGGCTGGGATTGGCTATTAGCGAGCAATGCGCTCACAGAAACCAAAAAGAAAACTATTGAACTCACGATGTAGAAACTTTTTTTCATAATTTTATGCCAATCAATATCAAATAAAATAAACAAAAAATGCTTGCCGAACGCAGTAAGCACAATTGCAAGTTACAACTATTTGACTATTAAACAAACTCAAAAATACGTATTCATTTATTTTTTTTTCAATTAACAATAATTTATAGGTTAAACCGCCGACTTCTATAGCTGCATAGAAGCAAGCGCAGTTTTAAGTTTCGATTTGATAATAAAGTTTTCTATCAAACAGCCGAATTCTTAGGTATTGTTTTTGCTTGCTAAAGTCGCGAGTTGTTTTTTGAAAGGTTAAATGCTGTTCGCTACCCCAGCATTGCAGGTGGCGACTGCCACTAAATTTTTTAAGAGCAGTGCAATGAGGAAATATGAACATGGAATCATTATTCCTGATAAATTTGATGATAAATTGACGAGCAAAAACGCATAACTTGCATGAATATCAATAGTTAATTGATATTAAAAAGATTTCGTTATATGGAATAATTTTGAAATTAAAGAAATAAGATAATTACACGGGATTATTATGAGCACTAACAACATTCAGGGGAACCAAGTCGATAGCGAAACCCAAGATATGCTGAGGTCGTTCGTCTCCGAAGCATTCGATTCTTTGGATACAAACGAACCCACCGTTGAGCATTTGCGAAATGATGACAACAGTGAATATGTTAACAGTATTTTTAGAGTTTTCCACACGCTGAAAGGCCTCTCCGGCTTTTTTGAAATGTACGTTATAAACAAAGTAACGCACGAAGCCGAAACTCTTCTCGATATCATCAGGAAGCAGAACCGCCGCCAAAGCGAAGAAACAATTACAGTTGTATATCAAACATTCGATTTTCTCCGTGATTTGTTGCAGCGCGTTAGTGCCGATTTCACCGACCAAAGCGGATTCAACGAAGCCGAGGACATGATTATCATCCTTCGCGATTGTATCGAAAAGGTCAAATCTGACTCGTCTGGCGCATCTGCCGAGCCTCCTACACAGGTTTCCATGCCTGCTCCTGCTCCTGCGCCTCAGCCGGTTGCTCCTGTACCAGAGCTGAACCTCGATGATGTTATTGATTTCTCTGACAATACTTCTCCGGCCGCCGCTCCCGTGGAAGAGCCGCAAGTCGAAGCCGCAGCGGCGGACATGAATGCCGGCGAGTTCGACAACCTGATTTCCGATGAGATGTTGGACCAATACTTGGTCAATGCTTCCGAGCTGATCGACACATCGGAGAAAAACTTGCTGATACTCGAAAAGGAAACTGATAACTATGCCTTGGTTCAGGAAACGTTTGGCGCGATACACAGCTTGAAGGGCAATTCCGGTTTCATGGGATTTGGCGAGATCGAAGAAATAAGCATGGATATGGAGATGATACTCGATTCCATCAGGAGCAAATCCCTCGAAATCGAGCAGAACGTCATTACCATCCTATTGAGTAATATCGAAACTGTCCGGGCGCGTCTCTCCAAGATACAGGAATCGGCCTCAAAACGCCACAACGCCGATAACGCACCACACGAACAACCCGCACCGAAACCGTCAGCCCCGGCTCCAAAGCCCGCTGCTCCGGCTCCCACTGCTACGCCAAACCCGACTCCAAGCCAACAAAGCGCTCCGGCCCCGGCTGTTTCCGCCGCGCCTGCGGCGCCGGCACCAGCGCCGGCACCAGCTCCAGCGCATGTCACTCAGCCTCCCGCCAAAAAAATGGACGATTCGGAGCCAAGAGAGCCAAAGGCGCCAATGCAGAATATGCAAAGGAAGGACATCCGAGTCGAGACCACAAAAATCGACAAACTCTTCGATTTGGTTGGCGAGCTGATTACTATCGAAACAATGGTAACGAAGAATCCTGATATTGTTGGTTTGAATATCCCGAATTTCCATAAATCGGCCAACATGCTTAATAAAATAGCTCGCGAGCTTCAGGAAATCTCGATGTCCATCCGCATGATGCCGCTCGAAGGCCAATTCAATAAAATGAAACGACTCGTCCGAGACGTCTCGCTCAAGATGAACAAGAAGGTCAACCTCGAAATCTCCGGCGCCGAAACCGAAATGGATAAAAATGTTATCGATGAGATTGCCGACCCATTGGTGCACATCCTTCGCAATTCGCTCGACCACGGCATCGAATCCCCCGAGGATCGCGTGGCCAAGGGCAAAGACGAAATTGGGAACGTGTCGCTAAGCGCCCGTTACGAAGGAAATGAAATCCTTATCGTCGTCGAAGACGATGGAGCAGGTATCAATCGAGACGTGATTCTCAGGAAAGCAGAGGAAAAGGGATTGCTGAAAGTGCCGCCCGACCAAATGAAAGACAAAGATGTATTCGGGCTGATTTTCGAGCCTGGATTCTCTACCGCCGCGAAAGTAACCGACATTTCGGGCCGCGGAGTGGGCATGGACGTCGTGAAGAAAAATATCGAAAAGCTGCGTGGCAGCGTGGACGTGGCCAGCACGTACGGCAAAGGTTCGCGAATCACGCTTCGCATTCCGCTGACGCTTGCCATTATGGAAGCCATGCTAATCCGCATCGGCGATGCAATTTTCGCAATGCCGATTCTGGCCATCAGGGAATCGTTCCGCCCGAATCCATCAATGATTTCAAAGACTATGGACGGACTGGAAGTGGTGAAGGTTCGCGAGGAGATTCATCCGGTGGTCCGCATCCACGAGGTTTTCGACATCGAACCTGAGAATCGCGATTTGGTAGATGGAATCCTAATCATCACCGAGACACGCGATCGGAAGATTTGCCTCTTTGCCGACGAAATCGTCGGGCAACAGCAGGCCGTCATCAAAGGCCTTTCGGACTATATCGGCAAGGTGCCGGGCATCACCGGATGTATGATTATGGGCGACGGCGGAATCGGATTGATTATCGACATCGAAAGCCTTATTGAAATTTCTCAGAAATCAGACAATAAACAGTATTAAATTGGCATCGGCCATTGATTGGTTGGGCGAAAGCCCTCAGTTTTTTGTGAAGCAAAATGGCGATAGGAAGAATGAGATTGAATCATTATTCCTAATAGTAGAAAAACAAGGAAAGGAAATAAAATGGCAACCTACGAAGAAATTGATGAAATTAATGCTTCGTTACAAGAAGATGAAGATACGCAAAAGGATAAGTATCTTACTTTTAGAATTGCCGATGAGGACTATGCAATCGAAATTCGATATGTCAACGAAATAATCGGTATCCAAAAGGCCACAAGCGTGCCGATGTTGAAATCTTATATCAAGGGTATTATTAACCTGCGAGGGATCATCGTCCCGGTCATCGAGGTACGAAACAGATTCCGCATGGAATCCATCGAATACAATGAACGTACATGTATAGTCGTTATCACTGTCGGAAACGTGTCGGTTGGGCTGATCGTGGACGAAGTGGAAGAGGTAATGAATATCCCGGAGGGAGCCATCTCGCCTCCGCCGCAGACGAATAAAGGATCCCACAGCCGGTATATCCAAGGCATCGGCCGCGTTGGGGAGGTCGTAAAGATAATTCTTGATATTCAAAAATTGCTTTATGACGAACATGAAATGAAAAAGGAGATAGCCGAATAGTATTCGACAATTTTTGGGGGTATAATGGACAGTCAAGGGAATTTTCAAGAATTCCGAACTCAGAATTGGATTATGATAACCGACGAAGAGTTTCGGTTAATCAGCTCGTTGGTTTATGACCGCATCGGAATTAATCTAACCGACCAGAAACGCACTTTGCTTATGGGGCGCCTTCAAAAAGTTCTCCGCGCGCACAGATTCACAAATTTCAGGGAGTATTATAACTTCGTCGTTGCAGACAAATCGGGGCAAGCGCTTAGCGATTTGGCTAACTTTATTTCGACGAACCACACATTCTTCTTCCGCGAAAACGACCACTTCGAGTTCTTCCAGAAAAGAGCTTTGCCCGAACTGAAGGCCCGATTGGACCGCACGGGGAATCGGGATATCCGTATTTGGTGCGCCGGATGCTCTTCCGGCGAGGAACCATATACGCTCGTTATGCTTATGATGGAATTCTTCGGGCCGAACTATGGAAGCTACGATGCCGGGCTGCTGGCCACCGACATCTCCGAGAATGCCCTCCGAACTGCTCGGGCGGGTATCTATACGTACGACAGGATAAAAAATCTGCCGGCTCCGTACATTAAAAAATACTTCACGAAACTGCCAGATGGCAATTTCCGAGTCGCCGAAAGGATTATCGACGAAGTTACATACAGGCGCTTCAACCTGATGAACGATACTTTTCCTTTCAAAAAACCATTCGATATCATCTTTTGCCGCAATGTGATGATTTATTTCGACGACCCGACGAGGGACACACTTGTCGATAAGTTTTTCAATTTGACCATGCCCAATGGCTATCTTTTCATTGGCCATTCGGAAACTTTGAACCGCGACAAAACTAAGTATAGATATATTCAACCGGCTCTTTATCAAAAAATTGATTGATTTTTTAACAACTGAACCTGTGAAATGACACACAAAAGAATTAAAGTTTTGATCATTGACGATTCTGCTCTCGTAAGGGATATTTTGAACAAAGGGCTTTCTTCCGACCCAACGATCGAAGTCGTGGGGACAGCGCCGGACGTTTACGCAGGACGCGATTTAATTGTACAGCTCAGGCCTGACGTTTTGACTTTGGACATTGAAATGCCGCGAATGGACGGAATAGAATTCCTTCAGAGGCTAATGCCCCAGTATCCGATTCCGGTTGTTGTTGTTAGTTCTTTGACGCAGCGCGGCAAATACATAACAATGCAGGCTCTCGAGGCCGGTGCCGTCGATTTCGTGCCCAAACCGGTAGCCGATATTGCCCGCGGCCTTGCCGAAATGATGATGGAATTGCGTACGAAGATAAAAATTGCCTCGACCGCTAACGTATCGCATTGGAAGAATAAAAAATACGAGCACCTACAGAAATTGCGTTCGACCGGAAGCAAAGCATTGGCCGAATCCACCGATAAAGTGATAGCAATTGGCGCCTCGACAGGCGGCACAGAAGCAATCAAAAAAGTGATAGAAAACCTGCCTCAGACCACGCCAGGCGTAGTTATCGTCCAACACATGCCGCCCGGGTTCACAAAAACTTTTGCCGACAGGCTCAACGAACAATGCCTAATGCAGGTCAAAGAAGCCGAACATGGCGACAGAATCCTTACCGGTAGGGTGTTAATCGCCCCCGGTGGCGACAACCACCTACAGGTGATTCGTTCGGGTGGTTATTATCAGGTGCAGCTAATCCCCGGGGAAAAAGTAAACGGGCACAGGCCGTCGGTCGATGTGATGATGAATTCAGTGGCCGAACACGTCGGTTCCAATGCCTATGGCGTCATTCTGACCGGAATGGGATCCGATGGCGCACACGGACTGAAGGCTATGAAAGACGCCGGCGCAAAGACAGTCGGGCAGGACAAACACTCTTCAGTTGTTTATGGTATGCCCAAAGTTGCCTTCGACCTGGGTGCTGTCGATAAACAATTGAATCTTGACAAAATTTGTGATTATATTCAAAGTCTTGTGAATGCTGATAGATAAAGTTAATGGAAATAAATAAAAAATATGACCTCTCCGTACTCGTTGTCGAGGATGATTTGCCCTCGAAAATGTTTATGTCTTCGCTTCTTAAACTGAAATTTCGTGAGATTTTTTCTGCAGACAATGGACTTAGCGGCCTCGAACAATACAACACAAACAAACCAGATATTATAATTGCCGATATTGGAATGCCCGTCATGGACGGATTGGAGCTTTCGCGCAGGATAAAGGCATTGAACCCGAAAGCGCACATCATTCTCACCACTGCATTCGACCAGAAAAGCTATATGCTCGAAGCCATACGAATCGGCATTGACCAATATATATTGAAACCGCTTCAGAAAGACCAACTATACACTTCCATCGAAAGAGTTGCCGGGATTATCCTTCTCGAAAAAGAAGTCGAATCGCAATATGAGAATATCATCAGGCTCTCTCTGGCCGTCGAGCAAAGTCCGAATATGGTTGTCATGGCCGAAAGGAATGGCACAATTCAATATGTCAACAAGAAGTTTTGCGATGTTTCCCTTCTCGAAAAGGAAGAATTGATTGGCAAACATATCGATGATCTGCACCTATTCGAGAAAAAAATCGGGGATTTCGAGGAAATTAAGTACCTTTTGAACCAAAATCAGTCCAGTATCAAATCCGAATTGGTGCTGACACGCCACGATGGCAGCCAATTCTGGGCCGATACTTCAGTCAATCCTGTGGTGTCCCAAGATGGAACCACTAAGCACTACGTTGTCCAGTTGGAAGACATAACCGAACGGAAACAGGCTCAGGAGCAGCTGAAGCAATACAACGAAATGCTCGAAGAAAAGGTCAAGGAACGCACTCGGGAACTTCAATCGGCCAACGATGCACTGCTCGGCGAAATCGAGATACGGAAACGAACCGAAAATGAATTGATTCAGGCAAAGGACATAGCCGAAACAGCCAATAAAACAAAGTCTTCGTTCCTGGCGAAGGTTAGCCACGAGCTTCGGACGCCAATGAACGGCATCCTTGGTATAACGAGCGTGATGCTGAGCGCAGACCTCGACGAAAAAAACAAAAAATACCTATCGATGGTCAAGGTTTCTGCAGACAATTTGATGCGGATCATCAACGATATTTTGGATATATCGAAAATCGAAGCTGGCAAACTGACCCTTTCGCCATCCGCATTCAAACTACATGAATTAATCGACCATACACTGGATCTGTTCAGGATCAATATTAAAAACAAAGGTCTTGGCCTGAACATCAGCATTGCTTCCAATATCCCTGATAATCTGTTTGGAGACCCAATCCGGTTGCAGCAAATCATTGTTAACCTGATGGGCAATTCAATGAAATTCACAGAATCGGGCCAAATTTGCCTAAGCGTGCAAAAGATATTGGAACACGCAGGGAATATCGAACTTCAGTTTTCGATTATGGATACGGGCATCGGTATTGCCCCCGAAAAAATTGGAGACCTGTTCCAAAGCTTTAGCCAGCTCGAAGGGCACTTCACCAGAAAATACGGCGGCACGGGATTGGGTTTGGCCATATCGAAGGAATTAGTCGAATTGATGGGCGGCAAGATTTGGGTGGAAAGCTCGCCCGGCCAGGGTAGCACTTTCTCGTTCATTGTGAAGATGAAAGTCGATTCGACCGGAATGGCCGATGAATCCGAAGATGAACCGCTCAGCCTGAAAGAATTGGCCAGCCAATACGATATTCCGCACCTGAACATACTCGTGGCAGAGGATAGCCTGATTAACCAAGAAGTACTCAAGCAAGTGCTTATTGTCAAGAATTTCGATGTCGTCATGGTATCGAACGGAATCGAAGCGCTCGAAGTCTCCGAATCGGCTGATTTCGATTTGATTTTCATGGATGTCCAGATGCCCGATATGGACGGAATCGAGGCGACAAAGAAGATTCGCTCCAGAGAGGCCGAACGTTCGCTTCCCAGAATACCAATCATTGGACTGACGGCGCACGAACACGAAGCCAACATACAGGAATGCCTCGACAGCGGAATGGACGGATGCATTAGCAAACCTTTCGAATGGCATACAGTTTTCGATATGCTTATGAAGTATAGCGCTCCCGCATCGACGGCCGAGAATCCGATCGTATCGAAACTGCGGAACCTGCTGTACCTGCTCAATGGAAACAAGAAAACATTGAAATACTTGATCGATTTCTATCAGACCAACTACATCGAAGAGTTAAATGACCTTAATAACTCCATCGAAGAAAAAAACTATCGGCTAATCCAACAACTGTCCCACAAAATCAAATCCGAGATAGGCAATTTCGGATCCGAAACCGGAATGGAGTACGCCTCGCGAATCGAAAAGGCAAGCAAAGACAAGAAACTCGCCAACATCAAAGAGTACTTCGCGAAGCTGAAAGAAGAAATGACTCTGCTCGGCGAAGGATTGATGAACATCGACCTCGATAGCCTTTAGGAAATATATCGTTCGTTATAGCTTTTTGTTTAATAATTAACAATTGATTGTTCAATTATTCGTAATGATAAATATGGTTGTGTACAGAGAGAACTATATAAAAACCGAAAATGAAATTGATTATACTCAAAATATATCGGGAACGAAAATGAAAACACTTATCGTTGAAGATGATTTTATTACTTCACAGGTTATGCAGGAAATAACCAAAGCTTTCGGAACTTCAGAAATTGCCGAGAACGGATTCAAAGCAATCAAACTGTTCACCGAGGCTTTCAATCAGGGCGAACCGTATGATGTTATCTTTTTGGACATTATGATGCCGGAAATGGACGGCCAAGAAGTGCTCGAAAGGATTCGTAGGTTGGAGAGCGATAGCGGCATTAAAGGGCTTGAAGGTGTCAAAATTATTATGACCACAGCCCTCGACGATTTCGAAAATATTAAAAACGCATTCAAAAACCAATGCGAAGGATACATCGTCAAACCAATCGATAAGGATAAAATTGTTCGTGCTCTTTCCGATATTGGTAAGCTATAACTGCAATCTTTCGGAGTAAGCTAGGAATCTGCTTCTTTAGAAAGACGAATCTAAGGCTTCGGCCTTGCACAAAGCCTCCTCATGCAGTCGAAGAGGCTTTTTTGTTCCTTCATCAAATGCTTAGTTTTGTTTTTACTTGACTATTATATAAATAATTACTATATTATTGCATTGTTTAGTATTATTTGGAAACTATCGATTTGAACTTGGCTCCAATAAATAAAAGAAAAAGAATGAGAATACAATCGATACGCAAGCCATTGTTCTTGTTGGCTGTTGCGATTGCCGCTTTCCTCTTTTCTTCGTTCAAGCTGGGCCAAGCCGATCTGGGCATTGCAACTGTGGAAAGCCACGAAGAGGTAAATTTTGAAAATATTACTATCGAAAATGGGCTGTCTCAGGGGAGCGTACGTTCCATATTCCAAGACCGGAAGGGGTTCATGTGGTTCGCTTCGCACGACGGGCTGAACCGATTCGATGGATATAAATTCATGATATTCCGGCATTCTGTTGCGGATTCAAATTCAATTAGCAACAATTATATCTACTCAATCGGGTCGGACTGCACGGGAGATCTTTGGATCGGTACTATTTCCGGGTTGAATCGTTTTGACCACGAATCGCAGTCCTTCAAGCGCTTCTACCTCTATAACCACAAAGGTGAGCTTCGCGAAAACCATGCGATATACCATGTCTTTTCGTCGAACCAACCGAACGACCCCTTGATATATTTCAGCACGATCTATGGACTGTATTCGATCGACATACATACGTATGAGATCCAACAAGTCGTCCTGAAGACTCCATATGCCATCTCGGCCAAGAATTACATTAAGAGCAGCTTCTTCGACAAATATGGTAACTTCTGGTTTGGAATGACAGGCTCCGGGATAATTAAATACAATCCCATCACGCACGATTCTCAGTTTATTCCACTTGAAAAAAAGGCCGTAATCGGGCAGTTCTACACGCTTGTCAACGGGATTACGGACACCCCGGACGGAAACATATTGGCAGCCACACATTTCGGATTGGTATTGATAGACAATTTGTCTTGCAGCGTGATTCAAAAGATCGAAGAGGGCGACGGAATTGTTTATTCAAACCTCGGCACCCAATTTAATACCATTTTCAAAGAGAGCGAAGGTGTTTACTGGCTTGGAACGAATGGGAGCGGTGTCGCGAAATACAACTTTAATAACAAGTCTTTTTATTATTACAAAACTAACAAAGACGACCCGAACAGCTTGCTGAATGGCAATATTCAATCGCTATATATCGACCGTTCAGGCATTCTTTGGGTGGGTACTTTTGGAGATGGAATTTCCAGAATAAATCCGCACTACAATAAGTTTAACCTCTATTCACGCAGGCCCGGCGGATTGAACAATAAGGGTATGCGGACTATTTGGACAGACAAGGGCGGTGCCCTTTGGGTCGGCGGATACGAAGGGCTTGAGAAGTTCAATCGCTCAAAGAACACAGTTGAGTTCCATCGCGAAATCTTCACTAATAGCGGTTACAAATTCAAAACCATCTATTCATCTTGCCCTGACGTTAATGATTCTCAGAGGTATGTTTGGTTAGGCTCTGAGGGTGGTGGTCTGTACCATTTCGATATGAAAACAAATGAGTACAAGCCCTATCCTATAGCCGCGCAGTTCGATGGCCATTCGTTGATTGGTGGATACGTTTTTTCGCTCTATCAGGACAAAACAGGGATCGTATGGGCCGGCACCGAACGCGGGCTGAACAGAATTGACATACGGAACCAAACGAACACTCTCTACGAACACAATCCGAACGATCCGTCGAGCATCGGGCCGAAATCGGTTTACGCAATATACGAAGACCGTGGCGGCGTCCTTTGGATCGGTACCGATATCGGTGGCCTCAATTCATTCAACCGATTTACCGGTAAGTTCACACGCTATACACACGTGATTGGAGACAGCGCTTCGATCAGCTCGAACTATGTCTTTTCCATCCTTGAGGATTCCAAAGGCAGGTTGTGGGTGGGCACGAACGGAAGCGGATTGAACCTGTTGGACCGCCAAACCAACAAATTCCAACATTTTACGACTGCTGAAGGACTGCCAAACAACGTGATATATTCCATCATCGAGGACGAACATTCGTGCCTGTGGATGAGTACGAATTTTGGCATTTCGCGTTTCAACACGGAAACCAATGTTTTCACGAACTACGATTCGCGGGACGGATTGCAATCCAACGAATTCAATACAGCTTCGTACTACAAAGCTCCCGACGGGGAGATATTCTTCGGTGGCATCAAAGGGCTAAACAGTTTCTATCCATCGCGTCTGATACAAAACACAACGCCTCCGCCGGTTGTACTGACGGACTTCCGAGTGTTGGGGGCATCGGTTCCGATTGGAGTTTCTGCGAAAGGCAAAATTGAGCTTAATAAATCAATTTCATACGCAGATACCATTTTCCTGGACTATACAATTAATGAATTCACTATCGAGTTTTCTGCGCTTGATTATGCCTCGTCGTCAAAAAACCGTTATAAATACACACTCGAAGGGTTCGACAAAGACTGGATCGCGGCAAGCCCATCCCGAACTGCATCATACACAAATTTGGACCCGGGTATATATACATTCAGGGTGCTGGGGTCGAATAATGATGGGTATTGGAACGAGCAGGGCGCCTCGATTGTCGTTATAATAAATCCTCCATTTTGGAAGACGCTTTGGTTTGAATTATTTTCGGGACTGTTTGCCGTTTCGCTCGTCGTCGGTGCTTATTCGTTGCGCGTCAGAGCCATCAAAAAATACAATCGAAGATTGGAGAAAGAAGTGCAGGACAGGACGGCTGAATTGGCCGAGGCAAATGAAGTGTTGTCAGAAAACGCGAAAAAGCTCAAGCAACTGAATGCCACCAAAGATAAATTCTTCTCGATTATCGGCCACGACCTGAAGAATCCTCTATCGATACTAATTACATCTACGGAAATACTTGCCAACCCAAGCTATGAACTCTCGAAGGAAGAAACATTAGAATTTTCAAACGAGATTCATCACACTTCAAAGCGTTTGCTGGAATTGCTGAACAATCTGCTCACCTGGGCCAGGTCGCAAACGAACAAAATAGAGTACAAGCCCAGGCAAATCGAACTCTATGAAATCACAACGCTTACGATATACCTGCTGAAACCCGTTGCCGACGATAAATTGATTACTCTCGAATCGGAAATCCCGGCCGTAACGTACATCAATTGCGACGACAATATGATAAAGACTATTATGCGGAATTTGGTTTCGAATGCCATCAAATTCACTCCCGAGGGCGGTCGGATTACTCTTTCCATTGAAGAAGATACTCAATCAAGCGACATGATGGTGATTTCCGTTCAGGACACCGGCGTCGGAATTCCAGAGGCTGTCATTGACAAGCTCTTCCGAATCGATGTGGCCGTTACGACAAGCGGCACGAAAAACGAAAAAGGGACCGGCCTGGGGCTGATCCTGTGCCGCGAGTTCGTCGAGCGGTGGAACGGCCGCATTTGGGTGGAGAGCACTCCTGGCCTCGGTTCGTGCTTCCGCTTCACAGTCCCGAAATGGACGAAGGAAGGCTAAAGCACCGGGCTTCTTCACGAATATATCGAAATATAATCGAATCTCAAATTCTCATTATCTGTTTAATATTTCAACTGGTTATCAACAACACACCCCTAAATCCCCTCTTTCTATAGGGGACTTAAAAAACATTTTATGATGCACTAATAATATATTTAGATGAATTCTTATCCCTCTCTCATAAGAAGGGGTTAGGGGGTGTGTCATTTAATTAGATTGACATTCATAGTTATTAATAAAGAATAGTATATACTTCTTTGTTGTAGGGACGGTACCCACCGAGAGCGATATAGAACCAATATTAGAAAAAATACTTGTTTTTTGTCGAAAAAATTCTTATTTTATTTCCAAACAATCAACGAACAATGCTGAAGGCGTATAGTTTATTTGTTTCCATTTAAAATGATTATTTCTACTTATTTGTCAAGGAGTTTGCCATGCGATTATTATGCTCAATCTCAATCCTTTTTTTTGCGTTCGCTTGCCTAACGAAAGCGCAGAGCGACACATTGGTAATTAAGCTAAAGAATGGCACATCGGAGAAAATTGCCATTGCTAATATTGGTAAAGTCTCTTTTGAAAGGGTTACCAACGCAGAGGATCAAGGAAGCACTTCAAAGGGTTTGACCGTTCGAGGCAATTTCCCAAATCCGTTCACCACGGAAACGGAAATTGAGTTTACAATACCCAATGGCGGTAGCGTGGAAGTGCGAATTTTCAACACATCAGGCAAGCAGATTCAAACTCTGAATTGCGATAATTGCACGGCCGGGCGGAATGTTTTGGTATGGAACTGCTTGGACAAAGATGGCAATAACGTGCCAAGCGGCGCTTACATCTACGAAGTCCGTTTTGGCAACGAAGTCCAAACCAAGAAAATGGTATTAGTTAAATAAACTCCCCAAATGCCTTTGTTCCGATGTCGTATCGCATCGGGTTTTTAGTTTATGAATCAGCTCATAAACAAACCTAAGGAGAAAAATTCATGAAAAAATCAATATTGATCCTCATTACAATTTTATTTGCAATGACTGCATTCGCCCAAGGGCCGATAATTAAATTCTATCAGTTCGATGGGACATACAACAGTTATTCATTGGACGACATCGAGAGTATATCTTTTGCGAATACTTCAGAAAGCCTCTTGCTGAAAATCTACCAGAAAAATCAGGCAGTGCAGAACTTCCCTGCCAAGTCAATCGATTCGCTTCGATATGGTTTGGATAATGTGAACAGGCAAGTAATCCGGTTCTCTTCCTTTGGGATTGCGCGAACGTTTATTCTGTCCAACGTGGACAGTATCGTGTTTAAACCGCTCAAAATCGGCGATAGAATCTGGATGACGACAAATCTGAACGTGGACCACTATCGTAATGGCGACTCCATTCCAGAGGTACAAGACCCTGCTTCGTGGACTTCACTTAATTATGGAGCTTGGTGCTATTATAATAACGATCCAGCTCTCGGAGCTATTTACGGAAAACTATACAACGTTGCTGCCACTTTAGACCCAAGGGGGCTGGCTCCAGAAGGTTGGTTAATACCCGAACATGATGACTGGGGAGATTCAATTTACAAGAGAAACCTAAAATCCACAGGTACTATTGAAGGCGGTGACGGCTTATGGGCCAATCCAAATACCGGAGCGACCAATGAAAGTGGATTTACTGCCCTACCTGGAGGAATTAGATATCATAATGGAGACTTCGTAGAGTTAGGAAAATCAGGTTATTGGGGCAAATTTGCTTTCGACTATAGTTATAGATACTATTTTTACTATTATAGTATGCATCATTTAAACAGCCAAAGCCCTGATTTATCAAGAAAAGAATTTGAATCTCGCATCATAATTGATCAACCCAATATGGGTTTTTCTGTGCGGTGTTTCAAGTATTTCGTCCCGCCCAGCATAAAATCAATTGATCATGATACGATTAGTGCAGGCGATACTGTTACTATAATTGGGGCGAATTTTGGATCGGAGAAAAGATCTGGAATCGTGTCGTTTAACTTCAAAGCGCCGTCTAAATACCTTAGCTGGAGTGATTCGATCA
Organism: uncultured Hyphomicrobiales bacterium; assembly: GCA_964610885.1. GTDB lineage: Bacteria > Bacteroidota > Ignavibacteria > Kapaibacteriales > UBA2268 > CAZSWR01. Next base: position 12,096 of record CAZSWR010000044.1, on the reverse strand, counting down.
TCTGCGTCATTGCCCCAATCGGTATCACAAACGGAAAACTCTTTGTTCGCGCTGATGATGAAATAAGCAATCAGATCGAGTATTTCGTCGGATTGTGGAGCTACGATACTGTTAGAATCGGCAATCAAACATGGATGACAAAGAATCTGAACACAGATCATTACCGCAACGGAGACCCAATCCCATTCACGGACCCGTCTGCTTGGAAGGGTATTAATACCGGTGCTTGGTGCTATTACAATAATGACCAGGCCAACGAAGGGATTTATGCTAAACTTTATAGCTCCTATGCTGTTAACGATCCTCGTGGTCTGGCACCCATGGGGTGGCACGTGGCAACTGACGAAGATTGGGCACAATTGGCAAATGAATTGGGCGGAGACTCAGTTGCAGCAGGCAAACTGAAGACTACCGGGACAATCGAAGGAGGGGACGGTTTATGGTACAGCCCCAACTCGGGCGCAACAAACGAAATTGGATTTTCGGCTCTTCCAGGAGGTTGGTCTGGTCAATATGAAATTGATGAATACCCATTTTATTATTATTTTATGAATATCGGGAAAATGGGGGTTTGGTGGAGTGTTTCAACAACAAATAGTTGTCTACTAACAAGTCCATTTATGAGGTTTGACAGTACAGGAATCTGGCATGACACATATTGTTATGAGGATCTTGGTGCTTCTGTGCGTTGTGTGAAGGGTAACCCTCCGCCACGAATTATCTCAATGAACAAGGAAATGCTCATTGTTGGAGATACGATCACAATCAAAGGTTCTGCTTTTGGCTTCCAGCGGGAATCGAGCTATGTTAATATTAATGATTTAACAATAGCTGATTACGTTAGCTGGGGCGATACAGAAATCAAAATAATCATTCCGCCCTCGGCCAAAAGCGGCAAACTGTGGGTTTTCGTTGGCGGAAGCAAGAGTAATGAATACGATATTGCGATTGAACCGGGGTGTTTCAAGCCTGTGAAGATTTGCTATCAAGTCTGGATGAAGAAAAACCTCGATGTGGACCACTACCTCAACGGCGATTCAATTCCACAAGTTACGGATCCACTACAATTCGGAAATCTCACAACCGGTGCCTGGTGCTATTACGATAACGACCCCGCGAACGGCGCAATATACGGGAAATTATACAACTGGTATGCTTTGAACGATCCTCGTGGTTTGGCGCCGGAGGGCTGGCATTTGCCGACAAACGAGGAGTGGGACGAACTCGCATCGTGTCTCGGCGGTTTGACCGTGGCCGGCGGAAAACTCAAGACAATCGGTACTCAGGAAGCAGGCAACGGATTATGGGCTGCACCAAATTCCGGCGGTACTAACGAAAGCGGCTTTACAGCACTTCCCGGAGGTGTGTTCAACACTGTGAGCAACTCCTGGGCTAGCATCGGAACTGATGGAATTTGGTGGTCGATGACTGATAGTCAAACAGGCAATCCTTCTCATGCATGGTATTGGGGTTTATCAAGCACTTCCACAGCATTGCGAAAAGAGTATTATCACAAATCTAATGCTTATTCTGTGCGATGCGTTCGGAACGCTCCAGCGCCGAGAATAGACTCAGTGAATCCACCTACAGGTATGATCGGGGATACAATTACAATTTTTGGAGAAAACTTCGGGCAAATGCAGGGTGGGAGCATAGTTTCTTTCAATAATATCGCATTTATCAAATACATTTGTTGGAGCGATACAGCAATAACAGTCAGAATCCCGGATGGAGTTTCAAACGGTGGTCTAAAAGTTCGAGTAAACGGCATTTGGAGCGGTGAATTCTATTATGAGCTTAAACCGGGATTTCCTGTTTCAGTCAAAATCGGCAATCAAGTTTGGATGACATCAAATCTGAACGTGGACCACTACCGCAACGGCGACCCGATACCCGAAGTACAGGACATTACTCAATGGTGCTCTTTAACTACTGGTGCTTGGTGCTATTACAATAACGACGCGGCACTTGGAGAGACTTATGGAAAACTCTATAATTGGTATGCGGTGCATGACCCGCGTGGCTTGGCTCCCGAAGGTTGGCACATCCCGACGGACACCGAATGGACAGTGCTTTCAAACAGCCTCGGGGGCGAATCTGTTGCCGGGGGCAAATTAAGAGAAGCGGGAACAGCTCATTGGTCTTTTCCAAATACAGGAGCAACTAACGAAAGTTATTTCAGTGCTCTGCCCGGAGGGATTCTCTTTAACGATCTTGATAAAAACACTTGCAAAGGAATATTCTTTACAATTAGGTTGCATGGCTATTGGTGGACAGATTCTGAGATCGATGCTTTAAATGCAAAATATCGATCATTGAGAAATAATGATGTTATCATTTTAAAGGATAAGTTCTTAAAAAACTATGGACTTTCGGTTCGTTGCATAAAGGATGAAAAGTAAGTTATCAGGATTGATTAAGAGTAGAGAAAATCCAAAAAAACGGGGCCTTGGTGCCCCGTTTTTCAAAGAAATTCGTATCCATCTTCCCTTTCATCATTGCGCTGTCCTTGAAAAATAAAGTGGCAGCCGCCACTTTATTCAATCGTAGGCAGAAACAGGCGAGATTGTTTTGATTATTCGCCTTTAGGAGGTTTAATGTAGTGGCTAGCTACGAGTCCGAGTCCACCACATATAGTAATCATAGAACTATAGCAAATAGGTTTTTCGAGAACAGTATATTCGCTTAGCAGAGCACCGAATAAGAATCCAATGCCTACACCAATCGAAAGGAAGGCGATTTTCATCCAAATATTCAGAAATGATACCTTGTTATAAAATTCATATTGTATGCCCTTTTCGATCATTGCCATGCGTTCGCGGTGTCTCGTTGTCATATAAACGTACAAACTGCCAAACACGCAAGCGAACATACCGATAGAAATAACGATGTCTTCCATTGTTCTACCCTTAAATAATTCTGAAAAAGTATTTATTTGTCAAAAAAGATTTTCTCAATTTGTTCCTTACGAGATATTTGACGTAGTTTTTTCTTAATCGGTTTCAGAAATATTTCGTAATATTTAAATTATAAAATGTAACCGATTCTGAGGTTTAATCGTCTAATCGTGTAGATGAAGAAATTCGATGAAATTTACTATGTCCGGCAAGTTCTTAACGGCAATCAATCGGCTTTTGCCAGTATTGTTAATCAGTACAAAAATATGGGTATGACGATTGCGATGCGGATTCTCAAGAACAGAGACGAAGCCGAAGAAGCTCTCCAAGACAGCTTCCTGAGGGCTTATTTATCGTTGCAGAATTTCAATTTGGAATCAAAATTTTCCACTTGGTTCTATCGGATTGTTTTCAATCAATCTGTTTCGTATTACCGCCGACGGAAGAATTGCTACCCTGCCATATCCAGCATCGATTGCGTTCTCGATTTTAATGAATTGCCGGATATTTCTGACCCAATAATGCAAATAAACATTGACGAAAAGAGGGCGATGGCCGAGATGGCAATTTCTGAACTCGACGAAATTTCCGCCACAGTCGTTACTCTATACTATTTAGATGAATGTTCAACCGCAGAAATAGCTGAAATAACTTCGCTCAATCGGCAGAACATCAAAACAATTCTTTTCAGAGCAAGAAAAAGAATGTATATTGTGCTCGAGAAGTATTTGAAAAAGGATATCAAGGAGGTTCGCTTTGAATGACGATAAATTCAATATAAGAAACGACGAGATGATTAAAAGAATCGTTGAACTCGCCGGAACCGAATCGCCATCCGAAAGTTTCACGGCAGGCGTAATGCAGCGCATAGAAGCTGCTCAAAACGCCAATGCGCAGCCGATTGGCGCTATAGCAACGTTTCAACGGCCAATTATTCGACCGGTTGTTTGGTTGTGGACAGCTTTCGTGGGCGTAGCGATTGTTGCCGTTTCGTTTGTTTTTGCTCAGAAACCTACTGCCGACGGTATTGTTTCACTTTCCGATTTACTTCGGTTCTCCAATGTGTTTGCGTATGTAATTAATAAAGAAGTCGCTCAGATTGTGGCTATAGTTGTAATTATTACTTCGATTCTTTTCTCAATCGATATTGTGCTGAGCCATAGGAAGACATAAAAAAACCGGGGGCGAAGCCTGAGTCTAAAGCCTGTTTAGTTCATCTATCAAAGCCTTCCTTTGTGGGTATTTGGTTCGTAAGTTCGAAATAAGATTCTCTGCAACTTCCAAAGCGCCCAGCTTCTTGATCCAAAGAATGTATCTGCAAGCCTGCCGATATTGGTTTCGGCTGGTGAAATATTGTATTTCTTTCCAAATATGGGCTTCGATCAATTTGGCGAGTTCTGTTGAGTAATCCTCCGCAAGGTATTCTTCGTAAGTTTCAATATTGCTGATGCTTGGGTTGGATTTTACCAATTCGAATAGTTTTTCCCATTGCCTCTCCCTGATGAAAATATTCGCAACGAGTTCCGTCGAATGGTATGATTTGAGTTTGATGATTTCCTTGACTAAACCATCAAGAAACGAGGGCCATTCTTCAGGAGCCACATAATCTTGTAGTATCTGCAAATAGTCCAGTGATTCTACTCTATTGTTGATATATAACATACGGGCATATTCAATTGATTTTTCTGCGTCGTCCATTTCAATTGCGGTCATAAGAAGCCAATCGTGCCATTTGTAAGTACGCAAGTTTTTTTGTGACGCGACTTCTTTAATTCCGTCATTTGCTAACGAAATCGCAAGATGGAAGTCTCTTTCGGCAAGTGCATTCTCGATAGCGTGTTCCCTGAAGTGCGGATTCGAAAGGTTTTTCATAATATATTCGTTTCCGACGTCTTCTCCATAGAATCGCTCGATAATGTCCAGCTTGATGATTTGAACGATATAGACTTCGATTCCCGAAAGAGGTGCCTTGTCAATAATTGCAATAAGGTTAGCAGCTTCTTTTCCGGTTGTAATCAACTTCGACGCGACAGACAATACATTGAAATGCCAATCCCAATCGTAGAAAATTCTTTTTTCGAATGAATTTATACAGAAATCAATAATTTGTTGTTTAATCGATTCCTGAGGGCTGGATGTAGCAATTTCCTCAAGTAATTTCAAAGCGTCGCTAATACACTGTCCAATCTGCCCCGATCGGTCATCGGCTCGTTTTAGTGCAACAATCAATTGTTCCATCAATGCAGTGCAAATGAAAATCGCGCTTTGCAGGTTCCCATTTGAAATTTGCTTAAGTGCCAATTCGAAGATGCTTCGCGCTTCTTTTCCCGCTTTGTTCGCTGCTAAAAAATCAAAGAAATCATACGGGCCGGAAATATCACGGAGCATTGATTTCAATTGTTTCAGATAGAATTCTTTGGATTCATCAGGACTGTAGTGCGCAAAGTAAGAAAAAAGCCTGTTCCTCACTGTTGGATTCGTTTCCGCAATATCACTAATGAATTTCACCAATTCCTCATGGCTGGCCATTGAAAGTAAGTCATTTGTTTGTTCTTGAATTGTTTTCTTCTTTGGCCGTTTGGGTGCGGTGCTCTTTTTCTTAGTCGTCTTTTTCTGGGGCAATTCCAAGTCGTCTTTCACAAGATGGAAAATAGCTGCCGCTACGTGTTTGCAAACCGGCCCCTTATCGAATGGGCAAGTACACGAATGTTTGGTAACAATTCCATTTTTGAGTGTAAGTTGCACTGTATAGCTTTGAGTGCCGTCCACGATGAATTCATAAACGCCGGAGCGTAGCACTTCGGGTTCATGGACGCGGCCTTTCTCGAAGTAAGAAAAGCCACGCTCCAGAATTGTTTCGTCGATTACAATCTCGAATTGGTTTAATGGTATTTCCATTTTTATTCTATGTTAGTACGGATTCTTCGTTGATTATTTAGTTACACATTCCTCAAGCACTCGACTCCGGCTCGGAGCGTCTCGTTGGATTTCGCAAAGCAGAGGCGCAGCATCGTCCGGCCCTCCTGCGAACGCAGGTAGAAAACCGACGGCGGAATGGTCGTTACGCCAAACTCCTTCACTAATCGCATCGCGCAGTCCATATCGTCCGAAAATCCTTCGGGGACGTCTACCATCATGAAATAGCTGCCCAGTGGCTTGTGCGGAGTGAATTTGGAATCGACAAGGCTCGAATAGAGCAGGTCGCGCTTTGATTCGTAGAGCTTGCGGAAGTCCGGCAGGTACGATGGCAACTGCGTGAAAGCATAGGCCATGGCGTGCTGCCCGGGAGTGTTCACGGCGAATGTAGTCCATTCGTGGACGCGGCGGATGGAGGCGCTGATTGATTTCTCGGCAATCGCAAAACCTATTTTCCAGCCGGTCATTCCGAAGGTCTTGCCCGTCGAAGAGATCGTAACAGTGCGGTTTCGCATCCCGTCCAAAGTGGCGATCGGAGTGTGGCGCGCGCCGTCGAAGGTAAGGTATTCATAGACTTCGTCCGAAATCACCAACAAATCGTTCTCAATAGCAATTTTTGCAATGATTTCCAATTCCCGGCGCGTATAGACCTTGCCGGTCGGATTGTGTGGGTTGTTGACGATGATTGCTTTCGTGCGCGGGGAAACGGCGCTGCGCAATTCGGCCTCGTCGAAAGTGAAATCGGGCTTGCGAAGCGTTACGCAAACGGGTTTGCCACCTGCCAGCGACACATTGGCAAAATACGCATCGTAGAACGGCTCGAAAAGGATCACTTCGTCGCCCTCGGAAATCAGGGCAGCAATGGTGGAATAGAGCGCTTCGGTGGCGCCTGCGGTAACGGTGATTTCGTCCATTGGCGAATAGTCCATGCCGTAGTTGGCGGCGTCGGTCTCGGCCACGATTTTCCGAAGCGAGAGGATGCCGTGCGTGGGGGCGTATTGGTTCTTGCCCTCTTTCATTGCCTTGAAGGCCTGCTCGGCGAGGAATTCGGGCCCGTCGAAGTCAGGGAAGCCCTGGCCGAGGTTGACGGCTTTGTGCTCGAAGGCCAGAGCGCTCATCGTCGAAAAAATTGAATCGCTAAGCAGTTTAAGTCTTGGATTTGCCATGATATTATTTCCAGTATTATCTTTAAATGCAACTTAATATGTTAAATAACTAACCTGAGCTACAAAAATAAATAAAATTTACGAACCATCGTTCCAATAAATAGGGAAGGCATATAGTTTGATTTGCCGAATAAATTCCTTATCTTTGGATTAGTTTGTTGATGAATAGATGAAAAGCGGAGATGGAGTACTACTTACTTTTTTTTGTTATAGTTCTAATCGGAGGGCTTTGCGCCTATTTCAATTCGGCAATCAATAATGCAACAAACGACGAGATAGACGAGATTTCCGATTTGGAGGCCGTCGATTCCGATGTGTTCCGCAAATTGGTAGCAGACAACGAGAAGAATTCAGCACCACTCTTGCTCGCCGAGCAATTCTTTTACTCATTATCCATTTCGCTGGCGCTTGTATTCACTGCTCTCAACGCCACAAACGGGCCGACACTCGAGATACTCGACGTGGCCGTGGTTTTCGGATTGTTCTCCGTTTCGATACTTTTGCTTAAAACTGTATTCTCTGCTCTCGGGCATAGGTATTCAAAATATATCCTGTCGAAGCAATGGATGGCCGCATACGCTGTCAGCACTCTTTTCAAACCGTTTTCGGCTGTGCTGGACAAGCTCTTCGTGCTCATCAGCGGGCGCGCTGCCGAGAACGCACTCGAGGAATTGGACGACTTGGTGGAAACCGCCCACGATGGGGGAGAGTTAGAGCACGGCGAGTACCGGCTGCTGAAGAATATCATGCAGTTCTCCGATGTGTTGGTTTCGGACGTGATGACGCCTCGGACTGTGGTTTTCAGCCTTAGTGCGGGCCTCACGGCGAGCGCGGCTTTGCTGGCGCCGGAGCTTCAGATGTATTCGCGCATTCCTATATGGCAGGGTTCGTCGCTGGACGAAGGCGCGATTGGCTACGTGATGTCCAAGGACATTATGAAGGCCGTCATTCAGGGTCGCGGCGAATGCACTCTTAGCTCATTGTCCAGAGAATTGCAGTTCATACCGGACAATGCCTCGCTGGATGTGGCTCTGGAATCGTTCCTGGAGAAGCGCCAACACGCCTTCCTCGTGGTGGACGAATATGGCGGCATCGATGGGCTGATCACTATGGAGGACGTGCTCGAGACGATTCTCGGCGTCGAGATAGTCGATGAGGCAGACCGCTTCGTCGATTTGCGCGAGCTGGCCAAACACCGCCGCGACCGCCGCATCGCGGGGGCATCGGATCACGTGTAAATAAGTTTTATTCGATTTGTCTAATAGGAGCAACTATGAAGAAAGTACTATTCGGATTCATCATTGCTTTACTTTTTGTTGTAAATGAAAATTTATACTCGCAACCCGATTCCGTCAAAGGCGGTTATAGGAAGTGCGAATATTATAAGAAAGTTAATAGCAAAGACAAATTGGGCAATCAACCACCCCAATTACTATTCATTTATTTATTCAATGATGGAGGGAAGAAAACTGAGAGTGCCTGTTATGAAAAGAATGGAGATCTTTCTTCGAAGACTGGGTTCAAGTACGACGTGAAAGGGAATCTGGTTGAAGAAGTCGAATATAATACGGACAACTCAATTAAATATGTGAGAATACATGATTACAATGAAGATGGTAAAGAGTGTGCCATTAAGCAATCATGTACTGATGGCTCAATATTTTTAGAGACTACATTCAAATATGACGATAACAAGAATATGATTGAACAAGTCGATTACAAAGCTGACAGCTCTATTGCATATAAGACGACTCGTAAGTATAATGATAAAGGCAAAGAAATAGAGTACGTAAGGTATATCAATGGCAAGTCGATGGAACAAAAACTTGACTTAAAATACGACGATAGAGGTAATTTAATAGAAGTAATTTATTATATCGCCGACGGCTCCATTTATAGTAAGGGGAAATCAATTTTCGATGAGAATAATAAGGAAATCGAGGAGCTTAGATACAACACCGATGGCTCATTGTATTCAAGAAGCATTAAAAAATACGACGATAAAGGTAATAAGATAGAGGAGATTACATATAATTCAGAAGGGGGCATTAGCTTTCATAATACATATAAATATGATGATGATGGGAATATAATAGAGAATATTACTTATAATGCTTTACATAAACCTATGTATGAGTATTATTTCAAATACTCTAAATAATCCATTTGATTGCTTCTGTTCTATGTGTTTGATTGGTTCTATGGCGTTTACAATATGCTTATTCAAATCCCACTGGCCCCATTTTCCAAAGGGTGAAATATTATATAAAATAAATGATGCTACATAAAGAAAATGATCAGTGCTCTAACACTCAGAAATATATTGAATTATAATAGAAAACCTTATAATCTGAATAAACCTTCATAGCTATGATGTTCTTATTCTTTAACCAACATTATTACCTTATTAAATCGTTTATATAAATCAATAAAGTAATAGTTGTGGTTTGATACCGCATAGCGGTTGTTGTATTGTAGTGAGTTGTTTTCCCTCTTGCATGCCATACCGCATAGCGGTTGTTATATATGCATGAATCAACCATACAGATACAACATTCGCTACGCGAAATCTTGGCTAACTATTCAAAAATATGCTTCAATATAACAACCGCTACGCGGTAAAATATCATTTAATTTTCTAATCCGAATCTCTTCTTCATACTGCGACTTCAAAGCTCGTAGTATGAATCATGTATGCCTGCTATAGTGCACAAAAGCAAAGGGCACGGTCATGCCATGCCCCCTACAAAAACAATCATCATCTCACCAGCACTGCTTTGGCGCGGTAGGTCTTGCCGCTCGCGGTGATGTCGCAGAAATAGATGCCTGCGGGGAGGTTTGCGCCCGAAAGGGAGAAAGTTTGCTCGCCCGATTGGGAGAAATATTCGCGTGTGGCCACTTGTTCGCCCATGGAATTTCGGACAACGATCGAGACACGGCCCGCCTGCTCCACCGTGAAATTCACACGCGCAACGTCCGTGAACGGGTTCGGGGAGGCGAGAAGAGGCTCGGGAGCTGCGTAGTTTTCGTAAACTCCGACAGGCATATAATCGCCATATTTAAACATTAATCCCCAAGTATCGCGGGCAAGAATATTGTTTTCATTGAGATAGGCCATATGACTAACAGACATACTAAGCTCGCCATCGTAATATTGAAGCCTCACAGAATCCCGCGACCATGTCTGCCCGCCATTAGTAGTCCTTAGAATACTCTTTTCGCCAAACACGATAGCATTGTTTTCATCTCGGAAATTAATGTATTTGATGTTGCTTTTATATTCGTAATTAATGTAAAAAGTTGAAAGCGTTCTGCCGCCATCCTTCGTGATCAGTATATGTTCATATTTATCATCTTCGATGGCGCTCGATCTTTTAGAAAAATATCCTACACTATCATTGATAAATTGCATATAGTATAGGCTGTCGGGTAATTCCCATGTTTCCCATGTTATCCCGTTGTCGGTTGATTTTGCAAGCCCTTTTCTGTTCGTAAATGATCCCAATAATACATAAATTGTATTTCCAAACTTATTTGACAAGTCAGCTATCTCCATTCCAAACGTGTTCAATGTATCGATTCTGCGGTATGTTTTCCCGCTGTCTGAGATCATCCACAGGTTATAACCGGAACTGCAAAAGCCACTGCAAGCATCGTACATACCGAAAAACGTTGCATATACATTTTTCCCTTGGTCGTCCTTTATTGGCGTCATCGTCCAGGAATCCCCACAATCGTTCGATTCCAAAAGGTAGCTGCCATTGGAGCGGATTTGATTTGCGGTTATTGCTATTATTTTGTTTTTAGTAAGCATTTTTACCCTGCCGACAGGATACACACCGCAACAATCGCAGGCGGTATCGGACGTGCTGGAGAATACTTTACGCCAATTGTGCCCAGCGTCTTTCGACATCAAAATATATGCTTCGGATACGGAACTGCCCATATTTAACCCGCTCATAAGGCACGTACTGTCTCCAAAACTTTGAACAAACGATGTCCAATTCCAATAGCTGGTAGTTGTGTCCACGTATTCCCAGTGAAGCTGGGCGCTGGCTGATATTGGAAGCAACATACAAAAAATAAGAATGAATTTTTTCATTTTGAATCCCTTTTATTAAAAACATAGGGGGCAGTATTGCCCCCACATAGAAAATAACAAACTTATTTGATAACCGTAATCAAACCGGATTTTAAAACATTTCCGTTTTGCTTCAGTGCATAAACGTAAGTACCTGTTTGGCCGATAGAAATTGCAATGCTTGGTGTTCTTGAATCGTCGCTAATATCTATATTCGATGTATGAATTGTATTCCCATAAGTATCATTAATCTCTAAAACATAGTTACCATTTTCGAATCCATTGATTGTTAGCGAAACATTACCTGAAGTTGGATTGGGCGTAACAGTAAATATACTTGCCGTTGAGTCAGCCTGATATTTTAGATTTCGGTAATCCAGATCCAAAGCATCGCAATTATATTCGCACATTGGTGAAATCTTTCCGCAAAAAGACTCCATCGGATATTTCTTTATTGTTTTTATATAGACAACACTACGACTGCCATCGCTGTTCATTTTTGTTTCGATATGAAGCAATGCCTTGCAGCAATAAATCAAATCTGTGTTGCATGGCCTTATCCACCAGAGTGATACCGAATCCTCTGAGGCAATTTGGCTCATAGGCATAATCATACCCGGATCCGGAGGAACGGGGCCTCCCCCATATTTCTTCTCGAGCTTTTCTTTGTGAAATTCTCCGAACGTAGCCTGCACGCATGATTTGGCATAAGCTATTGCTACATTAAAGTCTTTGAATTCATCCCAAGCCCCATCCACAAGATTAGTAATAAAATTACCAAGTGCCATCTGGTACAGCTCTTGTGTGTTGAAGCATTTGTAGCACTCATCCGTAACGAAAAGTTCGGATATCTCGAATGATGGCATTTGATCAACCACTGAATATACACCTGTATAGTGAATCCGACATCCTGGGCAGCCATAAGGTTCCATCATGGTGCTAACTTGCATTTTCCTTGTTGTACCACCGCAGGGATTGGTTATGTTTGAATATGGGTCTTCCTCTTGCCCCCAAGCAATTTGGAACGCGCCTGCCA
>CAZSWR010000043.1:0-28909 GCA_964610885.1 uncultured Hyphomicrobiales bacterium | reverse complement strand
CGAGATAATTTCTTTTGTTCATTTGTTGCAATGTATTGAATTTCTTCGTATTTTTGCAATGTATGAAATGGGTCTTTGTCAGCCCATTTTTTGTTATAGGTAAGAAACTGATTTTCAACAATATTTAAGTTAGAAGAGAATGGCGCGTCGTAAAGCTAAATTCCAGGTTGATAAAAAACTCATTATCGACGCTTTTGCCGAAATGGCGAAAGACAAGAGCATTGATAGAGATTTGCTTCAGGGTATCGTGGAGGAAACACTTTCCATGCTTGTCCGCAAAAAATACGGGCAGGAAGCGAATTTCGAGATCATCGTCAATATGGACAAAGGCGATATCGAGATTTACCTTATGAAAACGGTTGTGCTGACCGTCGAGGATCCTGTGCTGCAAATTTCTTTGCACGATGCACTCAGCCTGACGGACGACACCTACGAAATCGGCGACGACTTCATCGAGGAAATCACTTTGGACAACTTGGCCGACAATTTTGGACGCCGCCTTATCTCGCTCGCTTCGCAGAACCTGAACCAACGCATTCGCGACGTGGAGAAAGACAATATCTATAACGAATACGCAACGAAACTAAACGAAATCATTATCGGCGAGATTTATCAAATCCGACGCAACGACATCTTGGTGATGCACAACAAAATCGAGATGCGCCTGCCGCGGGACGAGCAAATCCCGAACGAACCATACAAGTACAAAAAGAATCAGTCGATCAAAGCAATCGTGAAAGAAGTCCGCCGCACCGGCCAATCAGGCCTGCCGGAGATCATACTTTCCCGCTCTTGCGACGATTTCCTTGCCCGTCTGTTCGAGATCGAAATCCCAGAAATCTACGACGGTATTATTCAAATCAAAGCAATCGCTCGCGACCCGGGCGAACGCTCGAAAGTGGCAGTCATTTCGTTCGACGAGCGCGTCGATCCGGTTGGCGCCTGCGTCGGTATGAAGGGTATCCGTATCCACTCGATCGTTCGCGAGCTGAACAACGAAAACATCGACCTTATCGAATACGCAGAAGATATTAAAACTTTCATCGCCCGCGCCCTTTCGCCGGCAAAGGTTAAAGAAATCAATATTGCTGCCGGCACTCGCAGCGCAACCGTTATCGTGCCGGACGACCAAGTCTCGCTCGCAATCGGTAAAAACGGCCAGAACGTCCGGCTTGCCTCGAAACTGACGGGCTATTCGCTGACTCTGATCAAAGAGGGCGGCGAAGACATCGAACTTTCCGAATTCAAAGAGGAAATCGACCCCGAGGTCTATGCAGCATTGGTCGATATGAAGATCGAGACAGCAAGAGACTTCCTCGACACAGACGTTGCAAAACTGCTGCAAATCGAAGGTATGACGAAAGGAATCCTTATCGAACTCCGCAAGATTATGCTGAACGAATTCGAGGAAGAGGAGCTGCCCGAAGTGATTGCAAAAATCAACCTGATGTAGCAATCTCACTGAAATTGTTTGTTCTTTTTCAATATACGGATACACTACGCACCAAGAATTCGGCCCCACAAGCGGCCATTCTGGCTTGGAACCGATCAGAATCGGCCTTAGCGCAAGCTCAAAAACAGCGTAGCAGTCCGAAAAGTAAAATTTGTTTTAAAAATTGAATTGATTTATGGCGGCACAGACTTACAGATTATTCAAAATAGCCTCTGAGATAAATATCGGCAAGGAAGCAATTGTCTCGTTTCTCCAATCCAAAGGATTCGAGATTGAGAACAAACCAACTGCTGTACTCACAGAAGAGATGGTCGAGACAATTCACGAGAAATTTCGGAAAGAAATAAAAGCAGCCGAGAAACAAAGAGAGAAGGTCGAAAAGCACAAACAAGTCAAGAAACCTTCCGACAAATTATCGGCCGACAATCCGCAATCGGACCTTCCCGAAATGCCCGAAATGGGCGAAATGCCAATGCCCGAGGCTCCCACTCCCGAATTCGCAATGCCGGAAGTGACAGATCTCCCGCCGGTCAATACAGTTATTGATTTGCCAGTACCGGCCGTACCGGAGAGGAAACCCGCTCCGCAAATCAACACGCAGGAGAGGCCAGCCGGCAAACCGGAGTTCAAAGAAAGGGCCAGGATCCCCGCCGACCGTCCGCGTCGCGATGAAAACGCCGCCCCGCGCTCCGACGACCGCCCCAGAGGCGACAGGCCGCCGCGCCGCCCCGACGACAACAGATTCAAAGAGCAACCCAAACGCGAATTCACCGAGAGGAAACCCGTTGGCGAGAATGAACCCGTTCCCGCTGCTCCCAGCGCCGATTTGGACGCCGACCACAGAGCCAAAAAGAAGAAAAAACAAAAGAAGCTCGCCGAAGTGCAGCTCGAACCGGGCCAGACACCAAAACTTAAAGGACTGACTATCGTTGGGAAAATCGACCTACAGGCCGAAAGAGAATTGCCCAAACGCATCAAAGGTGATCCGAAGAAGCCAGCCACAACCGAGGAAGACGAAGACGCAAAAGCTCGCGGCGGCAAAGGCAAAAAGAAAGGCAAGATCAAAGACAAAGGCAAAGGCGGCGCCCCAGCACCCAAATTATTGCCCGAAAAGAAGAAAAAACGTAAGAAATCCATTCGCGAGATGATCTCCGAAGAGGATATCGACAGAGCTATCAAAGAGACGCTTTCCGATATGGACGATTCGACAAACGTGAACATGCGCTCGAAGATTCGCCAGAAAAAACGTATCGAACGCGAAGAAAAAGAACAACTCCGCACCGAACAGGAAGAACTCGACCTGAAAACAGTCCGCCTGACAGAATTCGTTACGACGAGCGATCTGGCCAAGCTGATGAAAGTCAGCCCCAGCGAAATCATCGTCAAATGTATGCAGCTCGGACTGATGGTAAGTATCAACCAACGTTTGGACAAAGATACCATCACGCTCATCGCCGACGATTACGGCATGTCTGTCGAATTCTTCGACGAAAAAGCAATCCAAACCCTCGAACTGGACGAAGACGAGGATACATACCTCGAGCCACGCTCGCCGATCGTTACCATCATGGGCCACGTCGATCACGGCAAGACTTCGCTTCTGGATCGCATCCGCCTGACGAACGTCGTCGCTGGCGAGGCCGGCGGCATCACGCAGCACATCGGTGCATACAGGGTGGACCTGCCGAACAACAAACACATCACCTTTCTCGATACTCCCGGCCACGAAGCCTTCACGGCCATGCGTGCCCGCGGCGCTCAGGTTACGGATATTGTTGTACTCGTCGTCTCGGCAGACGACAGCGTCATGCCCCAGACAATCGAGGCCATCAGCCACGCTCAGGCCGCAAACGTCCCGATCATCGTCGCGATCAATAAAATTGACAAACCAGATGCCAAACCAGACCGTATCCGCCAGCAATTGGCCGATCGCGGTATCCTCGTCGAGGATTGGGGCGGCAAATACCAATGCGTAGAAATTTCGGCCAAAGCCGGACTGAATATTGACCAGCTTCTCGACAAAATTTTGCTTGAATCGGAAATGCTCGAACTGAAGGCAAATCCGCACCGCAAAGCCCGTTGTATCGTTATCGAATCCAATATGGACAAAGGTTTCGGCCCCGTCTCGACGGTCATCGTCCAGAAGGGTACGATGCGCATCGGCGACCCGTTCGTGGCCGGTATGCACTCGGGCCGCGTCCGCGCTATGTTCGACGAACGCGGAAAGCGCGTCGATGAAGCATTCCCATCGGTTCCGGTGCGAGTGATCGGTTTCGAGGGCATGGCCGAATCTGGCGATACTCTCGCAATCGTCAATAACGACAGCGAAGCTCGCCAAATCGCCAGCCAACGCCAAAAACTGCGCCGCGAACAAGAATTCCGCCAGCAGTCGCACGTTACTCTGGACGACATCTCGAAGCAGATCCAGCTCGGCGGCGTCAAAGACCTCTACCTGATTATCAAAGGCGACGTGGGCGGCTCCGTGGAAGCTTTGAGCGATTCGTTGCTCAAACTCTCGCGGGACGAAGTACGCGTTTCGATTCTCTACAAGGGCGTCGGTTCCATCTCCGAATCGGACGTTATGCTGGCCGTCGCCTCCAAGGCGATTATCATCGGCTTCCAAGTGAATCCGACGGCGAAAGCACGCAAAATTGCCGATGCCGAATCGGTCGAAATCAGGCTTTACAACATCATCTATGACTGCATCAACGAAGTCAAACTGGCCCTCGAGGGCTTGCTGGCGCCCGAGATACACGAAGAAGTGATCTGCACGATCGAGGTGCGCAAAGTGTTCCGCGTCAGCCGCTCCGGCAATATCGCGGGCTGCTACATCCAAAGCGGCAAAATCACCAGAAACGACAGAGTCAGGGTGCTTCGCGACGGACTGCCCGTCTTCACCGGCGGAATCAGTTCGCTCAAACGCGGCAAAGACGACGTCCGCGAAGTGGATACCAACTACGAATGCGGTATCTCGCTGGACGGATTCAACGCCATCGAAGAGGGAGACATCATCGAGGGCTTCAAAACGGTCGAAGTGCGCCGCAGCCTGAGCTAAACCATTACGAAAAGACATACTTAAATCGAAAGAGGCCACCCCGAAAAGGTGGCCTCTGGCGTTGTATTAAACGCGAATGTTTGTCTTAGTTCTAATGGTTAGTGAATAATATTCATCTTTTTTACAAATAACTTGTTAAGCCCATTATTGCAATTCAAACAATCAATAATCACAAAGTATGAACCACTTGAGTACTCAGCGGTAGGAAGTTTCACTGATTGTCCGATTTCAATCGGGCTGGAGTAAACCAAATCGCCGGATATTGAAACCAACTTCAGTAAATATTGATAATCTGAATCTTTAAGTTCGGAATTATTATCTATTCCAAACATAATACTAACAGTTTGATCGGCCGGGTTCGGAGAAATAAGAATGTTATCTTCGTTATTCGCCTGCAAGATTTTTCCATTAGACAAGTCAACGATATTTGTATTATTCTTTCTGTTGGCCGTGCCTGCGGGCATGCCTTCCAAATATACTTCTTCGCAATATACTAAGTTCGTGTCTGCGCTTTCGAGAATTAAACGATATTTATCATTGCCACCATTCACCAAAAGGAATGAGTTCAATTCTGCACTGTTTGATTCTACAGTTCCGTTAATTACCAAATTAAACTCAGCACTATCAGATAACCTCTGCAATTTGAAGTTAGCTCCAATGGCAGGAGTGCCCGATGTTTTAAACTCCAATAGTGTTGCTGTTTCGGCTGTGAATGGGGATGATTGAATCCGAGCAGGGAATATGAACGGATCAAATTCTTTGGTCGAATCATTTGACGAGAAGAATTCAATTGGCGCGCCAGCAACGATCGGAAGCCCGGACATTGCTTTTGATGTACCATTAGAGAATCCAACAAAAGCTTCAGGTTCGGTTAAATTCGCTGATCGGTATATCGGTGATGATTGAACGTTCGTCGAATCTGAGTATAGAATATACCTGCGGCTATTCTGCCTTCTCGAGTAATTAGGGATGGTAGCACTGCGAGATAGCATTGACATAAGACTGCTGGATGCCGTGCAAACACTATTCTCTAATGCAGTAACGTTAACGCTCATTATTGCTGGATTCGCAAAAATTGACTGAGAGGTATGCTTGTAATTATATAACGAATACCTGCTCGAATCCAAACTCGTGAAATCCAAATTCACATATTGTGTAATATTGGAAGGCGATACAGAATCCGTATAGAACTGAGCAACATCAAAACTGAGTTTGTTCTGCCGATTCGAGATTAGAAGATTTGTTCCACCAATTGTCGTTTTATATGGTTTCTTGTTCATCGTAATAAATTCTAAGCTCTTTACTGCACTGTATGAATTTGTAATTCGGCCATTATTAATCAAAGCACTGATCCAATATACTCTATCGCTTACCTTGGACTGAGAACCGTCGATCATCCTGACAACCTTGGGCGAGATGTGCTGGCGCCCTGGATTGTCCTTGCTTAGATTTACACATTTTCCATCAAAACTTGCACGGGCAGAAACCAAACTCGGCGATTGGAGTGTGGGCATATAATTTGCCAAAGCTTTGCCCTGTTGTTTGTTCAGTACTGTATAAAAAATCTCGGACATAGCAGGGCTGTTTGGTGCAGTTTGCCAACCGCCGCTCCATGCCAACGCACACGAGCTATCGCCCGAGTGAGAGTATGAATTTAGGTTCGGGCTGAAGGAATATTTCGGGCATGACGGGCATATGCTGTCTGCAAAATTCACAGTTATCACGTTCGAGTCGGCGAAGTATTCCTGGCCGGCTGCTTTCCATGCGGCACGAATTCCGTAGAGAGAATCTGCCCAGGCATAATAGAAACCATTTACGCCCGAACTTATTACTGGTTTGCCGTATTTCTCTAAATCGTTGCCATTGAATCGCGCGATAATCTTCCCATACCCTGGCCAAACGGAATCGCCAACTGTGCGGACTATGTGCTCGACAATTATGTTTTCGTTGCTATCTTTCTTTGCTGCATAGACCACGCGGCAAATTGAAGTGTCTGACGTACGCCCCTTGTAGTCCGAAACCATCGATGGAGCTGAACACTTATCAATATCGTAGAATTCTTCGCACAAACTATCGATCGGGATATTGAATGAAAGGGCGTACTTTGGCCCCCAGACGATTTCCCCGCTCGGGTTGGAAGCAGGGGCTGTGCCTTTGGAAAAACATATTGCCTTGTCTCCACAGTTTGTGCTGGTGTAAAGCGATGCCTTCATGTGTTCTGTTAGCTTGCCGGAACGTTCATGATGTGTCGGAGAATTCTCTCGTTCTTGCCAGATGTACGGTGTGTACCAAACCTTTATCAAGCGGCCCTCGCCTGGCAATAGGTCCACACTGATAGAATCATAAAATTTGGAAGCAGGCCGATAAAGCGGCCGTTGGCGCCACCAGAGGCTGCCGAGGTTGGTATTCCCGCATCCCAATTCGCTAAAGTAGCGCTTGTATTCTTGGAGTAAATATTTCGTAGTATTAAAGTGTGGAACTAAAGGAATTCTTATTCTGCGGCAACCGCGGCGTTTCCACCAGAAACTTTTCCATTCTGCAGCTCCTCGATCGTTCCCGTTAATTGTTAACCCGCCATTGCGTGCAAACATATCGAATTCGGCGGAAGAATAGAATTTCATATCAGTATTTAAATACGTTGTGCCGTCCGGTCTTGTTGCTATTTCGTCGTCGATTATGAGCGGGTCGGTGCGACGGTTCTGGACAGCGATAAAAAATGTTTTGGGGAATTCGCCAAGACTGCCATCGGAAGGCACGTAGCGGTGTATGGCGATATCGAAAAATGAGGAGTCGTAGGGTTCCTTTTCGTATTTATTGCCATAGATGTGGTACGTGGCGGGCTGCGAAATGAAGTAATCGTAATTATAATTCGACAGAGCGGAAGCGGGGTCGGAGGTGGTCCATTCTTTGAAACCCTTGGCGTGCCACGTAACCAACTTTAACCCCATTAGTGTATCGCTGTTTGCCATAATATAATCATGCAACTTCTTCATTGCTGTCCTTTGAGATTTCCTGCCAAGATATATTCTATTGGGTTTAACTTGCATAAATTCAGAAACATTACTTTGAGAGATACCTTGTTTAATGTAAGGGACTTCATTTGAATTTGGTGAGTAATCAATGAAGTCAGTTCCAACAATATCTGAATATAAGAAGTCATCACCGGTTGAATTCGGAAGTTCGGAATCGCTACATGATGTTATTCCAATTGATGAAGAAAGCAATCTCAGTCTATCATACGCAACTCCTTTCGCTCCTAACAAAATGGATGTCCAAATGCTGTGCATACTTTCTTCACCAGTCAGAGGGCGTTTATCTCCGTTTTTTGCAACATTATTTATTGGATCGTAAGACCAATTTGAAACCTCAAAGATTTGCATCCAAAATGGCTGTTTACTAAATAGAAGATCAGAATTTTTATAAAAATCGTAAAGCTTGAACTCCGATTTTCCTTGATATGATCTTGTGTTGTCTTTTAAATAGTGAATATATTCATCTTCAGTGCACGTTTTCAAATTCGCCAGCAAATCGACATATTTATAAGCTCCTGTTACTTCTGTCGGGTATTGGCAATCGCAAGGATTATTCTTTCTTGCGAAAGGAGTAGCATCGTGATGAAAGTGTGTTTCATAAGCTGAGTTCGTAGTATCATCTCTATAGAAACATGGCCTTACATCTACATTGTTTATCGTAGTAAACGAGCCATTGCTTTCTCTTATTCTAATGGTTTCATTGCTACCAATTTCAGAATAATTGTAATAACGATACCCTCTGTACCCGCCACTTGGAGAAAAACCAGCGTTTCGGGTTTCGGAACTTTCGCCCATATTGTTTGGCCTATAGTAAGGAGCTGCAACCGATGAGCTGACAGCCTTTCCAAATGCAATGCCATTGGCCCATCTTTCGTAACCGCCAACATAATGTTCGTAGTGCTTTGGATAAACAGGCGATATAGATGAAGTAACGAACCCATTGAGAAGTTTGTTAAGGTAACGCAGTGTGCCCCAGTTCCACACTACTTCACTGTCGTCGCCATCCATTGGATAAACTCTGAAAAATTTGTAATTTTTTGAGCCCTCTATACCGTTTATCATGGTCTGTACACTCGCTCGAATATTCTCGTTAAAAGTTCCTTTGAAGAGATCACGAGCATATGGCGTTTCTATACGAATCCAATCTATCTCTACCGGACATTCGTTACTTAAATATTTTGCTTCAAAACCAATGCTTTCAATTTGAGATGACGTTCCGGTACCAATCAATGGAGGATTAGGATTCTGCTCTTGATTACACTGAAAAAATGCTGAGATGATAATATCATTTGTTCCATCACCGAGGTGGGGAAGCATTCTTTTTGTAATAAAAAACCTATCTGATTCCGTATCTTTAAGATTCAAATAAAACACCATATTCCCATTGAAATTGTTTGAAGTATTTGAATGAAAATCTGATTCTGGTACATATGAAAAAATGATATTGGGTAATTGAGCTGCATTACTACCTAAAAGCTTATATGGCAGTGTTACCTCCAAAATCGGTGTATCATCTTCAGTAATGTCATTAAAGTTCTTCCTTCTTATGCACATGCTAACATACCAGTTAATACCATTTTTATTATTTAATGGTTCTTCTTTTTTACATATCATTCTATCATTTACCCATGGATTTGATAAAACTGTTTGACCTACAAGGTTAGGATTATTCAAAACGAGCCTGCCGTTACTAGTCACGCCTTGTCTTGTGGAAAATCCAAAGATTGGGTTTGTAGGGTCATCGGCGCAGGTAAGGAATTGGCCGCGTGATTCCTCTGGGATTAGCAGCGTTGGCTCGTAGAGAAAGGATTGAGCAAGGTATGGAAGGTCTGTGGTGTTTCCTGCTACCGAAAGTATGTCTTTGGTGGCTCCATCCATATTGTCTTGCCATGAAAAATCTAAAGTTGTATTCGAGGTCTGACCCATATTGCTATGCATCTCTCTCGTGATTTTCGGGTGCTCTCCCCACTGCCAACCAATGATGAACTTTGTTTGTGGGAAATATGAATATTTGAGAGAATCTTGATAGTGTTGCACTCCCGCATTGTCTTTGAAGTTGAAGACCATATGTTTAGGATCAATATTGTTATTGTATTGTGCATGAATCCCAATCGAATACAAAAGTAATGCTACTATAATGATAATTTTCTTCATTCCCTACTCCTTTACAACCTTGTACGACGTAAGTGTATTTGATGATTTTATGGTTATCATATACGAACCGTGAGGAAGCGCTGTCAGATCAACGGTAATGCTGTCAGTGTTTGTACTGTAAGCACAATCATAATACTCGCCACTAATACTTGCAACAGTAACGCTAATGATTGAAGTTTCATTCAATGGAATGATAACTGAACCTGTGCTGGGATTGGGATAGAGAGTTGGTTGAACGGCAAGAGTTTTCTCAATGCCATTAAAATTTGTTATATCGTAGCATGTAAGAATAACCCCTGCACAGAAGAGCTTATTATTATCCTTATTAAGCGCTATAATGCTAGGAATCCAATACCTTGAATAATCCGGCAGGTATCTTTGAACGAAGCCAAATGAAGAATTAGTTTCAATGTCAAAGAAATTCAGACCAATTGGCGGCTCTTGATTTATTATCATCCTTTTCCCGTCGTTAAAAAAAGTCGTGTTGAATATATAAACACTGTCGATGTTGTAAGAAAAATACGATTTGTAATTGATCGTGCTATATAGCCCGAGACCCTTTCCGAAAGATAAAGCAAGCGATTGCCCATTTTTCGAAAAAACGAAGTTTCCTACATATTTTGATTCTTGCGGGAACATATCATATTTCAATGTATCAGCATTATAATCGTATAAATAAATATCAATTGCTGTTTTGTTTTCTCTCCATAGCCCACCACGTATGGCAACTGATTTAAGATCGGGCGAGATTTTCATTTCAGGACTCATGAGCGGAATATTAGTTTTTTTCTCAATCGTCCAATCCCCATTGTGGAAAGTATATAGCCATGATGACTCATGAAGAGTAAAATATTGCTTCTCGTAAAGTACATGCAGTTTGCCATCAGGTGTGAACTGAACAGTACGGACAACACCTGAGTCCGCGTTCATTATTGTGTCGATTAGCGATGTTATTAATTTTTTTGATCGCAAATCCCATATTTTAACGGCGCGTCCATTTCCACCGCTCGCTAAGTATTTTCCGTCGGAACTGATAGAAATTGATTCAATATGTCCGCCATGTTTGAAGCAATAGAGTGAATCGCCGTTTGTTGAATTGAAGAATTTGATTGAACCATTTCTATAGCCTGCGGCAATTGTATCCTCCGACGGTGAAAGAGCTATAGAAACTATCGATCCGAGAGTGCCATCCTTACCGATAGTCCACAGCGTATCGATGTCGCCAGCCTTAGACTGCGCCACGAAACCGAGCGCGATGGTTAGAAATAAAAATAATCGTTTCATTTTTTTGAACCTTTCTGTTTTTGGAAAACTGTTAATTGTGAAATAGTAATATACAAAAACTACCTGCTAAAACAAAACACTTAGCAGCGCTTTAGGAGGTAGTTGAGGACTGGGGCACGAAAAGGAATAATAGGGTTATATCTTCACCACTTTGTATGTCTTAATTTCATTCCCACACCCCACGCGCACGAAATACGCGCCTGCCGGATATGCCGAGAAATCAATTCTGACGGAAGTAGCACCGTTTTCGATTGCTTGCTGGCTCGCGAGGAACTCACCATTGGCGTTTAGTACTTCGTAATATAGATTCGGTGATGTGCAATTCAGGCTTATACTGATTGAATTCGTTGTTGGGTTTGGATATACGTTTTGAATTGTTGTGTCGTTTTCGTTTACACCAATGTATGGATCGTACTGAAATTCTTTGATATACGGAAGGTATGCCGAAATAAACTTGTTTTTTGTGCTTGAATAAATACTGTAACTAATTCGATTAATACCATCATTGTCCTGATTTTTCCGGAATTCTATTTTGTTTTTTGATAAATCCAAAACAGTGATATAATCTGAATTAGTATTCAATAACCTATTACCATCATTAAAAAAACAGAGTTGATTTCTTGCAATCTTTTTTTCACCTACACCAAACGTTGAATCAATGATTTTGTTAGAGTCAATGCTGTACACGAATAAACCGTCGTGATTAATATCATCAATTGTTTGAGAAAACGCGCCGGAATAGAAAATGTTTTCTGTATTCGTTTCAGAAAACTTTATGCAGGTTTGGTATGTGATAATCTCTTGTGAATATGTATTTGTGTCAATAAGCCAGAATTCCCTTATCTTTTGCATAGACTCCAATGACCATACAACCAATTTTGACTTCAAATTTGTAATTGTAGCCAGGTATTTGCCGTCTTTGGATATTGCCATGATTTCCCAAAACTCGTCTTCCGAACCGGGAAGCACGGCTTGCTGTGTCATTGTGTTGTAATCATAAACAACAATTTTTCTTTTCTGAATTCTTTCATCTTCCAAATTCCCGAAATCGCCTACGATACAATATGCCAAGTTACGTACGGGATCAACGGCAAGGCGATAAAAATCTCTAACAAAATCCGGGTATTCTTTCACAATGGAATCTTGAGCAATAATGCTCATATCAGTAGTGTTTCTTAACTCGATTTTCGGCCCATTGATTAGTACAAATTTGCTACTGTCCGACGTAAAATCGAGTGCATTGTGGTGACCGGCAGGTTTCCGATATGAGATAACAGAATCGCCGGTATCGGTAGCTCGGATTTCCAATGTGGAATCTGAAACAATAATAAAGTAATCGTTGTCCGGCATGAATTTCATGTCCCATATGCTTTCGTTCGATTGCTGTCTGTTCCACCCATAGATAATTTCGCCAGCCCTGGCCTGCGCCACGAAACCGAGCGCGATGGTTAGAAATAAAAATAATCGTTTCATTTTTTTGAACCTTTCTGTTTTTGGAAATCTGTTATTTGAGAAATGGTAATATACAAAAACTACCTGCTAAAACAAAACACTTAGCAGCGCTTTAGTAGGTAGTTGTGGTGGGGGGGTCTGAACTGTGATTTGTGTGATTATTTTGATTAGTGTGATTGGAATCTAAAGGGATGTAATTGTTTGATATACATTAAAATAGAGTGGTACTACCATTCCAAATGGTAGTACCACTTTGCGCTTAACAAATGGAAATGGTAATATATAAAAACTACCTGCTAAAACAAAACACTTAGCAGCGCTTTAGTAGGTAGTTGCGGGCGGGGCACTGAAAGTGATAATTGGGTTATATCTTCACCACTTTATATGTCTTTGTTTCATTCCCACACCCAATGCGCACGAAATACGCGCCGGCCGGATATGCCGAGAAATCAATTCTGACGGAAGTAGCAACGTTTTCGATTGCTTGCTGGCTCGCGAGGAACTCACCATTGGCGTTTAGTACTTCGTAATATAGATTCGGTGATGTGCAATTCAGGCTTATACTGATTGAATTCGTTGTTGGGTTTGGATATACGTTTTGAATTGTTGTGTCGTTTTCGTTTACACCAATGTATGGATCGTACTGAAATTCTTTTAAGTAAGTGCCATGATATGCTATGAACCTGTTCGATTTCTTTGAATTAAGTGCGTAGAATACGCGAAGGATGCCGTCATTTTCTTGAGTCTTCTGGTATTCAATTTCATTTTTTAATAAGCCCAATACAGTAATATCAGATTGATTTACATTTAGTAATTTTTTACCATTGTCAAAAAAACAGAATCTGCTCATTGCGAGCCTTTTTTCTCCTACTCCGAATGTTGAATCAATAATTCTGTTTGAATCAATGCTGTAAACGAATAAACCGTCATGATTAATGTCACTTGCTGTTTGGGGAAAAGTGCCTGAATAATATATATAATCTGTATTTGTTTCCGAAAATTTTATACAGCCCTGAGAGGTGATTACAAATTTGGTATATGAATACGGATCAATCAGCCAGAATTCCCTTATCATTTGCATTGACTCCAATGACCATACAACCAATTTTGACTTCAAATTTGTAATTGCAGCCAGGTATTTGCCGTCTTTGGATATTGCCATGATTTCCCAAAACTCGTCTTCCGAACCGGGAAGCACGGCTTGCTGTGTCATTGTGTTGTAATCATAAACAACAATTTTTCTTTTCTGAATTCTTTCATCTTCCAAATTCCCGAAATCGCCTACGATACAATATGCCAAGTTACGTACGGGATCAACGGCAAGGCGATAAAAATCTCTAACAAAATCCGGGTATTCTTTCACAATGGAATCTTGAGCAATAATGCTCATATCAGTAGTGTTTCTTAACTCGATTTTCGGCCCATTGATTAGTACAAATTTGCTACTGTCCGACGTAAAATCGAGTGCATTGTGGTGACCGGCAGGTTTCCGATATGAGATAACAGAATCGCCGGTATCGGTAGCTCGGATTTCCAATGTGGAATCTGAAACAATAATAAAGTAATCGTTGTCCGGCATGAATTTCATGTCCCATATGCTTTCGTTCGATTGCTGTCTGTTCCACCCATAGATAATTTCGCCAGCCCTGGCCTGCGCCACGAAACCGAGCGCGATGGTTAGAAATAAAAATAATCGTTTCATTTTTTTGAACCTTTCTGTTTTTGGAAAACTGTTAATTGTGAAATAGTAATATACAAAAACTACCTGCTAAAACAAAACACATAGCAGCGCTTTAGGAGGTAGTTGAATAAGTCGTAATTTTTCTTAAAGCCCCTTTCTCCAGAATGGAGAGAGGGGTTTGGGGAGAGAGGCAAAGAATTGCAATTCAAAGTAGATTATATACTTATGCAAACTCTGTCTGCCTCACCCCAGCCCCTCTCCATGAATGGCGAGGGGTAAGAATGAAAAAGAATTACTATTTCAACAGCCTCTTAGTAGGTAGTTGCGGTGGGGTGTCTGAACTGTGATTTATGTGATTATTTTGATTGGTATGATTGGAATCAAGATGTTTTCAGACAATATCTATTCATTTGATAATGGCCCAATAACGTCTTGTATGTGTATAAAAACAGTAGCCAAGAATTCATTAACCTTCGTATTTCATATGGTTATAATAACACACCCCTAAATCCCCTCTTCCTAAAGGGGACTTTAAAAAACATATTATGTTTCACTAATATTATATTTAGGCATATTCTTATCCCCTTCTAATAAGAGGGGGTTAGAGGGTGTGTCATACAATTATTTCGATTCACTGAATTTTATAACCAAGCATAATTTCCGCTTCATAATTGTATTGGGCTGTACCCGTACAAAACGTTATAATACCTTGCTACGCAAACAATTTACTTACCCAATCGAAGCCCATAATTGCGAACATCACTGCGGTCAGTATCGTTAGGACGATTACGGCTGTCCATCCGATCCAGTTTTTGATAGGTGTATTCACGTATTCGCCCATCAACTCTTTTTTATTGACGAGTTTCATCATAAAGACCAGCACCAAAGGAAGGATCACGCCGTTTGCCACCTGGGACCAAAGCGTGATAAGTATCAAAGGTGCATTCGGTATCAAAATAATCAATGCAGCGAAAATGATAATTCCAGTGTATAGCACATAGAACTCGGGGGCTTCGTCCCACGATTTATCGACTCCAGCCTCGAAACCGAAAGCTTCGCAAATGTAGAACGCAGTTGCCAATGGCAGAATTGTAGCTGAAAAAACTGATGCCACGAACAGTCCGAACGCAAATACCATCGAAGCCAAAGTGCCGGCAAGAGGTTCCAATGCTAAAGCAGCATCTTTCGCCTCTGCGATTTCGGTACCGTTGACGTGCAAAGTCGATGCGCAAGCCACAATGATAAAAAACGCGATTACCACAGTCAGAACACTGCCAATCACGACATCCCAAATCGTGTATTTGTAGTCCTCAATTTTCAATCCCTTCTCGATTACGGCGCTTTGCATATAGAACTGCATCCATGGAGCTATTGTCGTTCCGATGATACCAACGACGACAGCCAAGTATTCCGAATCGAAGCTAATTTCTGGTTTGATCATCGATGTTCCGATTGAATTCCAGTCTGGATTGCCCAACAATGCCGATACGATATAGACCAACAAGAATACGCTGAAAACGAGGAATACCTTCTCGACTACTCGATAATTACCTTTGACTGCGAGCAGCCAAACCGCTACCGCGACAATCGGCACAGAGATATATTTCGATACGCCGAACACCTCCATACTTCCAGCCACGCCGGCAAATTCAGTTGTCGTATTGCCAATATCGGCCGTCAGAAAGAAAATGAAAATGATAAAAGTAATCTTAGCGCCGGAATTCTCGCGAATCAGGTCTGCCAAACCCTTGCCTGTAACGATTCCCATTCGGGCATTCATTTCCTGGATGACGACCAGGACGATAAATGCCGGAATCAGTGTCCACAAAAGATTGTAGCCGTATAGCGCTCCTGCAATTGAATAGGTAGTGATGCCGCCGGCATCGTTATCGACGCTTCCCGTGATTATTCCCGGACCAAGCAATGCAAGGAAAATCAATATATTACGAAGTATTCCTTTTTTTCCATGTTTTATCGTATTTGAAACCATATTTCTCCTTCCTTTTATTCCATTAAGCGGTCAATAATGTCGTCGATGACGATTGTGCCAAGTAGCTGCGATTCTTCGTTGATGACAGGCACTGCCAAAAGATTATACTTAGATATAATCTCGGGTAGTATTTTCGATTTGTCCGTATCGTAAACCACAGCTGTTTGTTTATTCATAATCGACCTCATTGTGTCCGACGGCGAATTCACCAACAGATCGCGAAGAGCAACCGTACCGATGAATTTGTCGCTATTGTTTACAATAAAAAGTGAGTAAATATGATTGGTTTCGGGTTTTAGTTCCCGCAATTTTGTAATGACGTTTTCGATAGTATCGTTTTCGTGGAAGCAATAAAAATCAGTTGTCATCAACGAACCGACTTCATTGTCCTCGTATTCCATCAATTCGCGCACTTCCCTCGAGGCGTCGTGTTCCATTTCCAACAGCAGCTCTTCGGCTCGTTCTTCGTCGAGTTCCTCCAAGATGTCGGCGGCTTCGTCGGCGGGCATTTTCTCGAGCAAATCGGCAGCCTTCTCTTTCGAAAGGTTTTTGATGAGCTGGGTCTGTACGTCCTCTTCGAGTTCTTCGAGCACGTCGGCGGCCTGTTCCTCGTCGAGCGAACTGAGAAGGGCAACCTGAGTGGGACGGTCGAGGTCTTCGATGATGTCGGCGATGTCCGACGGGTGCATGGTGCGCAATTTGGTGTATGGCCGCGAGAGCTGAAGGTCCAGGCTCGAATAGTTGAACGTCTCGACGTCGTCCCAAAGGATTAGTTTGCCCGGGATATTCAGGTTGAACAGTTTTAGGACTTTCTGTATCGGTTTGGCGATACCAATCCGGCGCAGCAGGCCCTCCATCCCGACGTCCACAGCGAGCAAATATGCGCCCGTCGATAGTATGACGAAACGCAAATCATTAACTCGGACCACTTTCCTGCCAAACATATCGACGATTTGCTTGTCGATGACGTATTTCTGTAGGAACAGGTGGTGCTCGCTCTCGGTTTCAATTTCGATTTCCTTTACCTTACGGCAGACAATGCGGTATTGGCCATTCTCTTTCGAGATGGAAAAAGATGAAAAATCAACCACAAGGTTAGTTTGTTCGGTTTGGATGACGGCGGCAATCACTTGCGGACGCTTCATAGACGTATCGACTACGAGGTCGCGCAGTTTGCCCAAGGGTTCGTTGTCTTTGGCTAAGACTTTGTTGCCGATGATTCGGCTGAAGTAAAGTGTGAAATTTGGATTCATCAAACTTCCCTCTCATTTGTAGGTGCCCAATTGGTTCTTGTATCGATACTCCACTGGGTGGAAGCGGCACCTCTTTGATGAAATTCTGCTGAGGGGGTGTCTCCGGCATGGTTGGTACGGCTATTGTGCAGCGCGTTATTGTACAGCTGGATTCCTCCGTCAGGAGAGCCATTTTGTTGTAATTTCTAACCTACCGGGGTCAGAGTCCATTTCAAATCCTTTAGTTAAAAAAACTTTTCTCATTTGCAAAAATACGAAATAATCTTGTAACTCTTGTTCGTAAATAGCAATATGTTGAAAAATTAACCAAAGTTTAACTGTGCAAAATGGGATTGAATGTGGGTCAGGGAATGCAATGTTTTATAAGTTTGATAGATTCATGCAGAGTATAATACAACAACCGCAATGCGGTATGACTTGCAAGGTAAAACCAACTGCTACAATATAACAACCGCTCACGCGGTATCAATTCGGATGTGGGATTTTTTACTGGCGGCTCCAATGCAAGCGCCGAAGGTGCGAAATATTCATAGTATTGAAAAGTAGAAACAAATAATAGCGCCGAAGGTGCGAAATATTGATTTACACAACACAAATTAATATTTCACGCTTTCAGCGTTTGTATAACATAAACCATCACGCCCCTATTAAGATATCACGCCTTCGGCGTTTTCTCTCGGTATAAACGTGATAGAATCAACCAGACATATTCAACCTTGTAAATATTAATCCCAAAATCAAACCGGATATATTTATCCGATTATTTTTCTCATCATTAAAATATTTCTTGCAATCGCCCGTTTATTTTTGTAATTTTGAATCGGATTAAATAGTCCGAATATAAAAACTAAAAGGATTGAGACATGTTAAGAAAGATTATCACCATCGACGAAGACAAATGCACGGGTTGCGGGCTGTGCGTTCCCGAATGCAAAGAGGGCGCGCTTCAGATCATCGAGGGCAAGGCACGTTTGGTCGGTGATTTGTTCTGCGACGGTCTGGGAGCCTGCCTTGGCACTTGCCCGGAGGGCGCCATCACGGTCGAAGAACGCGAAGCCGAGCCATACGACGAACGCAGCGTTATCGAACTGCTCCGCAAGAAACCGGTTTCGGTGCTGAAAGCGCATTTGGAACATCTGCTTGCCCACAACGCGATGGAGTACTACCACCAGGCAGTCGAAGCGATGGCCGAATTTGGCATTTCCAATCCTACCGAAACCCCGCGTGTCGAGGCCAAGCCAATGCACCACCATCATGGCCAGCACCTTGGCGGATGCCCGGGCATGCAAACCATCGACCGCCGCCAGCAGCAGGCCCCACAGCAAACCGCCCCGACGGGGCGCCGCGCACAATCGGCCCTTCAACAATGGCCCGTGCAGTTGCACTTGGTCAGCCCGGCCGCGCCGTACTTCAGGGATACAGAACTGCTCGTTATGTCCACCTGCGGGCCAATCGCCTCGGCGGAAATCCACGAGAAATACCTTCCAGGCCGCGCCGTAGTCGTTGCCTGCCCCAAGTTGGACATCACCGACCCATACGTCGAAAAACTTGCTGAAATCATTCGCCAGAACAATACTCCCAAGGTCTTGGTGGCAATCATGGAAGTGCCGTGCTGCAAGGGCCTATCGAAAATGGTGCTGGAAGCGGCCCGAGCCTCGGGCGTCCAAGGACTGGAAATCGAAGAGCACATTATTTCGCTCGAAGGTAAATTAAAGCAAATCAATTATTTGGAATATTAATCGTTTAATAATTTGTATCTTGTCATTAATGAAAGGATAATTCTATGTATTGCTACCAATGTGAACAACGCTCAACGGACGGCTGCCATTTCGAGGTAGGCATCTGCGGCAAAACCGACCGCACCGCTGTCCTTCAGGACGTCTTGGTTTACGTTACCGAAGGAATCGCAACTTATGCCCACCTGCTCCGCGGGCTTGGCGCACCGAATAGTGAATACAACATCTTCACTCTCGAAGGATTGTTCACAACCGTTACCAACGTCAATTTCGACGAAGACAAGGTAATGGACATGATACGCAAAGGGTCCAAACTGCTCGAAAAGGCCGCCGCAGACTATCGAAACGCCTGCACGGCAAAGGGCATCGCACCGGAAAAACTCTCCGGTCCTGCCGCTTTCGAGTTCGTCGAGGACAAAGAAGACCTTATCAATTTCGGACGGACACTCTCGATAGAATTTCGCAAGGCAAAAAATGGAGCCGATATTACAGGTATCGAGGAATTGGTTATGTACGGCCTGAAGGGCCTGGCTGCATACGCCGAACATGCTCAGCTTTTGGACTACACCGATGAATCAATCTTCGCAGACATTCAGATGGTCCTCCATTCGCTGACGCAAAGAAACTCTGCCGACGAATTGCTCGGATTGGCAATGAAAACGGGCGAGGTGAATTTCAGAGTCATGGAATTGCTCGACCGTGCCCATACGACCACCTTCGGCCACCCGACACCAGCGAAAGTCCGCACGACACCCGTCAAAGGCAAAGCAATACTAGTATCCGGACACGACCTTAAGGACATGATCGAACTGCTCAAGCAAACCGAAGGCAAGGGCATAAACGTCTATACGCACAGCGAAATGCTCCCCGCCCACGGCTATCCAGAATTGAAGAAATTCAAACATTTAGTCGGCAATTTCGGCGGCGCATGGCAAGACCAGGTTAAAGAATTTGCTAAATTCCCCGGCGCTATCTACATGACAACGAATTGCATCCAAAAGCCTACGGAAAGCTACATCAATAATATATTCACCGGCGGATTGGTGCAATGGCCCGGCGCTATGCACATCGAAAACCGCGACTTCACGCCGCTCATCGAGAAAGCCCTCGAAATGGATGGATTCTCGGAAGACGCCGAACCCGCCTACACGATGACAGGCTTCGGCCATAATGCAGTCCTCGGCGTGGCGGACAAAGTGGTGGAGGCCGTCAAAGCAGGCGACATCAAACATTTCTTCCTCGTCGGCGGATGCGACGGCGCAAAGAGCGGCCGCAACTACTACACCGATTTCGCAACGAAAGCACCGAAAGACACAGTCATTCTGACGCTCGCCTGCGGCAAATTCCGCTTCAATAAATTGGAGTTTGGCGACATCGGAGGCATTCCTCGCCTCTTGGACGTGGGCCAATGCAACGACGCATATTCAGCGATCAAAATCGCCGTGGCGCTCGCCGAAGTGTTCAAAACGGACGTCAACAGCCTGCCGCTCTCGCTCATACTTTCATGGTACGAACAGAAGGCCGTAGCGATCCTGCTCACGCTGCTACACCTCGGCATCAAGAATATCCGCATCGGGCCCAGCCTGCCGGCATTCCTCGAGCCGAATGTATTGAACATCTTGGTCGAAAAATTCAACTTAATGCCGATTACGACGGCAGAAGCCGACCTGAAGGCAATCTTAGGATAGTCAGAACGAATAATCATATAAATAGACAAACAACCAGGATACTATCCATATACGCAAGGCAGGGCGCTCTCTCGAAAAGGGGCGCCCTGCTTCGTTTTGTGCATTTTCCTGCCGTCTCACTCGCCCTACGGCTGCTTCACAATTGCTTCGACTGTAACCTCTGCGCCCGATCGGCGGAACATGGCCGACACGCCGCAATACGTGGTATGCGAAAGCTCTACGGCTCGCTCCAAGTCTTTCTGCGTGGCGTTCGGGCTGACGAGTTCGATCGCAAGATGCGCCTTCGTAATCACTTTGGGGTGCGTTTCGGCGCGTTCGCCGGTGGCATGGATACGGAAATCGACAATATCGATTCTTTTTTTCCTAAGTATGCTCAATATATCCAGCGACGAGCAGGCGCAAAGAGCTTCGAGCATTATTTCCATCGGTGTGGGGGCTGCGTCGGAGCCGCCAAATGCGGGGTGAGTATCGAAATGCGTTTCGTGGCCATGTTCGTTGGTCGCGACGAGGTGCATTCCATTGTCGAGCCTAAGGTTTATTTCCATTATTCTGTTCCTCTTGTGGTTTGGTTTTTAAAAGTAATCGAATTTTGTCGAAGTCGTGGTGATATATGCCATACTTAGCGAACTCGTCGAAATCGTTCAATATTTCATCGACGAATTCGGGCAGCGCCAAGTATATCTCGCGGGCCTTGGCGAAATTGTTGCTGAGCAGGTAGGCATGGGCCAAATGGC
Organism: uncultured Hyphomicrobiales bacterium; assembly: GCA_964610885.1. Lineage (GTDB taxonomy): Bacteria > Bacteroidota > Ignavibacteria > Kapaibacteriales > UBA2268 > CAZSWR01. The sequence continues at coordinate 7,397 of CAZSWR010000043.1, read as the reverse complement.
CGGCAATACAGGCATTGTCCGAATACGAAAACGCTACACGCGAGCAAGTGTCGATGACGCTCTCGAAATCGCGTTGCAGAAGCTGCCCCCAGAGGTAGTCGCAAAGCATGTTGCTTGCCGAATCCTGCACGCGGCCAATAAACAACAAAGATGGCGAACTACTGGTATTCGTGTCAGGTTCCGCATAGGTTTGCGCGCCAATCGGGCCGGAGGACGCCACTGCCACGAGGAGAATCACTATAGGAATTATTAGTTTCAAATCTTATTGTTTTATATAAACATTTTCTTCCGTCAAAAAATACTGAGTCTTGTGGCCCAGCCCAATCTCAGTTTACAAAGATAACTCTTTTTATTGATATTCAAATACTGGGTTCTATATCGATTGAAGTTGGCCGGGGTGCTGTGGCTCGAACAGATGTCAATCTGCTGCATACGCACTCATCCCAGCTGTTACTGATCTTGCCGAATCATCTCCCAAACGGCGACTTTAGCGCTCCCGACCCAGGCACATGCAACGCGCTTCGCCGTAATTGCTTTGAATATCATGGAAATATTCGCAAGCGCAAAGAAATCGCTTTGATTGAAATTGCAAATTGAATAATTTCGGAGTTTACATAGTTGCGCAATCAATACAATTGAAATAGAAACGGAGACCAAAATGAAAAATGTCCACTCAACGCTTTCCAGAGTATTCTTTTATCTTTTAATAATAATACTCGTCTCGAGCGCGGCGCAAGCGAACGATGATTGCTTTCGGCGCAAGGAGTTCAAAATCGTAAAAACGTCGTTTGGCACGCCGGACAATGGCGATGTCTCGATAGCATTCCCCGACGGCGTCGCAATTGGGAAATCATTCCAGGTCTCTGCTTCGTGGGCGCACAACCGCATGAAGTATCCCAACGCGCGGTATTCAATAATTGCAGGGTTCGCCAAGCAAAGCGACGAAGATTCGACTTCGTTCTTCGAGTATGGTGTGCCGAGTTTCCAATCGATGGTGCTTAGAGAAATCAACACCGCAGCGGCCAATCTGACGAAGACAATCACAATCGCCGAGGATACCTCCATCATCAAACACAAATACATCAAAATCCAAATACAAGTCTTCGGCGGCAACGACAACGATGCGAACGCCCCAGCATTCCTCGAGGTGCGCGTGTACCGCATCCCGATCGTGGCAGACATCAAGGGCAAGGTGGCCGTTACGGACTTCGACTTCGAGACTTTCAACACATCGGTTACTCCGCTTGGCAATGCGATGGTGTACCTGACGGACGAAAGCTCGACCGGCGAGATCTTTAGAACCAACTCCGAAGGCTGTTTCGCGCTTTCCAATCCGAACGACGGCAAGGCATACAAATTGAACATTGTGCGGCTCGCGGAGGGCCTCCCGCTAACGTTTAGGAACGTCAAGAATATCGAACCGATCACAATCGATGCCAGATTGATCGGCCCGCTATACGACAAGAACGAGATTATGGCAAACAATCTCGAAGACATTTACTATCCGGCATCGATTTTCTACGGTTTCGTTAGTTTCAAAGTGCCGCTTCTCAAATCCTATTCCATGACGAACCAAAGGGCACTCGTCAGCGATTGGGCCAAATACGAAGGCGAATGCTCCGAGCTGCGCAATGGCGACTACGACTCCGTGCGAGCAGACTTGGCCATCCGCTCGATGATTCACAACGTGTTTTTGGATTCGATTACGAACAATTCGATGAAGCTCTCCGGCGAAACTGTCAAGTTCGTTACCGACGCTGTGTTAGCATTGCTTTCGCTCGAAGACTTCAAAAAAGTCGTTGACAAAATCGGCGACGAAGTCGATAAAAACGAAATTGCCAAACTTATCTCAAATAAAATGAAAAGCGTAATCGCTACGTATTCCTACATGTTTGCCGAGGATATTATCACGAGGATGAACCTGAAGGGAAACAGCAAAAAGATCGGCGAAGCAGTCAAGGAAACTCTGAAAAAAGTCAAAGAAGGCATGAACGCACAGCTTTCGGGCAACAAAGTCCAGGACGGCGTATGGAAGACTCTGAAAGACGAAGCCGTGAAGAATGCTGTCGTGGTCCCCGGGAACGAAGGCCTGATGGCCGCGTACGTCGGCTACACTCAGGACTTCGTGGAGCAATCCGTCCAAAAAGCAACAGACAAGATCTATACCGGCACGAACGAAGAGGCGGCCACTCTCGCCTCGGATATTTTCCAAAAGAACAAAACGACGGTCGATTCGCTGGCCGGGTTCTGTGCACAGCTGAAGCTGACAAGCAACTGGGAATCCACACTCGCCGCCATCGGGCTGGCCTCCTCTTCGATGGTCGAGCTTTGGTACAAATCCAAGGGCAAAGACGTCCCGCAAATGGTTGCGACGGGAATCCTGATGTGCAACCTGATCAAGCAACTATCCGTCGTTACCATATCGAAAGCAGCGCAGACAATGCTCTATACGCTTGCCGACCAAGAAAAAGTGCTCGACCACGGCACGCGAGCGATTTATGATGTCTATTACGATGCGAACAATCCGAACCAGAAAAAGGTACGGCCCATCGCTTGGCGGGCTCCTTTCGCCCTCGTGCAACCGGACGCATTGCCCGGTTTCATGCAGAACTATGTGGATTTGCTTTCGCTGGCCATCACGGCAGCTGCCGGCAGCGATTCGTCGAGCTTCTGCCAGAGCTACCAAAACCTTCTGGCCGCCGAAAACGCCTTGGACGATTCTCTCGCACTGCTGAACGACAGATTGAGCGCGGCGAGCGACAGCGCGTTTTTGGCCGAACACCAAGCGCTGCTCGATTCGTTCAAAGAATTGAAATTCCGCAACGAAATCGACAGGTTGAGCCTGGACATGAGGCTGCTCCGCGCCGCTATTATCTTCTCAGATCCGATTTCCCAGGAAGCGCTTGCCGAGCTGAAAGATTCGATCGAAACCGGAATCAATTCGCTGGCCGCCTTCGTGCAGCAGGCCGAGACAATTCTGGCCGCCGAAAGCATCCCTGCGTACTTCAGCTGCCGCGGCGTCAACACATCGAAGAAACAGCCGAAGCCGCTAGAGAGTTTCCAAGTCTCTTGCCAATTGAAGAATATCGGCACGGAAGGCGCCACTAACGTGAAGGTCGTCATCGTTGCCGATACGTCTGTCTTGATTGACCAGCCGTTGGAATTCGTCTATGAATCGGTCGGGGCAATGCAGGAAATCGCTCCATCGTGGACTCTGGCCGCTCGCGACATATACAAACCGTACATTTATTATCAAATCGAGGTTACGGCGGACGGCATGGAGAAACGTGTTTTCCAATTCAATGAAGCAATCGAATCGAGCGACACATTGAATCCGGTTGCGGAAACCCGCCCCATTTCGGGGATCGAGATCGGCTCCGTTTTCCCGAATCCGACGAATGGCTCGGTCAGTATTTCGTATTCCGCGCCCGAATGCTCCGAACTCACGATTTCGGTTTTCGACGTATTCGGCACCAAACTATTCACCACTAACAGCCTTGCGCCCAGCTCCGGCGCGAACAGAGTATCGGTCAGCCTTCAGGATTATCCCGAAGGAGTTTATTTCCTGAGGTTCGACGGCTGCGGCGCGTCGAGCACCCGGAAAGTGATAAAGAATTAGAAGAGGAATTGGAGTGTTAAGACCTATACAGGCATAAATACAATTCCAGATTGATGGATATTGTAATTTAATTCTGAAACGATTTGAGAGCGTATATTTCAGGAGTTGATACTGCCATTTGAATATGGAAGTATCAGTTTCTTGTACTGCCCAGACATATTGTAATATTTTATTGTTGATCAAGAAATAATGGATGACATCATATAAAAGGTTTAAATCTATGTTTCTACTTTATGCAGACGAAAGCGGGGATCCCGGAAAAGTAAACAGCCCAACGAATTTTTACATTCTTTCGGCATTGGTAATTCACGATTCTAAATGGCATCAAATGATTGATGAACTATTAGAATTTCGCAAGAATCTAAGAGAAAAAAAAGGCTTCAAAATTCGCGATGAAATCCACGCCGTCGAGCTTGTCAATGGGTCAAATAACTTAAGGAAAATTGCAAGGAATGACAGAATTGACATTATTAAGCAATGCATAAAGTGGATCGCAGGTAGAGATTATATAAATGTAATTACTGTATGTGTCGATAAACCAAACTGCGCCGGCGATGTTTTTGAAACAGCATGGAAACGAATGATCCAAAGATTCGACAACACAATCGCGGCGGATAATTTTCCATATGGTGTGCCAAAAAACGAATATGGCATTGTTTTGCCCGACAATACAGACGGTAAGAAGCTAACACAATTATTAAGGAAAATGCGCAGGTACAATCCGGTTGCAAACAATAACAATTTCGAATCCGGTTATAGAGATTTAACCTTAAAGTATGTTATTGAAGACCCGTGGTTAAAGGATTCCGAAATGTCTTCAATTAATCAAATGGCAGATATTGTGGCATATTGTGCCAGGCAATATTTCGAACCCAATAAGTATATGAAGAAGATGGGCGGGCATAAGTTTTATGAAAGATTAAAGCCTGTAATCAATCAACATGTTTGCAAGAATTCAGATTCATTTTGGATTGTGTTGTCATAAAAAAGGGGCGCAATAGCGTCCCGGGGGAATCCTACGTGGAGTCTGGCTCCTTTCGGATTCGCTCCAAATATAAGTAATGTCTTAGATATTTGCAAGAAAAAAATAAACAAAATGAGTTCACCTAATTATTAATAAAGACAATATGATAATTCTCCTCAAATAGTAGAAAGCACCACAATATTAGCTTAGATTAAAAGGTATCTCAATTGCACACACTACTAATGAAAATGGTATCGGCCTGAATGCGAGCAACCACCACCAGCGCTGAGCTGAATATTGGTGGAAACAGCCACTTTTTTTTATGAGCAGCGCAATGACGTCGAGGAAATGCGAACATAAATCTTTTTTCCTTATATTAGAATATAATTGATTTTCTGTTACTTTTGTGAACTTCCATGTGAGCAAGCAATGAAAAAAGAATTGATTAAACTACTGTTCGAGAAATTCGAAAATGCAAAAGTAATGATTGAAGATGTTGAGTGCTGGAGCGCAAGAGAGCTTCAGAACATTTTCAATTATTCAGATTGGAGGAATTTCCTCAGGGTTATCGACAAAGCAAAAACCTCCTGCGAATCAAGTAATAATCCCGTTTCTGATCATTTCGTTGACATCAACAAAATGATAAATTTGGCCAAAGGTGCAAAGCGAGATATTGCCGATATTGCGCTTACACGTTATGCGTGTTATTTAATTGCACAAAACGGCGACCCTTCCAAGCAGGAAATTGCATTTGCACAGACTTACTTTGCCGTGCAAACCAGAAAACAAGAATTAATCGAAACAAGGCTGCTCGATATCGCAAGAGTAAACGCTCGGGAGAAGCTAACGATTTCAGAAAAAAAGCTCTCGGGCATTGTTTACGAGCGCGGAGTGGACGACAAGGGTTTTGCAATTATCCGGTCCAAAGGTGATTACGCCTTGTTTGGTGGCCATACAACGAACGCAATGAAGCAGAAGATGAACGTCCCGCCACAAAGGCCTCTCGCCGATTTTTTGCCTACTTTAGCCATTAAAGCCAAGGATTTCGCTTCGGAACTGACCAGCCACAACGTCGAAGAAAAGGACTTACACGGCATAGATTCCATAACCTGCGAACATGTAGATAATAACTCAGCCGTCCGAAAAATGCTGATCGAACGAGGTGTCAAACCCGAAACACTGCCACCCGCCGAAGACGTCAAAAAAGTACAACGCAGATTGAATACAGAAAAGAAGAAAGCTCTTAAGCCCAAATCGGACAACAAAGAATGATCCTTATTATGTAGCGGCAATTGCCCTTGTTTTTCAAAGCAGCACAATGATGGTGAGGAAAGTCGAACATAAATCTATTTTTTATATTTATACCATAACAAATCAGATGTAACTTTTCACTGGCTCAAGTGTTTTACTTATATCATTCAATTGAAAAATGAGGATTCTGTGAAAACAACATCGTACTCGATTATCGCATTTCTCCTTATGGCAGTATTGTTCTCGTGCAAGAACGAACCGAATTCGCCAACCACTGAATCGCTGAAAGCCACGTTCCTTTCCTTGCATCCAGAATCGGGCAGGCCGGGCGACACAGTTACAATCGTGGGCACGAACCTACTGACCGATTCAGTCAAATCTGTTTATTTTGATGTTTCCGAATCAAGTATTATCTATTTTTCGAATGACTCGCTGAGGGTTGTGGTGCCCCAACTGGCGTCGGGCAGCTACTTTGTGAAATTCAAAACCAAGACAGAAGAGATCGATTCGGCGCTCCAGTTCAGGGTGCTGCCCATTGTCGATTTGCCCGTGCTCTCTGGTTTTTTCCCGAAGGAAGGAATGCCGGGCACTCAGGTTACATTGAAAGGCAGTGGTTTCGCTGCCGACACAAATCTTAGTGTTTTTTTCGGCGATTCGCTGGCCACGATCGTGTCCGTGTGCAATGACTCGATCTGCGTGCTAACCCCAACCATGCCCGCGGGCAATGCCAAAATCAGACTTCGGAGCGGATACGATGAATTGATTTTCGCCGAAGATTTTTCAGTTCTAAAGAAGCCGATTTTTTATTCCACGAACAAAGTCGCAATCACCATCAGTTCTTTGCCGGTTCTGTACCACTATAGTCATTACACAAGCGACATTGTCCCTCCTCCAGGATTTTCCACATATGACACCATCACTTGTGATAAAGATATAAATTGGCAGAAAAATTGGAAAATCTTATTCCTCCGTACAACTAATGAGAATAATGTTTACAACATGAAATTTGGAAATAATCCCATTACTTATGAAGACTGGATTGTTTTTCAATACGACGAGGAACAAAAAAAGATTAGAAATCTTAGTATGCAATTGACTGATATTATGAAATACAATACTGATTTCCAAAAAGAGTATATTGTGTACGACCTATTGAAACTGCAGGCAAAAGAAGCCGACTTCATCGAAACAGACAGCAGTATGATAATATCTTTACAAGGCGCGTCCTTTCTCGATAATCTTGTAGATTTTAATTACAATTACGATTCAGATCAAAAGTTTTCATGGCACTATTCTGAAAGAATTCGCCATTCATATAAATACTTGCAGACAGCAACACCGAATTCAAGCATTAAAATAGAGATAATTAAATAGATATATTTCAGATAAAGTGATTAGTGAGAATCATAGCAGCCTGCCAGAAAAGGTGTAAAATTTGCAACAATGGGCTCCAATCAATTGCGTGCGTCGCGGTTAGTCATTGATATTTCAAGAAATCCCCCAACCCCCTTTTTCAAAGGGGGAAAAAGATGGTTGTGTGCTAATACATTGATAATATTATAG
>CAZSWR010000042.1:0-29018 GCA_964610885.1 uncultured Hyphomicrobiales bacterium | reverse complement strand
CGGCTGTCAGGTAGTCAATTCTTTCGGTCAGATAGCCATTTTCCACCTTGCGGTATGGGGTCTCGATGAATCCGAGGTCATTGATACGTGCATGGATAGCGAGCGACGAAATAAGGCCGATGTTCGGGCCTTCAGGCGTTTCGATCGGGCAGAGCCTGCCGTAGTGCGTGTAGTGAACGTCGCGGACCTCGAAGCCAGCGCGCTCACGCGTCAGACCGCCGGGGCCGAGAGCCGAAGTACGGCGTTTGTGTGTCAGCTCGGCCAGAGGATTGGTTTGGTCCATGAACTGGGAGAGCTGGTTCGTCCCGAAGAACTGATTGATAACGGAAGTGATTGTCCTTGCGTTGACCAATTCCGATGGAGTAAGGTTTTCGCCGTCGTGGATGCCGAGGCGTTCGCGAATAGTGCGAGCCATACGGGCCAGGCCGACGTTAAACTGTGCGCTAAGCTGTTCGCCGACTGTGCGGACGCGGCGGTTGCCAAGGTGATCGATATCGTCGCCGGATTGTTTCGTCGAATGCAGTTCGATAAGGTGTTTGATGATCGCGACGATGTCCTCTACGGTCAGCGTAGTGGTTTCGAGGTCGATGCCTGTATCGAGTTTTTGATTGATTCTGAAACGTCCGACAGTCCCGAGGTCGTAGCGTTTAGCGTTGAAGAAGAGTTTCTCGATGAGGCCCATAGCGGTCTCGATGTCCGGTGCGTCGGACGAGCGCAATTGGCGGTAGATGTACTCGAGAGCTTCTTCTTTGTTGCGTGTTGTATCTTTGGTAAGTGTTTTTGCAATAAGAGGTTCCTCGGTCGGGTCCAAATAGTTGAACACGCGGATCGGGAGCAATTCGCATTCTGCGAGCGAATCGAGCAATTCTTGCGTAAAGATTGTATCGCGAGTTGCCACGATTTCGCCGGTATTCAGATCGACCACGTCGCTGGCGATTCTTTTGCCCAGGAGCGATTCATTAATATCCTCGGGCTTGACTTCTGTGGAGAGGTCGAACAGTGCAAGGATGTCTTCGTCGGACGAATATCCGAGGGCGCGAAGCAGCGTCGTAACCGGGAATTTCTTTTTTCTATCGATATAGGCGAACATAACTTCGTGGATATCGGTAGTGAATTCGACCCATGAACCACGGAACGGAATGATACGAGCCGTATAGATACGTGTGCCGTTCGGGTGCATCGTATCGTCGAAGAATACGCCAGGCGAACGGTGCAGCTGGGTAACGATAACGCGCTCGGCACCATTGATGATGAACGTGCCGCGCGGCGTCATTGCCGGAATGTTTCCGAGATATACTTCTTGCTCGATGGATTCGATGTAGTCTTCGCTGTCCTTTGCAGCTTTGGACGACAAGCGGAGGCGAGCTTTCAGAGGTTTTGCATAAGTAAGTTCGCGTTCGCGGCACTCTTTCTCGTTATACTTCGGTTTCTCGATAGCATAGTCCAAGAATTCGAGTTGAAAAATTGAGGACGGATCCTCGATAGGAAAGTTGTTGGCGAAGGCAGCTTCGAGGCCTTTCTTTTTAGAACGGTTGTGAGGATGTATGTCTTCCTGGAGGAAATCCGTGAAGGCATTCAGCTGAATATTCAGCAGATCCTGGTACTGAGGCTGTTTGGGGGCTTTAGCAAAGTTTACCCTATCTCGCAGTCGTACAATACCGCCGTCGTCAACTTTAATTTCTTTTCCTTTTATAGTAATTTTTTCCACAGAAAACCTCCGGGTGTGAATCATTTTTTCAAAATAATAGGATTTTTTAACACACTTGGCGTTGAAGTATGTTAAAAAATCCTATTCGATATTCTAAGAAAATTTACCAATACGCGCAACCCGTTATCGGGCAATATTCGGTAAAAAAATAATTTAATTTGACCCTACAATGAAACGACGCGCTAAAAAACAAAAAAAGAAAAATCTTGTTTTCCTTTCCTGATTTTATTAGTTAAACAGCTTTGGGCCGGACTGTATCCGGCCCATAAGCGTTAACAACATAATTGTTATTTGAGAGTAACTTTTGCGCCTTGTTCTTCGATTTTCTTTTTGATGTCTTCAGCTTCTGCTTTCGAGACTTGCTCTTTGACCACTTTGGGAGCGCCTTCGACGAGATCTTTAGCTTCTTTGAGTCCGAGTCCGGTAAGCTCGCGGATAACTTTGATAACGTTGAGTTTGCTTGCGCCAACTTCGGTGAGTTCGACGTCGAATTCAGTTTGTTCTTCGGCTGCTGGGCCGGCTGCTGCGGCTGCGGGGCCTGCCATCATAACGGGGGCTGCTGCCGATACACCGAATTTCTCTTCGAGTGCTTTTTTGAGTTCTGCTGCTTCGACAAGCGTTAGCGCGGAAATTTTCTCGATCAATTCTTCAATTTTTGCTGACATTTTCTGTCTCCTTCAAACTAATATAATTTTAATATAATTCTTTTTAATTGTAATTAATGGACTTATGCGCTTTTCTTGGCCACTTCTTCGATAATCGAAGCGAGGTCGCGCATAACAGCATTGATGGAACCGACGATGCCCGAAATTGGGGCGTGCAGGCTGCCGACGATCGAGCCCATAAGGTCTTGTTTGCTCGGCAGTGTGGCCAGTATCCCAAGTTGCTTTTTGTCGTAGAAGACGCCATCGAGTACGGCAGCCTTAAAGACCATTTTAGCATTCTTGTCTTGTTTTTCTTTAATGAGTTTTGCAGCGGCTGTCGGATCATCATAGCAAAACATGATGCTCGTTTGACCGTGGAAATACTCTTCGGGGATGGGGTTGTCGCCAATTTGTTCGAGTGCGCGGTTGATGAGAGTGTTTCTTGCCACTTTCAATTCAACTTTTTTGTCTTTGAGTTCTCTGCGCAATTTGAACGATTCGGCAACTGTCATGCCCGTAAGGTCAACAAGATAGAATGCACCTGCTGCTTGGAATTTCTCGACGAGCAGGGCAACTATATCTTTTTTTTGATTTAAAGTAACCATATCGACCTAACTTTATTTATTATGTTTTCTTATCCTTTATCGGGGCCATCCCTGAGGCGGCAATTGCCGACGGAGGGGAGAAGCAGGCCTCTTTTCGTCCAAACCAATTCTATTGGCTGGGCGAAGCAAGGATTCGAGAGTGCGTAATTTCGTTAATTATTCACGTCCAGCGGCAGCAAATGACTGCTCTTGCACCTGAATGCCGGGGCCCATCGTCGAGCTAAAGAAAATAGATTTGATATATTTTCCTTTTGCCGATTGGGGTTTGGCTCTCGAGATGCTTTGGAAGAATGTTGCAATATTTTCTTGCAATTTCACAGCATCGAAAGAGCATTTGCCGACGGATGCGTGGACGTTACCTGTTTTGTCAACGCGGTATTCAATCTTACCTGCTTTGACTTCTTGGACGGCTTTGCCGACGTCGAACGTAACCGTACCGCTTTTCGGGTTCGGCATAAGTCCGCGAGGGCCGAGGATACGACCAATTTTACCGACTTCGCCCATGACGTCGGGCGTAGCGATAATGACGTCGATATCTGTCCAACCGCCTTTTAATTTTTCGATATAGTCCTCGAGGCCGGCATATTCGGCGCCTGCGTCGAGAGCTTCTTTATCTTTGGGTGCTTTTGCCAAAACGAGTACTCTGACTTTTTTTCCGATACCGTGCGGCAAAGACACTGTACCGCGGACAAGTTGGTCGGCTTTTCTCGGGTCAACGCCAAGCCTGAAAACAACGTCGAACGATTCGTCGAATTTCGCTGAGGCAGTTTTTTTAACGATATCTACTGCTTCTTGGTATGTATAGACCGTTTTGGGGTCAAATTTTTTGAGAAGTGCAGTATATCTTTTTCCAAACTTTTTCATGGCTGATATTTAAATTAATTTTAAAAATTTCTAATAAATTATTCGACGACAATACCTATCGAACGGGCGGTACCTTTAATCATGCTGACAGCACTTTCGACTGTATCGCAGTTCAGGTCGCCTTTTTTGATTGCTGCGATTTCTTCGCATTGGGCAACCGTAACGGTGCCGACTTTTGTCTTGTTGGACGTGGGCGAGCCTTTTTGCAGTCCGGCGGCTTTCATAAGCAGCACGGGGGCTGGCGGCGATTTGACGATAAACGTAAAGGATTTATCGGAGAAGAACGTTACCAAGACCGGCAGAATTGTGCCTTTTTGTTTGGCAGTCTGTCCGTTGAATTGCTTAACGAATTCCATACCGTTAAGGCCTCGCTGTCCGAATGCCGGACCGACCGGTGGTGCCATTGTGGCTTCGCCTGCGTTCAGCTGAAGCTTAAATGAACCGAGAACTTTCTTTGCCATTTCTGATCTCTATTTTTAGTTAAAACCAACTTCTTAATGATTTTCAATTTCAACCTGACGAAAATCCAATTCGACAGGAGTTTTGCGTCCGAGGATACCCACTTCCACTTTGAGTTTTTGTTTCTCGTTATTGATTTCCTTGACCGTACCGGAGAAGTTCGAGAAAGGTCCGTCGATAACTTTGACCGGATCGCCGATTTGGAAGCTCGTTTCGATTGTTTCGATCGATTTGCGCTCCTCCACGCGGCCCAAAATCTTTTCGATTTCGTGGGGCTGCAATGGTGCCGGTTCCAGTCGTGTGCCGACGAAGCTCACAACGGAAGGAATATTCTGAACTATATCTTTGATTTTTTTGTCGAGGACTGTACGAATAAGCACGTAGCCCGGGAGGAAATTCTTCACCCGTGTGCGGCGTTTGCCATTGCGTACTTCGAAAACAGTTTCTTGGGGGATTACGATCTCTTTGATACGATCCTGAAGTTTCAGGCGTTTCACTTCGGCCTCGATGCTGAGCTTAACTTTTTGCTCATGCCCGGTGAAGGTACGCAGTGCATACCACTTCATATCCGGCGAGACTGGTTCCTCTGCGATCGCGGGCTTTGCATCGGGCGATGCGTCCGGCGCCGAGGAAGCGGCTTCAGATATGTTAGCCGTTGCTTCTTTTTCCTGCTCAGACATTTGGTCCGAGGCATACATCGGCATATCTTGAATAAGGTTGTATTCCATAAATCGTTTCTTTTAGAAAATCTGTTTTACGATTAAACCCATAATCTGATCCACACCGAAAACAAATGCGGTAAAGAGAATAGTGGTAGCTACCACTACAATCGTGGATTCTTTGAGCTGTTCTTTGGTGGGCCAGGAAACTTTTTTCATTTCCTTTGCCACTTCGCCGACGAATTCTTTAATTTTGGCTATCATAGCTTTAGTCGCTTGTGTTATTACAAAAATCAGCACTTTGCGGCTGATACTTTATCAACAAGTGCACGGGTGGTAGGACTCGAACCCACAGCCTACGGTTTTGGAGACCGCCACTCTACCAATTGAGCTACACCCGTGTGTGTCAATGAACTTCCTCTCTTGCGCTCTCGCCAAGAGCCGTGTGGTTAGAATCTGCGCCCTTCGCTCGCGGCCGAACCGCGATTCACTAAAGGGGGCGCTCCCACACCCAAATTTCGAGCTGATGACCGGGCATGATCCGGTGACCTCTTCCTTACCAAGGAAGTGCTCTACCAGCTGAGCTACATCAGCACTCGTAAACTTCTTAAATTGTCAATCAATCCGAGAGCGGGAAACGAGGCTCGAACTCGCGACCCTCAGCTTGGGAAGCTGATGCTCTACCAACTGAGCTATTCCCGCTTGAAACTACAAAGAACGCTTCACAAAAGCGTCATTTTTTTCTCATTCCAACGCGGCCCCGAGGGCTTCTCGCGCGTTTCTCGCTGCTAACGAACAATATTGTTCGATAATTTCATCCTAGAGCGGGAGACGAGGCTCGAACTCGCTACCCTCAGCTTGGAAGGCTGATGCTCTACCAAATGAGCTACTCCCGCTTGCGTATCCAAAGAAAGCTCCCCTCAATTGGCCTCTTTCCGGAGAAGAAGCTTTGCTGAGGGAAGTTATGTGGGCCGGGCAGGGATCGAACCTGCCGTGCGATTCCGCGGCGGATTTACAGTCCGCTGTCACACCATTGCGACGTCCGGCCCGCTTTTTCAAGGATTACAAAATTACGAATAATTTCGTTAAATGTCAAGTCAAAAAAACATATTTCTGAATCTAATCAAAAATTAGTTTATTCAGAAAACAAATATACGGATATTTTCTATTCCCACAAAAGTATTTTTTTTGTTTACAAATTATTTTATCTTCAGGCTCAAATTACTATTTCTCCTTCCGAACACCACAAGCAGGTTTGCATCAGGGCACCCACACCAATCCGACGCCAAACGACTTCAGAAACGTGTTGTCGCGAGCGGACTGGAGCGAGTAGTAATAATCTGCATGATAAAACACTTTGGCGCACACATTCCATTTGCGGTCAAATGGCAGAATCGCCTCAGCCATCAAAGACGATTTATTCAAACAGCAACGCAAGACTCAAGAAATCGCGCAAGCCCGCCTCGTCGATGGGTGCCACATCGAGCAGTTGTCCTTTGAGCGTATAAAGCATATTGCTGCCATCGCTTTCAGCGGCGACCTCAGCGGACTGTGTGAAGCCGTGAGCAAACGCATGAGCATGTGCGCAAAAAAGGATTGCAATAAAAACCAAGGCGGATTTCAACTTTTTCATCGTTGCATTGTTGGTGGCAGCGGCCACTTATTTGGGGCAGCGCAATTATCAAAGGAAATACAAATACTGATTCACTTACCCAATATTCAGGGAACAGCATTATCAAACTCTGACTTCTGCCTGAGGGGCATTAGAGCATTCGTTGCCCAGGCCCCCGAAGAAAGCGCCGGCGGCCATGACCAGCGTGAAGTAACTATCCGTCAGGAAATAGCGGATATTGACCTCCGGGTGCAGCAGGTAATGCCCCACAAAGAATGCAAGGCTGCAAGCCACCAAAGCCAACTTCGGTTCGGCCAGGATTTTTGATATCCTTTGGTTCCGCAACGAGACAAATGACGCAGCAAAAATCATGAACATATACACATCCACAATATAATGCGTATTTATGGCGAGTTTTTTAACATAATCAAAGACAGTTACACTGACGGTTACATTCTCGGGATACATCAGTCGAGATATATGCGAATGGTAGAAGAACACATGCCACGGATAGCTGCTATACAGAGTCGAATACAAAATATAGAAAAGGCATCCGGCCGCAAATGCGCCGCCCATCCGCCACCGCAGCTGAGGATTCAGCACAGCAATTGCCGCCACGACAATGAAATACCTCATCGCGCTGTCGCTTCGTATAGGTATCGTTACCAGCAGCAACAGCAGGCCCCAGTAGTATTTTTTCTCCAGCACCAGCAATAGCGCAAGCAAAGAGAAGAAAGCAAGCATCGTATCGGGTGTTGTCCCCGAATTGATGATCAAAGTCCCTCCACCGAGGACGAACAAGAGCGGTGTCAGCAGCAGCGCCTTGGGCAATCCAAGCATGCGATATAGATAATACAAGATCAGCAGATATATCAACGCCGAAAAAATCAGAGCATTGACATACAAAGCATCGAATTCGCTCATATTGAACGATGAAAGCATAACGTTGAAGTAGTTATAAGCGGGTTTGACGCTGTAGAATTTCATTTGTTGGCGAAGTGCTTCCGGGTCTTTGCGGCACACACTTCTGTACTCCTCGCCCCAGCTGAGAATATCAGCATCCTTGGTGGAGGCCTCTTTATCAATTTGAGCATAGGTCTCTTCGTGTATTATTTTGAAATCGGCGTCGCCATTTTTGATTATTTTCTGCATTGCAATGTATGGTACAGCGTCCCAACAAACAAGAACCCGGCGGGAGCTGCCGTAAATGAATATAACAGCCGTAACGCAGCAGAAAACAATAATACTTAGGGCTAATTCGTGCTTTTTGATCATAAGGATATATTATTCGTTGTCGAAAGTCAGTCCAAACAGTTCCGGCAGTCGGAACGGGTGGTTTTGGAAGGCGGAGAACAGCTGGTTCGTCGTAAAGACGATTCCGCCAAATTTTCCATCGGTTGCGTTGTATGCAAAATCGATACGGAACAGCCCCCTGCTATTATTCGATTTCAAATCGTGGATACGAAGTCCGAGTCCAATCGAAGTGAACCAGCGAGTTTTCATAACGTCAAAGCGTTGGTTCCAAACTGTCCCTCCATCGTAGAAAGCGACCATTGAGAGTTTTGTGATCCAGATTTTCCAATCGGGGAAGAAGCGAAATTCGGCATTTGCCAGCATTCTGTTGTCGCCCATAAATGAATTGGGTGCGAAACCGCGCAATCCGAAATCCGAATCCAGAATCAACTGGCGCTTTGCATACCAATTCCATGTGGCCTGCTCGCGAACACGGACGGCGACGAGCGCCTCCTCGGCAAATTTGTAGAACCCAAGCCCGAGGAACTCCTGATATGTGTATTGGCCGCCGGTGCGAGCGAAAGCACTTGCGCCCGTTATCTGCCCGAAAAGGTACAGTCCGGAAGCGAAATACGACCTTTCGGCCTGGCCGGAGATATAGTACAGGTTCGAGCCTTTGCCGCCGAGCGAGAAGACTTTGCCGATCGTGGCAGCGCCATAGCCCCCCGTGGCCAGGTCTTCCTCCTGGTATGTGTTTATATTCGTAACTTTGACGTACTGCTCGCTGGACGACGAGAAGCCAAGCAAAACACGGCCGCAATTGTCGTAGGCTCGAATCGAATCGATCGGTTGTCCGCCGCGTCCCCTTTCGTCGGACGACAGTTCGACAAGTCCGGTCATGAATATCTTGTCCCGCTTCACCCAGGCGTGCGAATACCAAGCAGAATACTTTTGCTCGTCGAAAGAATTGAACAGAAACTTGTTTTTATCGTAGAAGATGAAGTCTCGGCCATAGTAGTTTTTGAATTTCGCGCCGAATGCGTTTTCGTCGGCAAGCGAGAGGTACCTGTCCTCGATCGTGATGTCTTGTTCGGTCTTGTATTTGTTCGATGTCAGTTTCAGGTACAAACCCAATTCCGACCTGAGAATTCTTTTGTAGTTCAACTCGGCCGTGCCCTGCCATCCAATTTCGTTTTCGTGGCGATAGAGGCCTTCGGCGAGCAATTGGACGCCCAGTCCGCCGAGGTTCAGCTCTTCGATGCGGAAGCCATAGCGTTCGCTGCCGTTCGAGCTGCCGAAAAGCAATGCTGGGCGAGTAGACCATTTGTCCTGAGTCAGCACGGTAACGTTGTACGTATCCACGTCGGCCGAATCCAAACTGATACGAACTCGAGAGAACAGACCGGTGGCACGCAAATTCCGCTCGGTTTCCTCCAGTAGCGAAACGGTTGTCTCTTCCCTTGGCAAGAAGAGCAATTCATCGCTCACCACGAATTCTTTGGTCTTGGCGTGCAAAGCATTGGCCAAAGGGGCGGCAAAGAACCAATCCCCATCCTTGAAAGTGGAATCGAACACTTCTCGCCTGTCCAGATATACTTCCTTGACTTGGACTTTCAGCGATTGCAAATCGTATTGCGCCCGAGCCTCGCCCGCAAACGCGAAAATCATGGCCAAAGCGGCAAATATGGCCTTCGGAGCTAACTTCACGACTGGCCCTCCGGAAGTAATTCGAGCCTTGCTATCGATTCGATGTGGTATGTATGCGGGAACATATCGACGGGCAGAACCGTCTCCACTCTGTATTTCTCGGCGAGCAATTCGCAATCGCGTGCCTGCGTGGTTGGGTTGCAGCTTACGTAAACAATGCGTTTGGGCTTGGTTTCGAGCAAAATATCCACCAAATTCCTGTGCATTCCGGCGCGCGGCGGGTCCACGATGATAACGTCCGGCCGCGGCAGATCGGCCAGCAGCCCGTTCGCACTTTTAGCGTGGAGGTCGTGGCAGATCAGGTGAGCATTTTCAATTCCGTTTGCTTTTGCGTTCTCGATCGCGTCGCGTATGGCTCCGTCGAAAATCTCGATGCCATATATTTCCTTCACTCGGCGCGATGTGGGCAAAGTGATCGAGCCGGCGCCGCAGTACAGGTCCCACACGACGTCATTTTCGTCCAGGCGGGCGAAATCTAATATTTTGCCAATGAAATTATCTAATTGAAATGAATTCGTTTGGAAGAACGAGAATGGCGAAATCCTGTAAACGACGTCGAGAATCTTTTCGCTAATCGAATCTTTTCCCGTTACGCGCATGATTTCCCCTTGGGCGACGGGCGAACTGGTGTCGTTTTGGGCGTGCAGGACGGCTGCCAATCCGGGCATCCCCTTTGGCATTTCGTCCATGAACCAATCGACAAACTGACGCTCCACGGGCAATTCGGGCGGCGAGGACACCAGCACAGCCATGACCTCATCGAAGGCCACAGACGAGCGAATGACCAAATTCCGCAGGAAGCCGCTACGCGAATGCGAATTGTAGGCGGTGAGGCCCATTTCGATAGTTTTGTCGTGCACGGCTTTGAGTATCAGGTTCCCCGTTTCGGACTGAAGCATGCAATGCTCGATCTCGAGTATTTTGTCGTAACGGCCGGGGATGTGCAGCCCAAGCGCGAAGTCTCGGCGCAGGTTTTCGTCCGCAAGAGCAATTTCTTCGGAGGTCAGCCAGCGGGAGTATCCGAACGAAAACTCCATTTTGTTCCGGTAATTGAATATTTTCGGCGAACCGAGCGCGGGTAGGATTTCGGCAGTCGTGATTTTCCCGATGCGCTCGATTGAATCGGCCACGTGCACGGCCTTCCAGTGCATCTGCTCGGCATATTCGAGGCTTTGCCAGGAGCAACCGCCACAGATGCCGAAATGCTTGCATGGAGGTTTTATGCGCTTTTCCGAAGGCTTCAGCACTTCGACGACTCGCGCTTCCGAAAATGATTGTTTCTTTTTGGTGATCTCAGCCAAAACGACGTCTCCGGGCACTGCGCCGCTGACGAAATAGACGTAGCCGTCAATCTTCGCAACGCCAACGCCGAGGAAAGCCATCGATTCCACATTTAATTCTATTCTATCCAAAGGTTTTCTGGTTTTTTTTCGCATTTTCTTCTCAAACATAAATAAGGCTCGAAAAATTCCGAGCCGTAAATTACTGATTTTTTTGATATTATACAATTCTTTAATTGCCCGCCTGCCTCCTGACCGCATCGAAGACCATTTCGGGCGTGAGCGAATCGAGGCAGAAATAGTCCGTGCGTTTGCATTTCGGACTGAAATAGCAGGTGCATTCCTTCGTGGGCATAATGATTTCGCCACGGCCGTAAAGCTCGAACTCTTTCGGATTGAAGATGTTGTTTATCAGCACAACTTTCTTCCGTAGGCCAATGGCCAGGTGCAAGCCCATAGTTACGGCCGTAACCACGGTATTGCAATTGTCCATGAGCGAAACGAATTCCTGAAGCGGGAAATGCCCCAGATACGTTGCGCTGCCGGCCGAGGCAAGCCGAGTATTCTTCTCATGTTCCTGGCGCCCGCCCAACAGCAGCGGAAAATATCCGCCATCCGAAAGCAATTGGCAGAGCTTCAGCCAATACTCTTCGCTCCAAAGGCGCGACGTCCAACGGTCGCCGCATCCGGTGTTCAGCCCGACGATTGGTTTGCCTTTCGGATCGATTCCCCAGTCCTTTGCAAACGAATTGTTCAGGATATATTCTTCGCCATGGAATTTGTAGCCGCAGATCTCGAAGATTTCCTCGAGGTACGATTTCCGGTTGGCTTTGTTTGCGTCGTCGAACAGTCCGGTGATGAATTTATCGCGAGCGGCTTCGTTCGCGGGGGCGCATTTACCGTCCACCATCGTGAAGCCGAAAATATTCTTTGTGCGGAGTTGGGATGCGAGTGCAATTGCGAAGTGGTCTTTGTCCAGACTGATGACGAGGTCGAAAGCAGTCGATTGAGCCACGAGCACGGATTCGGCCGAGAACTGTAAAACTTTGTCCACCGAATTCGGTACTACGTCTGGATACTGAGTGAGCCACCAAATTTCGTGATTCGGGTATTCATTCTGCAACGGCACGAGCAGCGGCGTGGTTCTGATCACGTCGCCGATTGCGCCGAGCTTGATAATCAATATCTTGCCGGCGCTACGCCGATACTCGGGGCAATCCGAGCAATGGTATCCATGATCTTTGTGTGGGCGGCAGGGCAGATCCCCGCGAAACTTCTTGCAGTCGTTTTTGTAGTCAATCGCGCTGAATTGCATCGGTTAGAACCTATATTGAATCATAAAATTGAAATAAAGCGGATTGACAGTTAATTCTTCTTTGTTCTTTTTTTTCTCTTGAGTAACGAACAGATTCCCGTGTGCGTTGTCCTTGCCGATCAAATTCATAAAGCCATAGCCAAGAGCTACGTGAATGAACCATGGTCCGCGCACTTCGCCCTCGAAACCGGCCTTAAGGTTCAGCCCGATGCGAGTAGCGGATTCTTTTGTGGCGCTTCCCTGGACGACGGAGTCGATTTTCCCGGTTTGCAAATTTTTGTACGTAAGTGTCCTGTCGAAGGTGCCTTCGGAAATGAAGTTGGCGCGAAGCTCTGCACCGACGAAGAAATTCACATTAACGCTTGGCAAACGGTAGAAGAACCAATTCATGCCCGAATAAATGCTATACAGATCATATTTGTTTTCCGCAAGGCCTTCGTACAGCGTATGTTGATAGTCGTTATAGATGCTTCGGGATGCAGATCTCATATTGAATAAATCAAATCCTATTGGAATTTTGAAATGGCGACCTTCGTCCAAAGCCATTTCGAACATGATTCCATATCCGGGCTGCATTCCCATAAAGCCGCCATCATATTGCTGTTCATCTATGCTTTGTTGACGAGAATTGTTAGGATTGTTTCCGGTAATTGTCAGCGAAGTGAATCCTGCCGATATTGAAAAAGGATAGTTTTTCGAGGCAGGGTATTTCTGTGCGCCCGCAAGCCCACTCGACGCGACGAAAACAATCATTAGGCCGAAAACGGTCAGCATCTGTTTTATTAATTGATTTTTCATTTTTTCATTTCTTTTGATGAAACTTCCAACCCTGTCAATCCTGTACATTACAAATATAATATTTTATATCATTTTTCAAACACTTAAGCTAATATTTTTTATTACAGCTGTTCGCGTATCGAGTATTTCACTTTGTCAATATTTGATTTAACGATCATTTCGCCAATCAGGCCAAACGAGAAAAGTTGAACGCCGACGATGATTAGCGCAACCCCGAGAATCGTTAGAGGCCTGTTGCTCAGGTATGTCGCGTCCATTGCCCATTCCACGAGCAAGTACGCATCGATTGCAAACCCAAACAACGCAAAGAGCGTACCAATCGTGCCGAAGAAGTGCAGCGGGCGTTTGAAATATTTAGTCGTAAAAAGAACAGTGAGCAAGTCTAAAAATCCTTTGACGAACCTCGTGAATCCATATTTCGATTTGCCGTAGCGGCGGGCATGGTGTTTGACGGGGATTTCTGTTACTCGGAAGCCCTCCCAATTCGCGAGAGCGGGAATATATCTATAAATCTCGCCGTAAATATTCAGAGTTTTCACCACGTCGCGCCTGTATGCTTTCAGTCCGCAGTTCATGTCGTGCACCTTGACGCCTGTCGCCTTTGCTGTAACGAAATTGATGCACCGCGACGGAATTGTCTTAGTAAAGGGGTCGTGGCGCTTTTTCTTCCAACCGGTAACCAGGTCGTAGCCTTCTTTCAGCTTGGCAATCAGGTTTGGAATCTCTGCCGGGTCGTCCTGAAGGTCTGCGTCCATCGTTATAACGATTATGCCTTTGGCCTGTTCGAAGCCGACGCTAAGCGCGGCAGCCTTGCCGTAGTTCCTGCGGAAGCGGATTGCGCGGAATCGTTTGTTTCTCTCCCTGATGGATCGAATTACGTCGAACGAGCCATCGGTCGAACCATCGTCCACGAAAATCACTTCCCAACGGCCGCCGGCCACTTTGCTAAGTTCGCTTTCCAAATTGAGCGACAGTTCGGGAAGGGATTCCTCTTCGTTCAGCACAGGGACAATCACTGTAATAATCGAATCGTTGTTCCGCGATTCATTGCTTCTCGAATCGAAACCTTCGCGGCGGCCCCTGTTTTCGGGGTAGCGTTTGCGCTCGAATTGCTTCTTGTTGTCCTTTGCCTTGTCGGCTTGGTTTTCCTGGGCCACAGGGTTTTCCTTTGCCTGGCCTTCGGGATTCGCCTGAGCTGAGTTTCTGTTTTGGTACCTATTGTAATTCTTGTTTCTTTGGAGTCTGTCCTGAGGATCTTTGTTCGTATCCTTTCCCACAATACTTCTCCTTGTTTCAAAGAGCGGCTTCGATTGTAATAACAATATTTATTGAATATTGTTACTTGGCGCCGCTTAATATTTAATAAATTTTTTAACTTGTTTCTGCCCGTTGTCAAATAAAAATTCAATGAAGAAAATGCCCAATGATATGTTTGACGCATCAATCGCGCCGGAAGTGTTTCCGATTTGGCAAGAGGAGTATTTATCGCCCAAGCAGTTGTACACTGCGATATTCTTTACGGGCGCACCGGATCTCCATTCGACTGATTCGACTCGCGAAGAGTAATATGCCTCGATGCCATTTGTTTCCACGTGTTCGGCGACGGGCGTGTAGTATTCCGGATTGAAGTACAGAATGATTTTATAGTCCCTAACGAGCAGATGGAGCAAATCAATTGTAGCCGAATTCTGAGTTTTCATATTGATTCGGAAAGATTCGCCATTAGCGTCAGTTATGAATGCCGAATCGAGTTCGTTTCCGAGTGCGGTCCAAGCAAAAGTTGTTTTCAAATCTTGATTATAGACCGAAAAGTTATAGACAATTGAGTCGCCGCGAGATGGCTTGTAGTAACGGAATTCCTCGTATGACCAATGGTCTGATGGAGTTTCTTCGTACCACAATTTAGTGAATATTTTGAAAACCCCGTAGATGTTTCCAAAGGGCGCGACGGATGGCAAATCTTCTTCGCCGAGCTTGAAATCGACCGAATCGGTAGCCTCCGGATGTATTCCGAACACCAAAGTGTCTTCTTGTGTGATGCCTGCGTTGTTCGTAACCGACATCCTATAGGTATATGATTTATTCTCTGCATGGAGCGAGAGAGTCGCCACTGCGAGCAATGCTATTGCAAGATATTTCATTTCAATTCTAATTATTGTCAAACTATAGAAATTCAAATGGGCAACATGATGTTACCATGCTGCCCATTGTATTTGATCGAAGCAATTTATTATCTGACAACGGTTACTGAAACAGTTTCGTTGTAATCGCCGGAGACGATTTTGCAGAAATATTTGCCTGTTGCAAGGTTCGATACATTGAATGTAGCTGTACCTTTGGTTGCTACTTGTGTATCGAGTGTGTTGCCGAACATATCGACGAGCGACATAACAACTGCGCCCGAAGCTGCTTTGTTGAAGCTAACTGTAACTTCATTCACTGCGGGGTTAGGATAGACTTCTGTTACGTCTGCATTCGATTTCAAAACTTCGACAGAGCTGGTGCGTGCAGATGCGATAACAACGTTCGAGGTTGTACCTTTGGCAATCGTTCCGAGCACTTGTTTGGTTGCTGCATCAACGAATGTGTAGTCTGCATCGGCATTTTCCATCGTCAGTTCGACGGGGTACGAAACGCCTCTCATCGTGAAGACCGAATTGTCTGAGTTCGAGACATTGTAGTTGTTCGAGAAACGGACGTCGAACATACCATCGAATGCCGGGGGCATTTCGAGGCCATTGAGGTCGATCGATCTGTCTTTTGCAAGGAAGATCGATGTTTCGTTCGATGCGTTGTCGCGGACATTGATTGCAATGTTGTTGTTTGTGGTGTTTTCTTCGGCTGCGAAACGTTTTTTGCCTGCGAAGATTCTCAGGTAGCCATAGTTATCGCATTTGATGAAATAACCGAGTCCGGGGATCATTTCTGTAACTTGGACGTATCCTTTGTTCGATTTGTAGCCCCAAACGCCGTTTTTGCGAACGTAGTTCAATGTGGGTTGCACATAGACATCGCCTGCTTTGTATTGAGTAAACGAAATATCATTTACGTTAACTGGCGAGGAGAGTCCACCGATAAGGTTCCATGCGCCTTGGTTAGTTTTTGTGTCGGGATAAACGATAACTTCGTCTGCAGGTGCTTCGATGCGTTTGATCATCGAGCCTGTGAATTGGGTATTGATGTTAATACCGAATTTAACGAAGTAGCCTTTACCAACGACGAGGTCTGCTGCTTGTTGGAAGCCTGTGCCATTGAATTCGTAAGGAACGCCAACTGCTTCGGAATATGTCAACAGATAATTCGGCGAAACGGGGCGAACCGGCAACGAAAGGAGGTTCCAGCCGTTTTTCTTAATGATAGGCTCATTGTTTTCGTCAAGATATTTGATTGTGGTCGGAGGTGTGTATTCAATATTGAAGCTATTGAAGTTCATGTCCGACGAAGTATATGAGTGGCGTCCTGTTGTAGGATTGAATGTGCCTTGGAGCATGTCAACGTTGATATTATTGCCATTGAGTGTGTCGCGGAGGAAGCAGCGCGAACCGGGGATGAAATCGCGAGGATCCCATTCGACGATAACGCTCTTGTCGTATGAATTTCTTCTGAATTTGCAGTTGTAAACGTGCGATTCAGTTGTATCGTTTTCGTTGCGAATATCTCTCGAGGACGAGAATTTGTATTCGTCGTTGGGGAGCCAATCGCCAAGTCCGTTCGGGAAAGCTGCCTTTTGGGCATCTGTAACGCCGAACCAACGTGCTACGAGGTGGTTAATTGTGTTGAATGCGGGGGTCGAGGGATAAGCATATTCGCCATAGAGGGTATCGACGCCGGCTGTTGCGCGGGGGCCTGTACCGAAGACGAGCATAACTGTATCGTCCGAGCCGTCTGCTCTCGAGTTACGCACCCAAACTCTTGCGCCTGGGATTGAACCATTACCTGTTGCTGTACCGCCTTCGTTCGGATCTTTGAATACGATACCGGTAACTTGGAGTTGGACCGATGAATATTTTGCTGTGGGCGAGCCAAACGAAAGGTATCCTGTATAGATAGATTCTCTGTTCGGTGGTTGCACTTCTGTAAGTTTGTCTTTGTTAATGCGGAACTCAAGATACACGGGGCCGAAGTCATCTCTGAAAGGAGTAGGATTGCCCATAAGGTCTTTTTTGTTATCGCCAAGGATACCATTGTCCATACCTTTAATTCTGTCAGAGAATTCCAGATTGTCGGTTGTTGTAACCCAGTCAGTCATAGCTGATGTGCCAGCAGCATTAATTCTACGGAACTCGAGCCAGGGTTGGTTGGATTCAATTTTCACGCCGAGCATTCTTGTGCCCGAGATTTTGTTCATGAGTTTGATTTTTCTTGAGCCAATCGTATAGTTATTCGGCATTGATTTTGTTTTTGTGCCTTTTGTATCGACTGTGATAGGATCGTTAAGAATCCAGAGTTTATCTTCATTGTTAACGTTGATAAGCTGGGGTCTGATAATTTCGCCGCCGCGTGCCGAGCTCATGTCGAAAGCGGGAATAAAGTCAACGATATAAAGCCAGATCGAACCTTTTCTTGTCGGTCTTGTATCGTATTCTGAAGTCAGCGAATTGTCATAGCCTTGGAGACCTGTGTTGAAGTCAATTTTATAATCTCTTTGGATTTCAATATTGTCTTTTGTTGATTTACCAAGTGTGAAATTACCATTTGTAGCCGAGAACGGATATGTGGTACGAATGTTAACGTCGTTATAAACGATTTCTCTATCGTCGATGACGATTGGTGTTTCTGATTTGTTCGATGCAAGAACTTTGAATCTTACATAGATCAAGACTTTGTATTCATCATTGTCGAGCGATGTGTTCGGAAGAGGTTTCGATGACGATCCAACGATAGTTGCAACGCGGCCGTTTTCGAGATCTCTGTACACGTGGCAGGGATCGAGTCTGATGAAGTGATAGCTTGTTGTATAGCCAAGTGTTGAGGTGTAATTGTCGCAAAAGCCGGGAGCTTCGTGATTTCTGAGGACCCACGAATGATCTTTTTCATCATTGAAATCAATGTTGAATGCATTTGCAAGCGGTTGATCGGGAAGGATTGTCGGATGCAGATCTTTCTCGTATCCAACTGCGAGAACTGCTGTTGAATCATAGAGAAGTTTGAACTTGAATGAGTAGATTGGGTCAGGAATATAGTTCGGGTTCTCTTTGTAATATGCCCATTTGTTGTTAATGAACACTGGGAGCAAAAACTCTCTGGTTCCGTCTTGCGAAGGCGGAAGCCAAATGCGTCCGTCGGGATAGATATCCGAATCGTAGCCATCACCTGCGCCTGTCAACGAAAGCACAGGAAGCTTTGGCCTGGTATCTACCTCTTGCGAGTAAGCATATTCTGCGCCGGAAAGGATGAGTGTCATAGCAAACATCAGTCCGAGGAGAAGATGATAACTCCTTTTTTGTAATGAACTTAAATTCATGAAAACCTCCATAATAATAGAAATAATGATTAATTGTTACATCTATAAGTTTCAATTTTATTCTACTCATTTCGGTTGAAACTTCTTTTAAATCAACCCAAATGAGAAGAATTATCAAAGAACTACTATGATTGGCCGCCCGGAAAAGGGCGGCCAATTCATATTCAATTATTTGCTGACAACGAATTTGCTTGTCATTGTAACGTTTTGTCCGTTAACTTTGACGAAGTAAACGCCGCTTGTCAATTCAGCTGTATTGAAGTCAACAGGTGTTACGCCTGCTGCAACTGTTTTGTCCATCGAACCGACTTTGTTGCCGATTGCATCATAGATTGCAATATTGTATTCGCCTGCCGTTGCCACATTCATTGTGAATGTTGCCGACGAGCTAACTACGTTCGGTGCGCAAACAACTGTATTGATTCCGGAAACGGGTTGTTCGGTGCTGGTAAAGTTACCGCTCATCGATGCAACTTCGTTATCGTTCAATCTAACGTTCGTAAGGTTTACGATACCTGATTTAACAGTTACGTAGCAAACGGGAGCTTGAGCAACGAAATTTCCGACTGCTGCATAAACGCCTTTGTTTGCCGAGAAGCTTGATTTCGAGTTTGCGTTATCGATATTTCTTTCGATGTTAACGATTTCCACGTCGCTCGAGAAGCTGAATGCAACGGGGCCGTTGAACGAGCCATTGAGGTAGAGCGGGAAACGATATTCGTTTTCGCTGAGTCTCGATGCTTCGCCCATTACGAGTGCGTCGGCTGTCTTTGTAGAAACTTTTCCATAAACAGGAATTGTATCCAAAAGCCAAGGCAATTCGAGGATACCGGCCGAGCGGTAGTGCATGATAAGTGCGGCATCGTATTCTGTAACTTCGAAACGGATTTGTTTCTCGATTGCATTGTAAGGTGCTACGTTGATATGGTCTGTGTAGATCATGTCTTTCAGGGGGATGTTAACTTTAACGCCTTGGGCATTGTAGTAGTAACGTCCGTTGTGGTTCACGTCGCCGTGGTATGCTTGGCGGCGGCGAGCGGGATCAAGTGTGTCGCCCGTTGCGATTGAATTGAGGATCATTCTTTCGTCTTCGGGGGTAACAAATTGATTTTGGGGCAAGCCATAATGTTTGCCGATTGAAGCATGCGAAAGGTCAACGTCTCCATCGCCCCAGTTATCTGTCAAGTAGAACCTTTGGATTGCTTTGAAAACGATTCTCCAGTCCGTACCGCCCGAGGGTTGCCAGTCTGAGGATTTGTTTGTAAAGGTTTTTGCATATGCGGGGTTCAATCCAAGGGGATTGCCTTCGAAAATAAGTCCGTTAAGGTAATCGCCGACTTCGCCACGGATACCGATTGCTGCATTTTGCAAACGCGATGCGTTCGGATCGCCGGATGTGAGGCCATAAGCAAATTCAATATCGCCTTGGGCTGTTTGATTGTTTGTCGATTTTTTCAGGATAACCTGGAAGCTGGCCGAGCTTTTCGGAACGTTTGTTTCGGGTCTCGGGTACAGGTTCTGAAGGTTGATATTGAGGTTTTTCCACTCGATTGTGAGTGAAGACATGTCGTTTGCAAATTTGTAGGCAATCTGTCCGGGGACATATCCTTTGCTAACGTCATCGCCATCGGCATAGTAGTGGTCGCCCCAGTAGGGAGCAATCACGTCTTGGGGATAGCCATCATCGCGTGCGAAGAGGCGATCGTTGAAAATTGCAGGTGTCATTTCCGGTTGTTTGAATGTGATAAAACCATTCACACAGATCCAGATTTGTGATACCAATTCGCCGTTATATTCAAATTGGAAACCAGTTGGCACTGTAAGCTTGTAATAACCATTGTCGCGGTCAGCTTTCGGTTGGCCATTAATGTCAGTTCCAAGCTTAAAATCGTTTGGAAGGATTATTGTCGCGCCGGTGAGGGGTGTATATGTTTCGCTTTGTACGCTTTTAATCGTACCAAAGTCCAGATACACCTGCGCCTGGGACGGCTGTACGGAAAGTGCAATGAACATCAGTATCGCAACTCCGACAGCTTTTGTTAAATAACGTTTCATACTTATCTCCATATTTTTAATTATTGTTATTTTCTTCTTCATCGCCTTTCGGCTAACCCCTTTTTGTCGGGGTTAGCCTATCGGGCAATTCATAATATTATTTTACAATGACCATTTGATAAGTTGTAACCTCGTTGCCTGCTGTCATTCTGACGGTGTATGTTCCGCTCGAAAGTGTCGAGGCGTCGAAGGGCAGGTCATAGCTACCGATTCCGGATTCGAATTCGGATGCAATAACTTTAACTACGTTTCCGAGGTTGTCGATTACGTCAATCTTAACATTAGAGTCATGTGCGACGCTGAATTTAATCATTGCTGAATTTTCAACGGGGTTCGGTGTAACTGATTGAATTCTCGTTGTGAATGTAGCATCGTTATTGACGGGCGAGTACATGTCATAGAAGATTGCGAAGCCTGTAAGCGAGGTAGAGCGCAATTCCAATTCCATTTGTGTTCCGTTAATATTGATTGCTGCAACGTTCGAGCTGATACCTGATTTGCCTGCACCTGTCTTCATGTTGTAGAGGAATTTATTTCCTTGCGACGACATAAGGTCCATGATGTACCATGTGGAGCCGGCGGGGTTCTTCACGTTATCTGTAACGTCAGGAATGTTTCTTGCATCCCATTGGACTCTGATCGGGTATCTCAAAGCGTCTTTATTTGTTTCGATTTCGGCTTGGTAATCACGTGTTTTGACTACGTCCGATTGTCCTGTAATTGCTGTAGGATAGATATTTCTCAAGAGACCTTGTTTGTTGATGATTCTCCAACGAACGTCGAACACATCTTGGAAAGGTTTCGGAGGAATTTCTGTTTCGCAATAGTTGCTATCGATCATGCCTTCGGGTGCGCCGTCATCTGCGAAACCTGTTGTTGCGAAGTCTGCGGTACCCCATTCGAGCATTTGTTGTTCGCCTCTTGCCGATGTTACGAGCAACGGGCAGACGAAACGTGTGGGATCCGAATATTGAAGTTTGTATTTGATCGAGTCGGCAACGCCTGCTTTATCTGTGATATAGACTGTAACAGTAACTTTGTTATCTGTTGGGTCTGGTGTAAGGTTAAGCGATGTTGCTGAAATCTTCACATCAACTTTGCTGACGTCGATACCGCCATTGATTGTCGAAGGTTCGATTGTCAGTGTTGAAGGTTTAACTGTAAGTGAAAGTACTTCTTTTGCATCTGCAACTTTGCGGAGCAGATCGATATCGTTTGCGCTGATAATTTGCTCGTAGGGTTGTCCCTTTTCGACGCATTTCACAGGAGGAATATCGCTGAGCGAAGGATTATGGTTCACTGAAATAACTTTAAGGTCAAATACTTTAAGGTCAGAGAGAACATATTCATCGCCTGTGTCTCCACCGCGGTTGATAACGTCCCAAACGACTACTGTTACTTTTTCATCTTTAGGTGCATCCTGGAGTCCGGGTGTGCCATAGAGCAAGCCGCTAATCGGGTTGATCTTGAGCCATTGCGGTGTTGTCTTCAGGCCTTCCAATTTCCATGAACCTGCTTCGGGATAGTAAGGATCCTTTGCAATTGAGTCACGGACGTCGCCAGCATAGATGAGTTCGTAGTGGTGTTTCTGTTCGAAGTTCGGGTCATAGACTTTAACGATCTTCGAAGAGTCAATCATTTGGTTAGGAACTTTTGTATCATTGTATTCAAAATCTTCCATTGCATCGGGAAGAGATGTTGTTGTGATGCTCGGTGCAAAGTTGATGAATACGGGGAGTTGTTTCGATGCAATCTTGCCGTGTCCGTCGTTTGCAATGATAGCAAATACTGTATCTGTAATCATTGTGTTATTGACTTGGACTGTGGGCGTAAGAAGTGTGTAAGCTTCATCTTTGGGGATACGAATGTTGAGTTTACCAGTTTTGATAAGTTCTTCGCCACCTGTGAGGTCACGATTATCTTCTTGGCCATAGAGGAACATGTATTTTTTGTCCATCCACGAAGGTCTTACCTGGTTCATAACTTTCTGGTCATTGCCTCTCCAAACGATATCGCTTGTATCGATAACGATGATGTCGCCTTTGTTGATCGAAGTATTGCTAAAGCCATATGCTGTACGTCCGTACGGGAAGTCCCAGATATTGGTTTTGCCAATTGTTGCATCCCATGTTGTTGCGAATGCGTCTTCGATTTCGTCGTTTGTATTGTAATCAACTTGGAATCTGAGTTTATCTGTTACGTTTGCAACGAGTTTGAATCCTTGATCCGGATTGTCGGGATTAAGAGGATATACGCCTGCTGTATAAACGCTGGGTGTATATTTAACGTAATCTTTGACTTCCGAACCGTCTGTGTTCATTCTCATTGTTACTTGTGTTTCTGGTTCGTTGTATTCGATAAATCTGGGGGCGCTATCGACAACGAAGAGTGTGAAGTCGTATCTGCTTTGGTATTTCGAAGCTACGTCGATTGTATCCTGTTGCAAATAGCGTGCAAGCTGGTTGTCATAGACCCATGCGTGCATGTATTGAGGATAGATCGGGAAGAGTGCTGCAATGATGTCGGGCGTAAGTGCCGGGTCATTGTATTTCTTCAATGAATCGATAACTCTCCAATGTGGTGGGAAGTTTTCAACTCTAATTGTAACTTTTTCGCCACCGGGGACAATCCAAGGATTGAGCGGTTTGCCACGAAGTACTTCGTAACCTTCTGCGCCATCTTTGACGTTGGTTGTGCCATCGGTTGTAACTTTGAAATCGTCCCAGCGCAACCAGCGCGAAAGGCCGGAGTTTTCACCGTATTGAATATCATAAGCAAGGCGTGAATATTTGTCTGGGCTAGAGAACGATGCGGGATTGTAGAAATGGTTTCTGTCGATTGCTGTAACCGAAAGAATTGAATCGCGGCCGGCTGCTGTACCTTTATCCGAATAGACACCCAAGTCAACGGGGTATTCGCGATCTTCTGTAACTTGGATAACGTTACGGAATTTCGGGTTCGATACGTTTTGGAGGTCAACGATGTTACCTGTAAATTCGGGAGGATTGATTGATTCACCGATTGTGAATTCAAGTCTTCCGTCGTATGCGTTTTTGTATCCTTCTCTCCAAAGCATGGTTCTCGAGATAACGCTAACTCTATCGCCAACGTTAACGGGAAGTGCTCTGTAGCGTTCGCCTGCATAGAATGTTGCTGTACCTTGGTTGTTGGCCGGAAGGTCGGGGCGGTTCGAGAAGAGGTTCGGGTTTGCGCCCAAAAGGTTCTTCGCTGCTTCGTAGCGGCGGCCGAGAAGTGTTGCTTTGTCTTCGTTGAAGGCATTGCGATAGAGAGCAGTAAGCAATTCCGAGCCAACGCCGAGGTTCAGGAGGCCTTCGTTCGAGCGTCTGATCTTCGAATCTGCATTACGGTTTGTTTCATCGGGAACGAGTTCGACTCTTGCGCGGAAGGTTGTCTTCTTTGCGGCTTCGTCAACTTGTTTCATGTTAACGCGGATAAAGTCGCCAGTTGTTTCGTTGATAACGAAGTAAACTGTTTCGTTGAGCATTCTTGCGTCGTCGTTCGAGACGTCTGCAGAACCTGTATAGTCAGCTTTTGCTTCCAAGTACAGAGGATATCCAATCGGGTGATAGAGATTGCCGGCTGTATCGGGAAGGAATTCGTCTTGGAAGAAGCCAAGGAAGTTTGTTTCTGTAGCTTCGACGAAGAAAGGATCGCGGAGCCATCTCTTGATGTATTTGCCATCAGAGGGTTTTGCAAGGTTGTTGTATTTCTGGATGTTGCGGAGCATACCGACTGAGAAGTCCTCGATCGGGCACATTCTTCTGTTCGAGTAGTCTGCGATCTTGATATCTGTACCTTTGTCGTACATATCGTAAACGTGTCCGCTCATCAAAAGTTTTTCAGGAATACTGTTTTGTGTATCGGGTGTGTTTTCGTTTGCACCATTCTGCATCGGAATTGCATTGTATGCGTATTTGCCGATCGATTCGAAGGGGCCTTGTTGGAGTGCCAACGATTTCGTACGGCCGACAGTCGGGTTCTTCAAGAACTCGAGTGTTGTTGTTTGGTCTGTTTCGACGTAGAATGTTTCTTTAAGTGTATTGGCATAATCGCCATTTGCATAGCTGATACCAACGTTTGCTTCTGT
Source organism: uncultured Hyphomicrobiales bacterium (assembly GCA_964610885.1). Lineage (GTDB taxonomy): Bacteria > Bacteroidota > Ignavibacteria > Kapaibacteriales > UBA2268 > CAZSWR01. The sequence goes on along the minus strand of CAZSWR010000042.1, from coordinate 4,507 downwards.
TTTGCCCCAGTAGTTGCCACCGAGTGAATCTGCGCCAGAAAAACCGATACCGGTTGTTCCTGCAAGGATACCTTTTGTATTCGGTGCATCGGGGATTCTTACGATGAAGCGTGCAGTGTTGTCATAGATCGAGTTTGCTGCAACTGAGTATGTCCATGTGGGAAGCGGTCCGTTCATTTCACCATAGATAATTGCGCCGGCCAAATCGCTCGATGCAAGGTTATGGATTTGATTATCTGCCGAGTACATTGCGCCGCGGATAACGTTTTGTTCTTGTCCGACTGTCGATGTAGCAACGTTTTTGTTGATAAGTGAACGTTCGAAGTTAAGGCTCAGGTTGAAGTTGTCCGAATAGACAGCTGCGCCAGAGAATGCTTCGTTTTCTTGGAAACGTACGCGGTTAAAGAGAATCGAATCTGTTCTTGCGATTCTTGAATATTCTTGTTTGTCGAGCACATAGATTGCACCACCAAGGCCAACGCCATTTTCGGGCAATGTAACCGAGGGTTCGGGGTGCCAACGTTTCACGTCAATAACGCTAAGGTCTGCGGGACGGATTTGTTCCCATGTTTGGCCACCGTCTGTTGTCGAGAAGATGTGTCCGTTATCGGCGGCGATAAAGCCATTGTTGCCGAAGGGGAACATAACGTCGTTGAGGTTCTTTGTTGTGAAGCTGGCAACTGTTGTCCATGTGCCATTTTCTTTTCTGAGTACTGTACCTGTCGAACCAATTGCGATTCCGTTCGGGTTTGCCGGGGGAATAACAACGCGGTTCAGGCTGAGTGCTGTATTTGAGTAGTCATAGTTCCAAACAAGGCCGCCATCGGTTGTTTTCAGGATTGCTCCAAATTCGCCTGCGATGTAACCTTCGTTAATATTAACGAACGAAACGCCTTTCAGGTTAACCGAAATTGTTCCGAGGCCAATTTGCAACCAAGTTGCGCCGGCATCGGCTGTGCGGAGTGCTGTACCATTTTTACCAACGATGAAACCAAGGTTGTTCGATGCGAAGTAAACACTTGCGAGGTCTGTGGTCGAAAGGCCATTGACGCTTACGCTTGTCCATGTTTCGCCGGCATCAACTGTTTTCAAGATTGTACCGTTTGTACCGACTGTATAACCTGTTGTGTTCGAAAGGAATTGAACACTATTGAGGTGATATGTGTTAACGGGTTGTTTTTTGGCTGCCCAGGTAATACCGTCATCTGTCGATTTGAGGATGATACCGTTTGTACCAACTGCGACGAGGATTTGGGGTGTTACGTATGTAACGTCATAGAGGTCAACTGTGTTGTTTGACCAGTTTTTGTATTGCCAATCCCAACCGTTGGGGTTTTGTGTGAGGCGGATGATTGTCGAGCCTTGGCCGACGACCACGCCATTGTTGTTTGTTCTGAATGCGATACCATAGAGGTTCGAGGGTGTGATCAGTGTACCGACGCCGATTTGTGTCGTACCCGAACCCATGAGTGTATCTCTGTATTCATCGCTAACGATTGCTTTGTTTTCGAGGAAGCGGGTGAGCATCTTAACATCGGGAGCGAAAACGTTCGAGTTAAATGTAAAGATGTCATTTCTTCTATCCATTGCGATAGCTGCGCCGTTTGCATCGAAAGTTACGTTATCGAGGTCTGTTGCGAAGTATCTCTTTGTTGCAGTGCTGGGGCTAACCATTGCGATAGCTGCACCGTTTGCATTGTAAACTGTGTTTTTGAGGAATTCTGCAGCTTTAACCATGTTAATGTCTGCGAAAACCGAGTAGATAGCGCCGCCGCCACGGATTTGGCTAACGTTTGCGTAATCTGTGATGCCTTCGCCAACTTTGTTGCCTTCGAAGATTGCACGGACGATGTGAACATCGCGGTGGTTTACTGCTTTGTCGGCCATGATAGCGGGAAGGTTAACGTCGATTGCGCCACCGGCATAACCGGCTGCATTGTTTTTGAATTGGACGCGATTCAGGCCGCTGTAGCTGAGAAGCACGTCGTTTGCAACGCCGCCTGCGCCATGGATTGCCATGTTACGGTTTGTATAGATGGCACCACCGGCTGCGATAGCAGAGTTGTTTTCAAATTTAACATTGACGCCATAATCGCGTGTGTTGAGTGTTGCATCAGATCCACCGATCATAGGTGAAAGTCTGGGGCGTGTGTCTTGGTTCGAGGCAACGAAGATAGCGCCGCCCATACCTGCTTTGTTTCCACTGAATTCTGTGGGGTTGTCGATTGCGCCACGGATACCGAGTTCGCCGATCGATTGTGCTTGGTAGATAGCGCCACCGAATGCAAGTGCACCTTTGGCATAGCCAAGTGTAACTGCTTCGTAGCGGGGAGCGGATGCTTCGTTGTTTGTAAGTGTACCATCGACGATAAGCGATGTATTTTCGCCAACGTAGATTGCGCCGCCACGGGCACCTTTCGACATTGCCGAATTTTGATAGTTGAGTGCTTTATTCCCTGTTGCAAAGAATCTATCTGCTGTGGGGAAGGTTTTGAGTTGGCCATCTGCATTGATGCTGTTGTTAACGCCGAAACCGACCAAAACTTCGTCTTTAATAACGTTGTTTTCTGCGCCGGAGATGTAGATAGCGCCACCAAATGCTTGGTTACGCCATACTAATGAGCGAACAAATGCATCTTCTTCTGTAAGTTCATCAACATAAACAATCGAGCCAATTGTTTTTCTTCCGAAGTTTGCAAGTTGGACTGTATTGTTTGTGAATTCAAGGTTTCTGAAGCGGCCGAGGAAGAGAGCTGTACGAGCATCGTCATAGCACTGGCGTTCTGCGTCAGTCCATTCGGGCATCGAAGCTGCTTCGTCGATAAAGTCGATTGCTTTAACCTTATTATTAATTGTGCTGATATTTCCGAATCTGTCTGTAAGGTTCGGGTTCTTTGTTGCGGGATAGAAACCGACTGCTTTGTTCGGTACGGGGAAGCCTTCAGGTGTTTGGAGGATCTGGAGGGCACCACCGTTGTGGCGAGCAAAGTTTTGTGTAAATGTCGAGTTAAGGACCCATGTACGCGAGCTGAAGGTTGTGATTGCACCACCACCGCCATTGGACATTTTGAGCATGGCTGCGTTGATTGCTTTAACTTCTGCGGCTGTTTTGCCGGCGATTGCTGCGTAATATGCTTTGTTATCAACTGTTGTATCTTTTTTGAATTTTTCAAAATCGCAATCGCGGAAGAATGCTGCTTTGGCGCCGGGGAGGACAACGATGTGTCCCCATTCCTTCGAATAACCATTGAGGACGGGTTTACCAATAAAGCGAATTCTTTCGGGGCTGAAGTTAACCGAGCGAACTACGTCCGAGTTGCCCGAGTTTCTTGTCCAGGGATTGCTGTTTTTGTAATTAGTAGGATCTGTAGGGTCAATTGCTTTAATTCCTGCTGCTTCGTAAACGATTGCTTGTTCGAACGAAATTTGGACTTCGTTTGCCGAGCCGCCATTTACGTTTTTCAAAGCGCGTGTGGATTTGTTCAATGTAACATTGAAGATTTCATTGACTTTGTCGCGGTGGATCGTAAGGTCGCGGACCGTGTTTGTTGTCAATGTTTTGGCTGTTTCGGACGAATAAAGAAAATATTCGAGATCGCCATAGCCGAGCCAACCGTTGGGGTTGAGTTCAGGATTGTTACGAACGGGCACGAAACCGTCCGGAGCTGCCAAATAGGTAGCTTTTGCTTGTCCGTCGGCGATAAACCTACCGCCTGCTTCGACTTTAATGCGTGAATCTGCATTAAAGTAAAGCGTTACACCTGGTTCGATGATCAGAGTGCCATAGATGTCGAAATCGCCGGCTACATAGTAGCTTCTCATCGGGTCATATAGTAGCACCCGGACCTCGCTAGCGGGCACGCCGCCGGAGAGTTCGACTGGCGTCTGCGCATTACTCGTCCGTAGGCCGAGGATGCATAGCAAGGCAACCAGAATACTTAAACGAAACAATCGATGCATAATACCTCCATAAAATTAATATTTAGTGTTAAACATTTATTATGTATAATCTATATTTCACATACACTTATTGGTAGTTAGTCAATTATCATGCCAAGACGTGTCAGTCCGGCTTTCGCCATACCTGTAAATTCTGTCCTTTGCATGTCATTAATAATCTCTCTAAAGAATTTTTCTGCTTTCTCTTTGTCGTTTTTCTTCTCGTAAACGAGACCGGCATAGAGCATGTATCTTTGTTTCTCGGCTGGGGTTATGGCCAGCGTCGATGCTTTTTCGTAGTATTTGACGGCGTCATCGAGTTTGTTATCTTCAGACGAACACGCGCCGAGGCCGGCGTTTGCGCCTTCTTTAACCAAATCCGATTCGCTCTTGGCAGCCATTTCAAAATATTTTACGGCGCTCTTGTAATCAAACATTCCAAGATAGCAGTTTCCGGCAAAAAGTGCCGCAGTTTTGCCCGCGTCCGTGCCGCTGTATTCTTCTGCAATCTTCTTCAAACCAATGACTTCCTGGCCGCGAACTTTATTCTGGGAATCTCCGTCAAGCG
>CAZSWR010000041.1:0-29027 GCA_964610885.1 uncultured Hyphomicrobiales bacterium | reverse complement strand
CTTTTTTAATTTGTATTCTAAATTCAAAAAGTCAACTCTATTTAGGACAGTACATGTACTCTTCTAAGTTGATTTGACTTGCTACTTTTACCTTTCCACTTGCAACTAATCATCACATCAGCTCATCACCACATCAGCTTATCCTCGGCCGGATTCCGAACCCGCCCCTACATTGAAAGTCCAATACTCATCCGATGACAATATGTACGCTTTTGTATTTAACATTATACGTTGCTAATCATCGGATGAGTTCTCTATCTGGCAGGCTTCAAGAAAAAAGGGCACGGCATGCCATGCCCCTTATAGAAAAAAGTAATCACCACATCATCACATTATCACATCACCACATCAACTAATCATCCTGCAAAATAAATCGTGCCGAAGCTAACAGTTCCGATCAATATCCAGAGCAGTATTCCCAACACTAACGGGCGGATGCCGACTGTCTTTAGCCCTTCGCGAGTAAGGCCGGCACCGATAAAAAACAACGTGAGCGTCAGCAGCTTCCTCGCGGATCCGACCACGAAACTCGTGATGCCACCGTCGAAACCAATGTACGTATTGGCAATCATTGCGAGCAGGAAGAAGAGAATGAACCACGGGATTGAAATCTTCGAACCTTTCGCCTTGAAAATGAGAATCGATACAAACGAAAGCGGAATAATCCACAAGGCCCGAGTGAGCTTCACCATCGTAGCAATCTGTAGCGCTTGCATTCCGTAAACCGAGCTGGCCCCAACCACCGAACTGGTGTCGTGGATTGCAATCGCTGACCACAGCCCAAACTGTTGCTCGGAAAGCTGTGCCAGATGCCCAATCAGTGGGAATATGAACAATGCAATTGCATTTAGAACGAAAACGACTGCCAACGAAACGGACATTTCGCTCTCGTTTGCCTTGGCGATTGGCCCAACGGCCGCGATGGCACTTCCGCCGCAAATTGCCGTGCCCGATGCTATTAGGTAGGATGGTATTTTCCCAATGCCTAACTTCTTGCCGATGAACAGCCCGGCAAGCATGACCCCGGAGACAGTTACCAGCGTGGAAATCATTCCTTCGCGGCCTGTTTGAACCGATTCGGTTAAATTCATGCCGAACCCCAGCCCGACTACGGATAATTGGAGAAGGTATTTCGATGCCCATTTATTGAACTTCCCAAATGGCGCCCCGACGGTGAAGGCAACAGCAAGCCCGGCGAAGAGAGCAATTGGAGCAGAAACAAATGGCATAAGGCACAAAATTGCCACGCCAATATATAGCACTCTGTGGAGCGAATTGTTTTGTATAATATTGCGAATCATAACTGTATCTTATCAATGAAACAAATACTATTCGCAAAATTAAGATAAACACAGGCAAAAACTAAATCGTAGTAATTTATAGCCGATTACTTAAAGTTATAGCTCTTCGCGTAATCGATGAAGAGTTGGGATATGCTGTTGGTGTCGCCATATTTCCTGATGAAGTGGAAGCACCTGTCGATGGTCAAGTTTTCTATGGTAATAATTCGGAGTTCATTATTCTTCAATTCTCTTTGTATCGAATGAATTGACAGCAGTGCAATGCAATCGGAGTGCATCAGGTACGATTTCAGGCTTACGGTGCTGCCCAGCTGCATTTCGCAATTCAGATCCGAAAGCTTTAGCCCGTGGGCTTTCAGGGCATGGGCAATCACTTCCAAAGTACCCGATCCAGGTTCGCGCAGCAGTATCGGCACGGAGAGCAAATCGTCTGTGGTCATAGTTTCCCCCAGCCCGAGGCCATTGCTGCGCGCAGCAACCGGCACAATTCTGTCTTCCACAAATTCCGTGTATTGGAAAAGTGGATTCTTGGACTGACCCTCGACAACTCCTAAGTCCGCGTCGCCATTCAAAAGAGCCGCTTCAATTTGCTCGGTATTGTTTATTGACATTTCGATGCGAATGTCTTTGTAGCTCTGATGAAAGTCTGCCAGCAGCGGAGGGAGCAAATATTGCGCAATTGTCGTGCTCGCCCCAATTCGAAGCCTTCCGCCGAAGGAATTGGCAAATGAATTCAGATCGAACTCGAGCCGGTCGTACATCTCGAAGATCTTCACGCAGTATCTCAGTAGCACTTCGCCGGCTTCGGTGAGTCGGATTCGGCTGCCATTCCTATCGAAAAGTTGCACTTTGAAGTGGCTTTCTATCTCGTGTATGTGTTTCGAAACGGCCGGCTGGGTGATGCAAAGCTCAGTGGCAGCCTTGGTAAAATTAAGCCTTTTGGCAACCGAGTAGAAAACTCTAAGGCGAAAGTCGAACATGATCAGATCTCCAAATATTTCCCATATTCATTATTACGAGTTGGCCCTATAACACATTGTATGGGTACTGCATCAAATACCATTTTGTACGAGTTGTTAAAAAAAGAAAATGATATTTTACCGCGTAGCGGATGTTGTATTGTAGTATATTTATTGATTTTTTCGCAGGATTTCGCGTAGCGAATGTTTTATATAACAACCGCTATGCGGTATGATTTGCGTGGGGGACTCAACTGCTACAATACAACAACCGCTCGCGCGGTATCAATTCGCAACTATTACATTTTCTTGAAGAATTCTAAGAGACTGTTGAAAAAGTAACACGGTGCCATTCCACGGGTTAACTCGTGGGTTCGATGCATGCCATATCTTTAATATTATCAATGTATTAGCACATACTTTCCCTAAGCCCCCTTTGGCAAAGGGGGTTGGGGGATTTACAGATATTTCAATGGCTTGCTGCGATTTCTGGCAATGGGTCGATACACATTGCCATATCAAACGCATCCATATACAACAAATCCCGATTCTTTGCGTTGAGAACCGGGATTTGAAATTAGAGTTTTCCTCTTAGTCCTCGAAAATCATCGAGAGCAGTGCCATACGCACGTAGAGGCCGTTTTTCACTTGGCGGAAATAGGCGGCGCGTGGGTCTTGGTCCACGTCGTGGCTGATTTCGATTGTGCGCGGGAGCGGGTGCAGAATGATCGAGTTGTATTTCATTTTCTGGAGCACGTCCGAATCGATATTGAATGCTTTCAGATCGGTCGATGAGTCGATCGCACCTTTGGGGATACGGGTCTGATAGACGACATCCACTCGGTCGATCACATCTTCGATGGACGAAACGCATTTGAACCAAACTCTGTGTTCTTCGAGGTGGTCGAGGATGTCTTGTTTCATCTGCATATTATCAGGGGCTACGAAGTACATTTTGACACGGTCGAATTTCGAGAGCAGGTAGGCGAGCGAATGGGCCGTGCGGCCGTTGTCCAAATCGCCGATAATCGCAACGGAAACGCCGTTCAGAGTGTGGCATTCGTTGTAAATGGTATAGAGGTCCAAGAGGGCCTGGGTGGGGTGCTGGCCGCCGGCGCCGTCTCCGGCGTTGATAATCGGCACGGGCGAGACCTTGGCCGCTCGTTTGGCTCCGCCGGCTTCGGTGTGGCGCAGTACAATCACGTCACAGTAATTGGACATGATTTTGATAGTGTCTTCCAATCCGCCACCGCCCATTTCGGACGAAAACTCGTGTGCCTGTTCTGTCGAGAGCACACGTCCGCCCAGGCGGTGCATTGCCGATTCGAACGAGAAGCGAGTACGTGTGGACGGTTGGTAGAAAAGATTTGCCATTATCTTGCGGTCGAAATCTTTTGTGCCACCGCGGGCGACAACTTTTTTCATCAATTCGGTGCGCTCGAAGAGTTCCATAAGGATCGGCACGGTGAATTGTTGAGATTCTAGTACGTGGTTGAGTTTCATTTTATATTCTTAGAATAGTGATAAATTTTCTTTTTCAGTTATCTTCGATTCAATGAATCGATAGGTGGCGACTGCCACTTTATTTTTCAAGGGCAGCGCAATGTTGAAAGGAAAGATGTACAAGAATTCAATTTCTTTGTATTAGATACTCTTTCGCTCATAGCCGAATACACTCCTGCTTGATTGCATAAAGGAAAGTACCTTCTCCGGTATTTTCATATTCATTTGCAGATTTCACAATGATGTCTGACCCGAAATAGTCTCCATTGCCACAAAGATTTTTGGCAAGCAGCACCCTTATGGTTTTGGAAATGTCCGATTTCGATTTCCAATCGAGGTCGTCGTCCAAGACAACCAGGAAGTCGTAATCGCTGTCGGGCTGGTTATCCCCGCGCGCTCTCGATCCGAACAAATACACAGAGAAATCTTGCGAAGTGTTCGCGCGAATGGCTTCGGTGATTAGCCTTTTCATTTCTTCGTTTGTTGTCTGCGAGTTTTCCATTGCTGTCAATTGTGTATTTTTCCTGCCGGCAAGTTAATACTCTTTGAGTGAATTTTGCAAATCAATTTTTGCGAATTCCGGCTTGGGATTAAATAAATCGCCGGTGAGCGATCCGAGCTTCCTTTCAGTAGCCTTGATTGCATGTTCCGACTGGTCTATTCCGATCCGATCAAAAACTATTGTTCAATCCAATTCAAATAACTCATTTTCAAAAATTGTTGAAATATTGACGTTGTGATAGAGCTGAGTTGCCATTTCAGAAATAGAAATTAATGCTTCGTCTATAGAATTAAATGATTTTTCTTTATCTATCAAATAATTCAGAGCCTCTACAAAGCATACTAAATAATACGCATTGTTATGAGGAAAATAAGCCTTATTCTCGATTAGAAATTGATAATCAAGGTTGGTTATCAATTTGTCTTCAAGTATTTCTAAACAGATATTATTCATACGATTATATCAAATTGATTTGGCTTGGCAACTCTTGCTGAAATTGATTTTTCAGTTACTTCAATCATCCATTACAAGCCTGACGAATTACGCCGTGATGTGCGTGCCTGCTTTGCCTTCGAGGGCGTCCATCAAGTGTTCGTAGGATGTGATGATACATTTTTTCCCGCCATTGCGAATGAACCGTACAGCGGATTGAATCTTCGGCCCCATACTGCCGGCGGGGAATTGCCCTTCGGCGGCAAGCTTGTCCAATTCGTCCACGGTTGCATTGCGCAGTCCGCGCTGAGTCGGCTTTTTGTAGTCCACATAGACTTGGTCGGCATCGGTCGAAATGATAAACATATCCACATCCAGTCCGTTAGCAAGCAATGCCGACGAACGGTCTTTGTCGATAACCGCTTCGGAACCTATGATTTTGCCTTCCTTTTCCACGACGGGTATGCCGCCGCCGCCCAGGGCAACTGTGATGATTCCCATGTCCATGATGCGTTTGATAATATCCAACTGCATCACTTCCATCGGCTCCGGCGAAGGAACTACACGGCGGTATCCGCGGGCTGCGTCCTCGACGATGTCCCAGCCGAGACTCGCCTTTTTCTCCTCGGCGACTTCTTTCGAATAGAAAGGTCCGATGGGCTTTGCAGGTTTCTTGTAGGCGGGATCGTTCGCATCGACCTTCACCATTGTCGGGATCACCAGTACTTCGCGCTTCTGGCCGAGCATCTTCAGTTCGTCCTCGAGTGCGGTTTGTAGCAAGTATCCAATTTCGCTTTGAGTGGCGGCAACGCACATATCCAAGGTGTGAGTATATACCTCTGCCGATGCGCGTTCGGAGCGAAGCAATTGCGCGCCCACTTGCGGGCCGTTGCCATGGGTTACGGTTACTGTCCATCCCTTGGATACCATTTGTGCGATTGCGTGGGCTGTGGCGCGGGCATTTGCGGATTGCTCCTCGATTGTACCTCTTTCGCCGGCGCGGATCAGCGAGTTTCCGCCGACGGCAATTAATGCTGTTTTATTTGTCATAAATATTGATTTCGCTTTGATTTCTAAATGATAACTGATAATTATAGTAAATGTTTATTCAACTCCTAAAGTAGATGTCCGACACTTTCGAGGTGTCGGACATCTTTCTACTCTTCTTGTTTTCCAAGCAAATAAAGAAGTTCGAAGGATTATTTCTTCATCAATTGATACATGACGGCTTTTTGCGCGTGGAGTCTGTTCTCTGCTTCGGGGAAGACATACGAATACGGTGCATCGATGACTTCGTCGGTTACCTCTTCGCCGCGGTGTGCGGGCAGGCAGTGCATGAACATTGCTTCTTTGTTCGCTGCGTCCATAAGTTTTTGGTTCACTTGGAATGGCATGAAGACTTTTTTGCGTTCTTCGGCTTCGGCTTCCTGGCCCATTGATGCCCAGCAGTCTGTATAGACTACGTCAGCGCCTTTGACGCCTTCGAACGGATCGTAAACCACTTCGATTTTTGCGCCGGTTGCTTTGGCTGCTTCGCGAGCGTCGGCGAGTGCTTTGGCGTTCGGTTCGAAGCCTTTCGGGCATGCAACTGTAACGTCCACGCCAATGCGGGCGCCGGCATCCATAAGCGAGTGGGCAACGTTATTGCCATCGCCAACGTAGCAAACTTTCAGTCCGTCGAACGAGCCTTTGGTCTCGAGGATCGTCAGGAAGTCTGCCATTGCTTGGCAGGGGTGCGAATAGTCCGTGAGACCGTTGATTATCGGCACTTTGGCGTATTTCGACATGTCTTCGACGATGTTGTGTCCGAATGTACGGATCATGATACCTTGGACCATGCGTTCGAGGTTTTTGGCAACGTCGTAAACTGATTCGCGTTTGCCGAGGCTGATTTCTGCGGGCGAAAGATAGAGCGAGTATCCGCCGAGTTGTTGGATACCGATATCGAACGAAGTACGTGTGCGGAGCGAGGGTTTTTCGAAAATGAGGGCAAGGGCTTCGCCTTCGAGAGCTTTAGCAAACTGGCGACGGTCTGCTTTCATTGCGCGTGCGATTTCGAATGTTTTGAGGATTTCCTCGCGAGTCATGTCCAATACGGACAGAAAATCTTTTTTCATTGTATATCCTTTTTTTTATAAAGTTAATTAGATAATTTATCAAATAATAATATTCCAAAGAAATAGCAAAATTAAGTCAACGAACCATAATAAAAAAATTAATTACCGTTACAAGGAATTCTTCAATTCTTAACGTAGGATTTGGGTTCGTTGGCGCGGCCCCGGTTGGGGTGGTGCGCCTGATCAAATGGGCGCGTCGGTGTGGTAGTGTTTGAATTGGATTATTTTGGCTGCGCGAGTTTTCGGAGCGTGCGGGCGTATCGGGCTTACCTTCGCAAGCTGCAATTCTCGATTCTTTCCGTATTTTCCAAATAAATTCATAATTATCAACCAAAGCTAATAATCCAAAAAGCAAATATACGGAAAAATTCAGTAAATGAAAAAATGATTTTCTTGCGAGACAAACAAAAGAGTGTGCGGCGGAAAACCTTACAGACTTTTGATAAAGTCAAATATTTAGGAAGAACGGGGTATTGGGTATAGGGTATTGGGTGTCGGATCCAGCGTAAGCCTTTGATATGCCACAACGGTACAAGCTCCACTGCTTCCAGAAAATGCTTTATCAACAACCTCATAAGAGTACATTCCGCTGGCCAGATGCGCCGGTATAGCGCATCGGGGCTTGCTTTAACTGAAAATTCACAGTGGCTTCAAACTCAATTCATACTATTTCTCCATTTTTGCCATGTGTTTTTTGTTGTTTTTATATTTGATGAATGAAAAAGACGATACTGATTTTTGACGATGATGCGGCTATAGTCGAATCGATTACGGAGAATTTGAACCACAACGGCTTTTCGGCCTTCCCGGCCAGCACGGTCAGTTCCGCATTGCAGGCCGCCGAAAGGTTGCAACCGGATCTGGTACTGCTCGATTCGATGATGGACTCCTCCGAAAGGCTCGGCGCTTACTATAAATTCAAAGAAGTGGACTCGCTCTCGTCGATACCGATTATCCTACTGGCCTCGAACGCCGATGAAATCGATGAGATCGCCCATTCAAACTGCCTTGCCGACGATTTCATTATCAAACCGGTTTCAGCGACGATACTTCGCGCTCGGATAAAATCCTTCTTTACGAAACACGACCACGCCCAAAAGAAAACCGAAGAGCGAATGAACGAATTGAAAAATCGGATAAGCTCTGCTCTCCCGCACGAATTTCGCACTTCGCTTAGCGGCATCCTCGGCTACTCGAATATTATCAGCACATACGCGCTACGGGACTCGCTCGGCAAATCCGAAATTGGCGAAATCGGCGAGATGGCACGCGAAATCAACGACGAAGGCAAACGCTTGCATCGCCTGACCGAGAATTTCCTGCTGTATTCGCAAATCCAAACCATGATGGCAAGCCGAAACGATAATGATTATAATCCAAAAGATTCGCTCGAAAACCCAAAGGAAGTCATTTTGGATATCATTGCTGATTTCTCTTCGCGCTCCGATCGCGGTAATAATATTACCAACAATTTGGATAACGCTTCCATCGGTGTTGCTTTTTACCATTTCTATAAGATTATTTACGAGCTGATCGATAATGCTATTAAATTCTCGGAGGCCGGCACGAGAGTATCAATCGCTTCGCGAATAATAGACCGCAACCTTAGGATTAGTATCCAAGACAGCGGCTTTGGGATGAGCAAAGAACAGATTAGAAACATTGCCGCATACAACCAATACGACCGCAAACTACACGAACAGCAGGGAACGGGACTGGGACTGTTCATCGCAAAGCTGCTCGCCGAACTCAACGGTGGAAAGTTCTCTGTCGAATCATGTCCAAACGAAGGCACGACAATAATCATAGAATTCCCAGTAATCGCTGAAAATGGTGAATAAATATGGATAATGAAGTTGATATTTTGGATAATATGCTCAACACGCTGCACCTGAACTCTACCATTGGTGAATTGCCACTTTTCGACGCGGTGGCAGACGTCGAGGATAGCGTTACAGACATCAAGCAAATTCTCAAATCGAACAAAGCACTTCCAGGCGTGATTATTTACGAATCCGGGAAAACTCTGTGCATTATCCCGAAGCGGGCTTTCTTCGAAACGCTCAGCCGGCCGTACAGTTTGGAACTGTTTTCCAATCGGGCCATCAGGTTCCTTGTCGAGATATTGGAGCCAAACCATTCTTTGGTCTTGCCTGCCTCGATGCTGATCACAGACGCCGTCAAACTTGCTTTGGAAAGGCCCAAATCGCTTTTCGACGACCCGATCATCGTCGATTTCGACAAAGGGCGCGCAAAAATACTCGATACGTACACGCTAATTCTCGCGCAATCCACTTTGAACCAAATCACAATGCGCGCGCTCAAGGAAGCTAACGATTTGAAAACCGAAATGCTGTCCATTGCCGCCCACGACCTCAAAAATCCGCTCGGGACGATAATCGGCCTGTCGAAGATTTCTTCAGGGCTGGCCCAAGACGAAGACGTCTGCGAAATGTGCTGCCAAATCAACGATACAGCCCAACACATGCTGAATCTGATCATCGAACTGCTGAATTCCTCCGTGATCGAATCCGGGCGAATGCAACTGCGCAAGCAAATCTTTGACCTCGAGGAAATTGTCTCGGCCATTGTTTACCAAAACAAAACCGCTGCTGAAGCCAAAAACCAATTGCTCGAATACTCCTTCGCGGAAAATTGCGAATTTACCGTCGATGGCGATGCACTGAAACTGCGCGAGGCAATTGAAAACCTGGCGAGCAACGCAATTAAATACTCGCCCCAAGGCGGAAAGATTTCCGTCAGGATCGACAGGCAGGGCGACAATGTCGTTTTCAAAGTTACAGACAGCGGGCCTGGCCTGAGCGAGGAAGACATGGCGCAACTTTTCGGCAAGTTCCAAAGGCTATCGGCGCAACCGACAGGTGGCGAATCCTCGACCGGGCTGGGACTTTATATAGCTAAACAAATCATAGACCTGCATTGCGGGCGTATTTATGCCGAAAGCACGCTCGGCGAAGGGTGCACGTTCTTCATCGAATTGCCATTCCTGGATCTCGGCTGATGTAGCCTTCAGAAAACAGATGTGATAAATTGGTTCGCCTCCATAGTGTAGAAATCGCATTATTGCGAATACTTGTGGTAAAACTTGCCAACTCACTCCTCGGACTTCGTAAGCACTTTTCCGACGGTTTCGCGGATTACGTCCCAATCGAAACCTTTGCCACGAAGGAAGTTGATTAGGGACTGCTTCTGTTTCTCGAAGGGTTTGCGCCCGATCATGCGGAGTTTCTTTTGCGCGGCCTCCATGGCCAGCTCTATGGCATCGACTGCCCCAAGGGCTTCGCGGGAGGCGCGTTTGGCTGTCTCCGAAGCGATGCCTCGCCGCCTCAGCTCGATTTCCACTCGTGCGGCGCCGGATGGTTTCCGTTTGATGTAGTTCCGGGCGAAATCAGTGGCATATTTTTCGTCGTCCAAGTATCCGAATTCCTTCAGGAACCCGACTCCCAGATCGATTTCATCCGTCTCGTACCCTTTTTCCTTCAGCTTGGCGCGCAATTCCTCCACGCTCCGGCTGCGGCGGCTGACGATGCCAAGCGCTTTGGATTTTACGGTCTGGATGCGCTGCTCGCGGCAGATCGATTCGAGTTCGTCGCGGGTCACGGTCCGACCCTTCGCCAGCGCGTATTTCGCTACCAAATCGATGGACAGCTCGATCGTGCTGCTGTCCGAAAGGCTGACGCGGCAGGTGTTCGTTATGCTTCGTAGTCGCGTTGCAGTTATTTTCAATAGATTTTCAGATTCCATGGCCACCCTGAATTTTCTGGCACGATTTATTATACCGATTCTTGTTGCAGGCACCTTGGCGAACCCATGGGCATTGACGCTCGGGGCTGGGCCTGTCGCTTATAATCAAGATTAAAATAATAAATCCGATATAATTATAAGCGAAGAATTTTGTTAATTGTAAATTTGTTTGCGCCGAGGCTGCTCGTGCCTCGCGAAAATTTCCTCAGCGCAGAATTGACAAAAGAGGCAGCAATTGATACTCTTGCCCTCGCCAGGGCAATTAGTATTTTTTATCATAAATAGCCGATTTTTCCGTAATTTTGTACGTTGTCTGTTAATTCGGCAGATTTTTATTTGGAAATATTATGTTCGAGCAACACATCGATAGAGTGTTCATCGACCTGATGGACAAAATAGCTTTTGGTGGCGGATTCGCCTACATTACCGATATTGTCGGAATGGCTCCCATTTCGCGCCCGTGGCGTGCCTACCTGCTCGCCGAGGTGGACTGGTGGGTCTATGAGCAGCAAATGGCGCGAGTGGGGAATCCGAACTTCGATTTCGCGTACGAAGAGTTTATCTATGCCTTCCAGCATTTGGATTCGCTCTACGCGGCTAAGGCCAGGTTCACGAACGACAACCTTACGAAAATTCTCAAAACTGCCGTCAAAACTCGCCTCAATATGCTTCTGCGGCCCCGCACCACGCTGAAATGGTTCGTGTTCCGCGGCGAACCGACCAAGCCCTACCGCGAGATAATCCTTCGGTTGAACTATTTGAACGATTATAAATACATATCCGATGGCTTCGTGGCCCACGTCGAACGCAACCAATTCCTGCGCTCGTCCAACGATATTATGTCCGTGAACGAATTTGAGAAAATAATCGACGAGGTGGACAACGAGAAAATATTCAACGTTACCCCTCAGGAATTCCTCGAAATCGTAGAGCCGATGTTTGGATTCTTCAATAGTGAAATGTCGCCCGAAGAAACCGACACCATCCCGACGGCTGCCTTGGCCATATTTTTCGACGACAAAGGAATATTTGTCCTCAGCAAAAAACTGAAGCAAGCCATTCGCAACGGCGAAACCGAGATAACTCGCAGGTTCTTGGCCGATTTCATTTATTCATCGATCGAGGATTCCGACCGCCCGGACTATACGCCCGAAACCGCGCTGCCAATCGCCCCGTCTTCAGGGTTCTCGCTGGCCGACGAGTTGGCGCGATTCAATCAGACTCACAATCCGACGGACGAATTGCCGAATTTCGGACTGGGCGCAATGCCCGAATCATTTTTCCCGAAACCGCTCCAGGATTCTGAAAATGAATTGGAAGCCGAAGACTTTGACGCCGATGATCCAGTCTCCGAGATTGATGAACTCGAAAAAGAGTTAGACGATATTTCCGCTGATATAGAGGATTCGATACTATCGCCCTCCGAGTGCGAAATCGCAGATGCCGAATCGATCGGTGATGATGCGGAATTGCTCAGCGCCGATGCCCTGGATTTGGGCATACTCGAAGCCGAAGACGCCCGAGGCGCAGAAGAATATATGAACGGCGAACTCGCCGAAATTGAAGTTGCCGATGAGGCAATCGATGCCGAATCTGAACCCGAAACTGAAGCAGCAGCCGAAGAATTTTCAACACAAGAGGGCGAAGTCGAAGAACTTGACTTACAATTCGTGGCCGGCGCCACGTCCGAAGATGTCGTTCCAGAAGAAGCAGTTGCCGATGAACCGAATCTCGACGGCGCGGCCGAAGGATTTGATACCGATATTCTCGATTCCCACGAACAGCCCGATGTGGATTCTTTCGATTCTGCTGTTGATTTTGCTATGGCCGCCGGGGCTGACGAAAGCGAACCCCAATCGCAGTTCGACAATGAACCCCAATCGCAGTTCGACAATGAACCCCAATCGCAGAGTGCTGGCGAAGAAGACGACCTTTCGGACCTGCTCGCGCAGTTCGGCGGGGTGGGGCTTAGCGCCGAATCTGATAGCGCCGATACTGGCGAGGCCACTGCTACCGCTCCATCGCAGGACGAGAAGCTTTCCATGATCATGGACACTCTTTCCGGTGCGATCGATGTGGACGAAATGCGCCGCGAAGAGGAAAGGCGAAAACTCGAAGACAGCCTGCGAGAGGCCACAGAAGACAAAATTTTAGAGATGAATAACGCCTCCACGTCGCTCGATTTCCTGAACCTTCCACAATCGTCCACCGAGGACGAATCCGGGTTCATCGTTTTCGATGACGATATAAGCGAGGATTTGCTCAATATTGCATTCAAAAATAAAGATACCGAATAGAAATGAAATTTATCGATACAGCCCGAATCCAAATCAGGTCGGGAAATGGCGGTGCGGGACACGTTAGCTTCCGAAGAGAGAAAAAAGTCCCCAAGGGCGGGCCAGACGGCGGCAATGGCGGCCGCGGTGGCGACGTGATTATTGCAACCGACCCGCACATGAACACACTTTTGGACTTCCGATATTTGCGCCACTATTCCGCCGAGGATGGAGAACCGGGAGGCAAAAAACGCTGTACCGGAAGGGATGGCAAAGACATCATTATCAAAGTGCCTTGCGGGACGCTCATTCGCAATTCGGAAACCGACGAACTGATTGCCGACCTGACCGATCGCGGCGAGACGTTCATCGTCGCAAAGGGCGGCAAAGGCGGTTGGGGCAATGCCGAATACACCACCCCGACGAATCAGACGCCTCGGTACGCCGCGCCAGGACTGCCCGGCGAAGAATTCGAAATCGAACTTGA
Organism: uncultured Hyphomicrobiales bacterium; assembly: GCA_964610885.1. Taxonomy (GTDB): domain Bacteria; phylum Bacteroidota; class Ignavibacteria; order Kapaibacteriales; family UBA2268; genus CAZSWR01. The sequence goes on along the minus strand of CAZSWR010000041.1, from coordinate 15,685 downwards.
ATTGAAACTGATCGCCGACGTCGGCATCGTTGGGTTGCCAAACGTCGGCAAATCCACGCTGATTTCCGTTATCTCTTCGGCCAAGCCGAAAATTGCTGATTACGAATTTACGACGCTCGTCCCGAATCTGGGGATGGTTCGCTACGAAGACCGCAAGAGCTTCACGGTGGCGGATATCCCCGGGCTGATCGAAGGGGCCAGCGACGGCAAAGGATTGGGCCACCAATTCCTGCGCCACGTGGAGCGCACCCGAGTGCTGCTTTTCATGCTCGACGCCGCCAGTGCGGACCCCAAGGCTGATTATAAAATTCTGAAGAACGAGCTGAAAAAGTACAATCCCGAAATGCTGAAGAAAGAAAGAATGATCTGCTTCAGCCGCTCGGACATCGTGGACGAGAAGACTCAAGCCAAACTGCAGAAAATGAAATTTGGCGAGCCGAAAACGCCGATTGTAATGATTTCCTCGGTCATGCACCTCAACACGGAAATCCTTGTCAATATGCTCTGGGAAAGGCTCAGCGCAGCCAACCGCGATGAGGAATAAAGCCGGACAAACGATGCTACGGGCCTGCTCGATGTGCGATTTAGGTTTTATCGAGGAAGCATCTTCTCGGTTGCTGTTGAAAAAATAACGAATTTGGAAGCATGGAGCCACGGAGGCACCGTGCTAAAGTTCTTGATAAAATCAAGGGGCTGTCTCAAAAGTGTCATTCTCAAGCGAAGTGAAGAATCCATTTTAATACGTAGGTAATTGCAATATATGGATGTTTCACTTCGTTCAACATGACAAGAAAACGTTTTGCAGGCTTTTGAGGCATCTCCTTTCCTAAAAATGCTAAAGCAATAGGCTACATTCAATGTCGGTCAATACAGACAAGGAATTAGGGAATAACAATGAAAAAAGCAATATCGATCGTATTAATGGTTTGGGCCTTATTGGCCTGCTCCAAGCTGTGGACGAGCAGCAAAGATAAATTTATCGATACATATCGAGATTTGTTTATTGCCCGGAACATGATAAGCGACTCGAACGCGCTGCGCGACGAGATGGCCAAGATCTACGAAAAGCATGGCTACGAAGGCGAGAAAGAGTTCCTCGAAGCTTTCAACGAATACTCGGCGAATCTCGAAGAGTTCCGAATAATGATCGACAGCGCCCGCGAACGCGCCATACGCGAATTGAACGAAACCAAATACCCGCGCCCGCAGGAAGAATCCGAGAAAAAAGAATAGATAAAATAGTTGCAAGTGGAAAGGTAAAAGTTGCAAGTAGGAAGATATGCCACACCTTGAAGGTGGGAATATCTTGTGTATATATTTGATATGTATAGAGATAGAGTGGTACTACCATTTGGAATGGTAGTACCACTTTCTTGAGAGCCAATCATCTTATCAGCTCATCACCACATTCTTACTTGTCCCTTTCAACTTTCTCCTTGCAACTATTATCACCACATCAGCTCATCATCACATCAACTAATCATCACATCACCACATCACCTAATCAACAGATTCTTACTTGTCCCTTTCAACTTTCTCCTTGCAACTATTATCACCACATTAGCTAATCAACAGATTCTAGCTTGTCCCTTTCAACTTTCTCCTTGCAACTATTATCGCCACATCACCACATCATCACATCAACTAATCATCACATCACCACATCACCTAATCAACAGATTCTAGCTTGTCCCTTTCAACTTTCTCCTTGCAACTATTATCACCACATCAACTCATCACCACATTCTTACTTGTCCCTTTCAACTTTCTCCTTGCAACTTGCTCCTTTCGATCAATCTAATCACACATTTCCTCTGATGGCCGAATATTCGTTTTTGCCAATACTTAAATTCATTGTAAATTTGTTGACTTATTTTTTTGAAAACGGGAGACAATTATGAATTTGGAAATTAAAATCAACGAAGAGCTTAAAAGCGCCACCAAGGCCGGGGACAAGGTGCGCATGGAGACGCTGCGCTCGATCCGCGCCGGTATCCTCGAATTGCAAAAGTCCGGCATAGACCGCGAAATGAACGAACAAGACGAACTCAAGATTTTGCAAAACGGCGCAAAGAAACGCCGCGACGCAATTGATATGTATTTGCAAGCCAACCGCCCCGAACTGGCCGACAAGGAAAAGGCAGAGCTTGCCATTATCGAAGAATTCCTGCCCAAACAACTCTCGCAGGCCGAAGTGGAGGCAGAAGTTAAAAAAGTAATTACCGAAACCGGTGCCACCGATATGTCCGGGCTGGGGAAGGTGATGGGCGCTGCGATGAAAGCCCTCGCCGGGAAGGCCGACGGGAAACTTGTACAGCAGACTGTACGTAGTATGCTCGGTGGCAATTAATAAATTTAATAAATACTATGCAGAATCAAAATATTGAATTGTCAGAAAGTTTAATGCGCGAATCGCTCGCAGAGCTTGAATTCTCGCAAGTTTTATCTTTTATCTCGAAATACGCTGTCTCCGAACTCGGGCGCGAAATCATCGCTCGGCTGTACCCGTGCGCCGATTATTCACTCATTGGCGAAGAACTTTCGCTCGTCGATGAAATGGTGCGGCTCCAGCTGGAGGGCGAGCCTGTCCCGTTCGAGGGATTGCACGACGTACGCCCGCAATTGCACAAATCGCTGATCGCGAATTCTGTGCTCTCGACCTCGGAAATGCTGAACGTCCGCGATGCCATGCGTTGCAGCCGTCTGATCAAAAGCTACCTCAGCCGCCGCCACGAACGCTTTCCGCTGCTCTCGGGGCTGGCCACCGAGCTGCACGAGAGCATTATGACCGAAAAACACATCGGCGAAGCAATCGACGACATCGGCGAGGTGCGCGACACGGCATCGAGGGAATTGTCCCGCATTCGCCGCAGCATTTTCGACAAGTCCAACCATTTGCGCTCGCGTTTGCAAAAAATCCTCCGCCAAGTGGCCGAAGAGGACATGGTCATGGAGGAATTTGCAACCATACGCGAAGACAGATTCGTTATCCCCGTCAAGGCCGAGCACAAAAGGCACATTCCGGGTATCATCCACGGAGTCTCGCAAACCGGCCAAACAGTATTCCTCGAGCCGACGGAAATCTTTGAGCTGAACAACGAAGTATCGATGCTTAAAAACGAAGAGCAGCGCGAGATATACCGAATCCTTTCGGCTCTGACGGCAGAGGTGGGCGATTCGGCCCGCGAGTTCCTCCACTCGATCGAAGTGATTGCGCGAATTGATTCGTTCATTGCCCGTGCCCGCTATGCCCTCGAATTCGGTGGCGTGCGCCCCGAGGTCAGCCCGAGGAAAGAGCTGTACATGCGCGCCGTGCACCATCCGATACTTGCCCACGCAAAGGGCATCAAGCGAGTGGTCCCACTTTCGATAGAATTCGACGCCGGGCGCCGTGGCCACCTGATTTCCGGCCCGAACGCCGGCGGTAAGACTGTCGCGCTGAAGTGCATCGGATTGAGTGTCGCAATGGCACTTAGCGGCATTTTCCCCTTGGGCGAACTCAAAACTGATTACAGGAATATCTTTTGTTCGATTGGCGACCACCAGTCGATCGAAAACGATTTGAGTACGTTTAGCTCGGAAATCATTAAGCTGCGCGACATAATCTCTGCCTGCTCGCACGATTCGCTTGTGTTGGTGGACGAAATCGGCTCCGGGACGGATCCGCACGAGGGTTCGGCGCTTGCGGCCGGCATCTTGGACAGCTTCCTGAACATGAACCTGTTCTTTATCGCGACCACTCACCAATCATCGCTGAAGAGTTATGCGTTGACGCGGGACGAAATCGAAAACGCCTCGCTCGAATTCGACCCAGAGAAGCTGAAGCCGACCTATAACTTCCTTCAGGGTACGCCCGGCAACAGCTATGCCTTCGCGCTTGCCGAATCTCTCGGGCTGCCGCAAAATGTATTGGACAGGGCGAAGAACTACATCGGTACGCGCCAAGTGGAACTCGAGGAGAGCATCGCCGTGCTTCAGCGGTTCAAATCCGAGGCCGAGAAACTTCGGAACGAAGCCGAGGCCGAGAAACTCAAAGCCGAGAAGGCGCGCAATGAATTCAATGCACAACTCAAAGAGCTGAAGGCCAAGAAACAAGACATCGTGGCCGAGGCTCGGCGCGAGGCTGCTGAAATCGTGGCTCAATCGAATGCACTCGTCGAAAAAACCATCCGCGAGATTCGCGAGGCTCAGAAACCCGTCGGCGAAATCAAACGGGAATTCAACGAGCGGAAAGAGCAAATCCAGAAAAAAGTGGAGCAACTGGCTCCGCAGCCGGCCGATCCGGCCGACGTGATTGCCTCGCTGGCCGCCGGCGATAGCGTTACGCTGGACACCGACCCGACCGTGGGTACAGTGGTTTCCTCGGACGACAAAGCCAAGACCGCGCTCGTGGAATTCAACGGGCTGAAGTTCCGGCTTCCGTACAAACGCCTTACGCTCACGAAGAAGAAAGTGGCCGAGGGCAAAGCATACGCCGACTATATAGACTTCTCCGGCGCTTCGCGTATCGATTTGCGCGGCAAAAGGGCTGAGGAATCCATACGCGAAATCGACGAAGCCATTTCCCACGCATTAGTAGCCAATATCCCGATGCTTACGATTATCCACGGCAAGGGGACAGGCGCATTGCGGGCAGCCGTGCACGATTTCCTTTCGGAGCATCCGTCCGTGGTTTCGTACCGTCTGGGCGACTTGGTCGAAGGCGGCTCCGGCGTTACGATTGTCGAACTCTAAGCGCAACCGGCCTAAAGCACTGAAATATCTCGCACTACCGCTCCCGAGTGGTGGTGCGAGTTTGTATTTTGCCAAAGATTTCCGAATTATTTCTTGCAAAAAAGTCCGGTTTATTTTGAAAATTGAATTATTCGAGTTATATTGGGCTTCATTATTTATTGGAGTTTGATATCGCATTGTTTACACGATTTGTTGAATAAATTTAAGTTACAATATGATAAATACTTACTTGCTTTAGTCCCGACCAGAAATTTTGACGGGTTAAATGCAGATGTTTTATTATATTTGTAGTTTGTATTGAAACAAATGGTGTGGTTGAAATTGGGCGGTAAAAAAATAAAAATCATCATTTCGATTATCATTACTTTTGTACTGGTACAGATAGCGCTATACGCTTTGCACTTCTCTGGATTGGCCGGAACAAGCAATTCGATACTCAATAATTTTTCTCAGATCAATGCAGAAAGGCCGGGGTTCATCACTCTGTTTGGTATGCCTTTGCCTGTGTCTTTGTTCCTTCCGCAGCCGCAGCAGGCCACTCCGCCGCCGCAACCCACAACCGATAAGGATTCATCAAATTTCAACAACTCCGGAATCCTATCGAACACGTCTCCGTACTCGGAGTATTCGCGGTACAACCGCAAAAACATCCCTCTCTCGCCAGACTACCAAACATCGCATAAATACGACTCGACGAGCAAAGAATTCTACCGTACCGAAACTTTCGGCGGGGCAAACGTGAACTATCCGTATTCGGTTGACCTCGATTCGTATCTGGGCAATCGGAAAAATGCGATGCAATCGTCGATTCGCGATTCGCTCGAATACCACTACGACTTGGGTACTGCCCTTACAGGCGGCGACCTGAGCCGTATGATGAATACGGCCACTGGCCTCACGATTCCCGTACCGCCGAATCCGGTTATCGGCCTGTTTGGCAAGCCGGAAATCAAAATCGACGTTAGGGGAGAGGCAGTCGTCAAGGCCGGATGGCGTTGGGATTCGCAAAACGTGGGTTCCGAATCGGCCTTCGGTTCCACTCAATCATCGCCGATTTTCAGCCAAGATATAAAGATTAATGCCAGCGTGCAGCTTGGCGATAAACTGAAACTGAATACCGACTGGAACACTCGCACTCAAACCGAATTCAATAACAAATTCAAAATCGGATACGAGGGCGAGGACGACGAAATCATCAAGCTCGTAGAGGTTGGCAACGTTTCGCTTCCTGTTTCCAATACTTTGATCGGTGGCGGACAGACTCTTTTCGGTATTCGCGCCGATTTCCAATTCGGCGGACTATTCCTGAAGACAATCCTATCGCAAAAACGCGGCGAACGCCGTTTCGTGGACGTCAAGGGCGGCGCCACGAAACAATATATTATCAAACGTGCATACGATTACGCAAAGAACCACTTCTTCTTGGACGAAGCCTACAAGCCATTCTACAAGGAGAGTTTCAAATCGGGCACGAAGATCATTCCTCCGTCCGCTTCGTACTATAGAATTAAGCAGATCCAGGTTTTCGAATCGACCGAGAACATTCAACAAGGCTCGTATTCGTCCCAAGTGGTCGCTTTGGCAGACTTGGATCCCGGCAAGACGAAGGCTGCAAAGGATTTCCCCGCTTCGATGAAGACCGCCCAAATCCTCGCCGGCGAAGTGCAGAGAGGCCTTTTCCAACTCCTCGATTCGAACCGAGTGCAGGTGGACTACAACCTTGGTACCATAACGATCCAAAACATGAAGACCAACCTGACCTATGCCGCTGCGTATAAGATCGAAGGCCCCACGACCTCGAACGACGACGACCTCTATGTCGGCTCTTTGTCGGTCTATGCCGAGGCGAAGGACACCTTGATTCTGAAACTGATCTCGATGCCCGGTTTGCAGCCCGGATTCAAAAAACTCTGGTCCAGAATGATGAAGAACATCTATCAGATGGACGCCAGCAATGTTAATACGAAAGATACAAAAATCAGCCTCTGGTACATCAATCAAAATAACGATTCGACGGACGTACTGGAGGGCGCGCCGGACAAACTCGTTACCATCATGCGCGTTGACCAAGTGAATAACAGCTCAGGCCAGCCCCCGCCCGATGGTTTGTTCGATCTTCAACCTCCATTTTTCGACGCTTACCGCGGAGAAATCACTTTCCCGAGCCTTGAGCCATTCCGCGATGGCCTCAGGGACTATTTCACCAAGCAGGGCGCTCCCCAGACCGCCGAACAATACATTTTTAACGAGGTTTACGACGAGAACTACGACGTGGCCCGCAAGAACACAGCTCGCGACCGTTTTGTGATCGTCGGCGAGATGAGCGGAACGGCCTCGAACAGGATTTCGCTCGGCGCTATAAATCTGGCACCGAACAGCGTCAGGGTGTTGCTCGATGGTGTGCCCTTGCGCGAATATCAGGACTATACGGTCGATCTCTTTTCCGGCACTCTGACGCTGCTAAACCAGCGGGCACTGCTGCCAAATGCTAACCTGAAAATTGAATACGAACAGAGCGACATGTTTAACCTGACGACGAAGACGCTCGCCGGGTTGCGCGCAGACTATCAGATACTTAAATCCCGAACGGCCAACGCCGGACTTGGATTCACGATTATGCACTACGACCAGTCCGCACAGGTGGACCAAGTGCGCCCGGGCGAAGAGCCGAACGCGAACACGATGATCGGCTTCGATGGCAAACTGAATTGGGACCTTCCGTGGCTGACGAAATGGATCGATTATTTGCCGTTTTACGACACGAAAGCCCCGTCGTCGCTGAGTGCCAGAGGCGAATGGGCAATTGTGCTTCCCGACCCGAACAAACGCGATTCGGAAATCTATGGCGATAACGGGCTGCCCGTCGCCTATGTCGATAATTTCGAGAACGTGCAAAGGAATATTTCACTGAGCCTGACGCCTGTCCAATGGACGCATTCCTCCCAGCCGCAGGAAACGATTATTGGAGCAGACGACGTCGAGAGGGCAAAATTCCGCTCACAACTCTTTTGGTTCAAACAATTCTTGCCCGATATTGATGTATCCGAGGTCTATCCGAACCGCACCACCACCACGGGCAACCACAAGACCACGGCCATGCACATAAGCTTCGATCCGTCGGTCCGCGGTATATACAACATGAATCCGGAATTTGTGGACGCAAAGAACCCCGAATACAAAGGCGCCGCAGCATTTGCCGCCAGCTTCTTGGAGCCGAACAAAGACAGACTTTGGGGCGGCATGACGAGGATGATCTCTTCGTTCAGCACGAACTTCGAGAACGACAACGTCGAATACATCGAAATAATGATGCGCAAGCACAACACCAATTGTGGCAAAATGTATATCGATTTGGGTCAAATCAGCGAGGACATTATTCCGAACCAAAGGCTCGATTCCGAAGATGGATCCACGCCGGGCAACCCCGTTCCGAACAATATTATCGATCCGGGCGAAGACGTCGGTATCGATACCTTGGACAATGCAAAAGAAAAGCTCCGCTATCCGTATCCGCTGAACCTTGAGGCAGATCCTGCCCGCGATGATTACTATTTCAATTTCAATAAAACCGGATTGCGGGACGATTGGAAAGATTTCGAAAAATATAACAATTTCGAGAACAATGCCAGCTATTCGGAAACCGGGCAAACCCCCGATGGCGAAATCCTGAACAAGAACAATGCGCTATCGCCGATGCTGGACAATAGCTACTTTACATACGAAGTTGACCTTACGACAGCCCCGAAAGACAATCCGCAAATCGTGGGCGGTTCGGGCGACGGAGACCCCAAGGGCTGGTACCTGTACCGAATTCCAATCCGCAAACCGGCCAAAGTAACCGGAAACCCATCGCTGACGAACATTCAATACATACGTGTTTGGTTCCGTGGCGGCCCGGTGTATCTCGATGTGGTCGATTGGAAACTCGTCGGTTCGCAATGGCAGCGCAATAGCAATTTGCAAGCAGTCGCAGCGGACGATTCCGTCCTCGAGGTAACCTACGTGAACCGCGAGGAAAACAGCGGCGCGCCCGATTACTACGACCTGCCCCCGGGCGTTACTCCGCCGAAACAGCTTAACAGCAGCGATCCATATACAACATATTACCTGAACGAACAATCGCTGGCGCTTAAAGTGAAAAACTTACGCTACGGCGAAGAAAGAATGGCCGTCAAGTTCACTCGGCCCTGGGACATTTTCTATTACAAAAAAATGAAGTTCTTCGTGCATGGCGACGGTTCAATGCCCGAAAGCATGCTGTCAGGATCGGTGCCCAAGGGCTACATGTTCTTCCGGTTCGGTACGGATTCGATGAACTACTACGAATACCGCAGGCCTCTTTTGCGCAATTGGCAGAGCGTGGAAATGAACCTTGCGGACCTGGCAGCCATCAAGCAGACCCGCGATTCGGCCTCGCAAACGATTCGCGTTTCGTACGACGTGCCGAACGACCCATTGGCCTCCTATGCTATTCGAGGAAATCCTGTGCTGACCAAGGTGCAGTTCTGGGGATTCGGTATCGGCAACCCGTCGGAGCGCTTCCCGAACGAACTCACAACCACTGCCTGGGTGGACGAGCTACGATTGCTCGACCCGGAAAGCAGCGCCGATTGGGCCGGAGTGGGGAACGTAGAGCTGAAACTTGCCGATCTCGGCACGGTTAACGCAAATATTTCGTACCAGCAGCCCAATTTCCACCGATTGGAGGAGCGATTCGGAAATCGAACTGAATCGACCAATTGGGGTGTGGCCGTAACAGGAAATTTGGAGAAATTCGCCCCGAAAGAATTTTCCGAAATGAAGATACCCATTTCGTATTCGCACAACGAACACGTCGAAGATCCGGAATACGTGGCCAATAGCGACGTGAAACTGGACGAAGCCGCCGCTGCCGCCAAGCAAAAGGCATACGCCAAAGCTATCAAAGAGGGCAAAACCCCTGAAGCAGCCTCGAGTATTGCCGAGCAAGTATCGGACGCAACAATAGTCAAATCCCAAACGCTAAGGGTCAACGACGGATGGGCCTTGACAGGCGTCAAGTTGGGCATTCCTTCTTCGTCTTGGCTTATCAAAGAAACTATTAATAAAGTTACAGTCGGGTACTCGTATTCGCAGGAGTGGGAACGTTCGCCCATCGTACAGGAGAGGTTCTCTTGGGTGTGGGTGCTCAATGCCCAATACTCTGTTTCGATTCCCGAATTGCTTACTCTGAAGCCATATGGATTCGTAAAGGACGCACCAGTCGTGGGATTGTATAGCGATTTGAAATACAATTTCCTGCCAAAGACATTTTCCGCTGGGCTAACGATGACCCGCCGCCGCACGACCGAGCAGAGCCGATACCTTTCGTATCCCAGCCCCGTGCTTCGGGATTTCATGGCCACCAGAACTGCATCTTTCAATTGGGCTTTGGCCGAAAATGGCATTATTAATCCCGTGATTGATTATAGCTTTTCGACTGGTAGCACGTTAGTGCCTCTGGAATTGGACGCAAGCGGCAAACAACGGACCGGCTCGGAAATCGCCTCGAAGATATTCTTCAAAGAGGGGTTGATTAACCTGGGGACGAACAACACACACACGCAAAACCTAACGATTAATTTCCGGCCGCGACTGCCCTTGGGTCCGCTTCAGCGCTTCGTCGATATGGCCGGCAGCTACTCATCGATCTACAACTGGCAGGACCCGTTACAGTCCGACCCGGCAATTGCGGACGTCGTCCGTAGGGCATCGGTCAACGCCACGCTCAGGTTCACTACTAACTTGAAGCTGAAGGCCTATGGAGAGCAACTCTTTGGTATTTCTTCGTCGAAGAGGCCGATGAACCTGCCGCGAACCGGCCCCGACGGGAAAATGCTGCCTCCGGAGCAACAGGCTCCCGATTCCACTTCCGGCAAAGATGGATTCTGGTGGAATGTGGCAAAAATCACCAAAATGGTGTTCTTCGATTTCGATAAAGTGGATTTCTCCGTGAATCAAACAAATACGATGAATAATCCTGGCGTCTTTGGCGGCACGGGTATGACGAACTTCTGGGCGCGTGGCCTCACGTTCCGCCCGAGCGAAATCATGTATGGCCCATCGATGGCCTATCAATTGGGCCTCGTAACCGATCCGCATGGAGGATTCGATCTCGTTGGTTCGGACAGGTTCCCGTTCTTTGGTTTCTCGACCTATCCGGGGCTTCGGCCTGCAAATGGCATCATGCAAGACATGTTCAACCAGAAAACCACGATGGACGTAAAGACTTCACGCCCGCTGTGGGAGGGCGCCACGCTGGACCTGACTTGGAAAACCGAAGTCGGATTCGGCCGCACTCAGACAGTTGTTACCGAATCCAATGGCGTACCGAAATTCACTAATATCATTATTACTGAATCCTATTCGAGGACGTACCTGACCATTCCGAGCGTTTTCGGGCTTAATGTGTTCAATAACAACGTCGAACACGTTATCGATCTGTACAAAGCCAAGAAGGCAAAGATCATGGCCGAAAACATCGAGACTGGCTCGAAGAACCTGAAATTGCAGCAGGCCCTGTCCGAGTCGTTGCACGAGGGCATGGAGGCTTTCAGTATCTTTGGTGGCGGCTCGATCGGCAAGTTCCTTCCGGCTGTCAACTGGTCAATCCGTTGGGAAGGTATCGAAAAATGGGATATGTGGGGCAAAATTGCGAAGAAAATTACTCTCGAGCACGCCTACAAATCAACTTACACAGAAAACGCTTCGGTCAATAACGGCGAACGTTCGGTAACGACTCAGCAGATTCAGCACGGTTGGTCGCCTCTCGTCGGGATCAATACCACATTCGACGAAAAGAAACTCGACGGCGTACTGACGGCGAACCTGCGCTGGAACTCGACCAATAACTACCAATTCCGCGCGGCGAACCGCTCGACAATCGTCCGCCAAGCCCAAGACGAACTGCAATTGAACGCAAGCTACATGATGAAAGGCTTCGAGTTCCCGCTGTTCAATATTATGCTCAAAAACGAAGTCGAGTTTAGCTTTATGGCTTCGTACAAGCGGAACAAAAACGCAACCTACGACATCTCCGGCGTCGATGACTACGGCGGCGAAGACGGGCGCAAACTGGACGGAAACACGCAAATAGTTATTGAGCCGCGCGCTCGGTATTCGATGAGCGACAAAGTCTCCGCATCGTTCTTTATCCGTTACGAATCAACGATCAACGAAGGCGCAAACTCGCCCGGTTTCTCGACGTTCCAGACGGGCCTCGAGATTCGCATCTCGCTTTCGGGAGGCCGTTAGTCCAATTCTCGATTGGTATCGGTTGATTCGCAGCCAGGCTGTTTAAATAGTGAAAATCTGCAACAATGGGTTGCAACCCATTGCATACGTCGCGGTAAGTTATTGATATATCGACAAATCCCCAACCCCTTTTCCAAATGGGGGCAAAGAAAAGATTTGTGTAAGGCACTGACAATATTAGAGATAGGGTGGTCATTGAACCCACGGGTTAACCCGTGGGATTTTACAGAGATACTGATTCTTAAGTCTCTGATTATTAAGCAATGGTGCTTGCCCCATTGCTTAAGCGAAAATAAAAAAACAACAACCTTTCCCAGAATTGGATCAATGCAGCGCCAATCATCTGGCTTTTTTTGAGTTCTATTCAATAAATTTCAGTTAATGAATTAGCTTTATATGAAAAATTTATTACTCTTTATCTTAGCTTGCATTTTTTTGTTTTCGTGTGTTTCCCCGAATAATGGGCGCTATGCAAAGGATATTATTCAGAAACTTTCATCTCCTGAATTCAAGGGGCGTGGCTATGCCGGCCGTGGCGATTCGATTGCCGCAGAGTTCCTGCGCAACGAATATCGCGAAATCGGCCTTCTGCCGCTTGGCTTGGACTACTACCAACCATTCACTTTAGATGTGAATACGTATCCGGCAAAGGTGCAACTGGCAATCGACGGGAAAAAGCTGAAACCGGCGGAAGATTTCTTCGTCGAGTGTTCGTCGCCTTCAATCATTGGTAAGTATGAATTTTTTACTATCCAACGCGACTCGCTGAAGGGGTTTGCTTCGCTCAGCAATGCCATCAAGGGCAAATCGGACAGAATTATTCTCATCGATGATGATGAATCGAACGATTCGATCCGCCGCGCCGTCAAACGTTTGGTCCACAGCTATCAAACAGGGGACAGCGTGCCCGATTGCAAAGGCTTTGCCGTGGTTTCGTCGTCGAACTACGCATGGAGCGTGGCGCGCCAGCAGAGCAAATTGCCGTGCTTGGTATTGATGGATCCGAACTTTGCCAAAGCGCATCAAGTAGATTTGGACGTCGAGGCAAAGTTGGTCAAATCATATCCCACGCAAAACGTCGTCGGATACATTCGCGGCAGCGAGCAGCCCGACACATTCCTCGTGCTAACAGCGCATTATGACCATTTGGGAATGATGGGCAATGAGGCATACTTCCCCGGCGCAAACGACAATGCAAGCGGAGTGGCGCTAATGCTCTCGCTCGCGAAGCACTTCGGCGCGCACCGGCCCAAGTATTCAATGCTCTTTATTGCTTTCGCAGCAGAAGAGGCGGGAATTCTCGGCGCTAAGCATTTTGTAGAGCATCCGCTCGTCCCTCTGGGCAACATTCGATTCCTTGTGAACCTCGATTTGGCCGGCACGGGAGACGATGGCGTCAGGGTTATTAATTCGAACATATTTAAAAAAGAATTCTCGAAGATTTGTTCGATCAACGACAGCTTGCATCTGATGCCGAGGATCCACGAGCGCACGCCCGCCAACATCAGCGACCACTACCCGTTCTACGAAAAGGGCGTGCCGTGTTTCTATATCCATACGATGGGCGGATTGGCCTGGTACCACAATCCTATGGACAATTTCGAAGTACTTTCCATGCTAAGGTTCAAAGAGTATCAGAAACTGATGGAATGCTTTTTAGAGAGTTTTTAGTTGTCAGTAATCAATCGGAGTAGGAATTGCGTTTAAACAGGTTGCTATCGATAACATTTGTATTGCTGAGCCGCGGACAAGTCTCGAGCACAGAGCTGGCCGAGAAGTTCGGCGTATCGCAGCGGACTATTTATCGCGACATCGATACCATTGCCGAATCGGGCATCCCGATAACCGCTGTGCCCGGGAAGGCCGGCGGCTTCTCGATTATGGACAGCTACAAAATGGACAAACGCTACCTTTCGCCCGACGAATTGGCCACAGTCCTGTCAACGCTGAAGGGCTTGGGAAACACTTTCTCGAGCGCCGAACTCACGAATGCAATCGAGAAAATCTCCGTACTGGCCCCGCGCGAAAAGCAATCGGAAATCGAAGAACTGATGAACCGCGTGGTGTTCGACGTTTTGCCCATGGGCTACACCGAGAAGCAGCGGGAATTGCTCGCTTCGCTCTACGAGGCCGTGAAGGGCAACCGCGTCGTCGAGTTTACGTATTCGAACGCGAAGGGCAAGGCCGAAAAGCGGGCTGTGGAACCGATGCGGCTGATGGCGAAAGGGTATTCGTGGTATATTTTTGCATATTGCCGGCTGAGGTCGGATTTCCGAACGTTTAAGCTGACACGCATTTCCGAATTGCGGCTCGCGGCCGAACGTTTCGCCCCGAGGCCGGTCAATTATGCCGATTACGAATACGACCGCTCGAAGCTGCCATCGGTGGAGCTGGTGCTGCGCTTCAGCCAATACATCCGGCCCATAGTGGAGGAAATGTACCAAGAAATCGAAATGGAGCAGCAGCCGGACGGATCGCTCGTCGTGCGGAAAGCAATGGCCGAGGACGAATGGCTCTACGCCTATTTGCTGAGCTGGGGCGAATCGCTCGAGATACTCGAACCGAAGCGAATTCGCGAAATTGTCATAAAAAAAGCAAAAAATATTTTATCCGTTTACAATCGCTGACATACTCCTGTCAGCATTACACCGGTAATTTTGTATCAGAAATTGATTGATAAATAACTCATGTTAATCAATGCACCGCAAGTTGCAAACATTTTTAACCAATCAAAGGAAGTGCAAAATGAAACCGAGAATCGAACAAATCGGCGAAATCAAACTTATCGGTACAACTGTTACCCATTCGATGACGAACATGAAATACGACCAGCTCTGGAACGGATTCATGCCTCGCTCGGCGGAAGTCCGTACGAATCTCGAGAAACCGAGAATGGTTCAGGCTTCGATCTATGACATTTGCGAGGGCAATACCGAATGGACAAACGACACTGAATTCCGCACCATGGCCGCTTACGAAGTGAAAGACTTCGGCCACGTCCCCGACGGAATGGAAAAACTCACAGTCGGAGGCGGGAAATTCGCTGTCTTCACGTACAAGGGAACTGCCGCAGGCCTACTGGAGTTCTATAAGAACATTTTCGAGAATTGGCTGCAAGAAAACAAGCTCGAGTTCGATGTCCGCAGCGATTTCGAGATCTACGACCACCGTTTCGTCGGCCCGATGAATCCCGATTCCGAATGGGATATCTGCATCCCCGTGAAATAAGTTTCGATATTTATTGACTGGCGCTCCAAATCTCCCCCTTGGAACCCAGATCTCCCATCTCCCGCCCCCAAACACTGACTCGTAGTAGGCGTGTGATTATTTCGCACGCCTACTGCTCTGTTATTTTTTATCATTTCCTATTTGAAATGAATGTTATTTTCATTCCCTCGAGCAGGCGGGAATTTCCTCTTGATTCGGTTAGTTGCTTCGGAATTCACAAGAAGGGCGGGTTTGGAACACCCCCCTACACATTTGTTGCTATCGCAGTTCTGGTTCGGGAAAGAGGCTATAACTGCAAATGGTTGTATTTTATAAAAAATCCAACACATATCCCACTCGAAACAGCGAAAAGCCAAAATTTTCACATCATTCTTGGAAATATTAGTATTGTTTGAAATTTTCTCTTGCAGACTTTGGATATTATTGTTATCTTAAATCATATTTTATTGAC
>CAZSWR010000040.1:0-29357 GCA_964610885.1 uncultured Hyphomicrobiales bacterium | reverse complement strand
TCCTTTCAACTTGAGAAGATGTGTAGGGGCTGGTTCCGAACCCGCCCTTTGATTAGGTGATGTGATGATTGCCTTTAATAGCAACTTTTTATTCATACAATATTATTTTTTTTAATTTTTCTTTTCCTTGTCCTGCACTTGATTCTTTGTTGAAATCGATAAAAATAGGTTGTGAAAATATTTTCAGCATTTGCATAAATGATAATGAATCCATATATTTGCAAATGCAGCAATATCAAATCTGTTCTTTCATAAGTTTCCAATGGGGGGTAAAGGGCTAATGAAAAATTTTTTCTATTTCACACCTATTTTCTTACTTATATTTTGTTCTATCTCCAACGCCCAGAACGTGGGCATCAACGAAGACGGTAGCGCACCCGCTGCTTCAGCAATCCTCGACGTCAAATCGCTCAATAAAGGAATCCTCATTCCTCGTTTGACAAAAGTCCAACGAAATAGTATCGTTAATCCGTTAACGGGACTTCTTATCTTTCAAACAACAGATACAACTGGCTTCTACTATTTCGAGGGTACTTGGAAACGGATTGGAAACCAAACGTCCGACTCAGAATTGCAGTTCGCCGAATCGCCGGCGGCCTCGATTTCGCTGGAAAGCATTAACCAATGGAACGCTGCATTCGCTTGGGGCGACCATTCTGGGCTGTACAGGCCCATCGATTGGGTGCCGGATTGGGCAAGTGTGCAAAATAATCCGTTCCTCGTCCATGCGCCCGCGCACAACCAAATCCTACGCTATAATTCTGTTAGCGGGAAATGGGAAAACGTTGCGCCATCGTTTCTTGCTTCGCAAATATCCGATCTGGGCCAGGCAATTAGTGCCAATGAAAGCGTTCAAGCAAATACTGTAAAAATCTCGTACCCGGCGGAGGACGCTGCTAAATTGGCAACAATCGAAACGGGCGCTGAAGCCAACGTGAACCCTGATTGGAATGCCACGACGGGCGACGCAATGATACTGAACAAACCCACACTGGCAGACGTTGCCACCACCGGCGAATATTCCGACTTGAGCAATAAACCCGTTCTCGCAGCTGTCGCGACTTCAGGCAGCTATACAGACCTTACGAACAAACCGGTAATTTCTGATTTTGCAATTTCGGGCGATTATAACGACCTGGACAATAAGCCGGTGCTTGCGCTCGTCGCCACCAGCGGGAATTATAACGACCTTCTGAATAAGCCAGTCCTTGCTGACGTGGCTTTCAGTGGCGATTATGGCGACTTGGATAATAAACCACTCCTGCACGATGTTGCAATTTCGGGCGATTATGGCGAATTGGACAACAAGCCATTCCTGCATATCGTCGCGTCCACCGGCGATTATGACGATTTGGACAATAAACCGGTTTTTGCGGCTGTCGCGACATCCGGCAGCTACAACGACCTTACGAACAAACCAACAGGAAATGCCATTGGGGACATGCTCTATTGGAATGGTTCGTCTTGGTTGCCCGTGCCGGCGGGCCGGGCTGGGCAATTGCTCCAATTCACAACTGCAGGCAAACCCGAATGGACAGGAGCCGTCTTCGCGACGATCACGACAAATCCAGCTATCATAATCACATCGACAGGCGCGTCCTGCGGTGGGAACATCACAAGTGACGGTGGTGCAGCCATTACTGCCCGCGGCGTGTGCTGGTCCACCTCGGCCAATCCAACAATTGCCGATACCAAATCGAGCGATGCAAGCGGAACCGGGGCCTTTACGAGCGCAATCGTGAATTTGACCGGAAGCACTACTTATTATGTGCGTGCCTATGCCACTTCTTCCATTGGAACCTCGTATGGATCGCAAGTTAGTTTTACGACTCTACCGCCGGTTATTCCAACGCTGACCACCACAGCAATTTCGAACCTAACTTCATCGACTGCATCGAGCGGTGGCGTAACGTCCAGCGATGGTGGAGCCTTGATAACGTCGAGGGGCGTTTGTTGGTCCACCTCGGCCAATCCCACAATTTCGGACACGAAGACCATCGACAGCTACGGTAGCGGCACCTTTACGAGCGCAATTACCGGCCTGTCGAGCAACGTCCTTTATCACACCAGGGCTTACGCAACAAATAGCGCGGGCACGGCATACGGAAATGACGTCAGCTTTACGACGCTTTCGGCAGTCCCGCCGACAGTTACAACGACCGCAATCACTGCAATTAAGTCCAATTCCGCGTCCGGTGGCGGCAACGTAACCGCATCCGGTGGCTCGGCTATCACCGCGAGGGGCATCTGTATTTCTACGTCGGAGAATCCAACAATTGCCGATACAAGGATTACGAGTACCGCCGGAACAGGCGCGTTTACAAGCGCAATCACCGGATTGGTGCTTGGTACCACGTACCACGTCAGGGCATATGCAACAAACTCCTATGGAACATCTTACGGCTCAGACGTTGTTTTCACAGCCGCGCTCTCCGTCGGCGAAAACTGGGCCGGTGGAAAAATTGCATACATTTTCCAACCTGCCGATCCGGGTTATGTGGCCGGCGAAACCCATGGAATCATTGCGGCCATTGCCGACCAAAGCACCGGCACTTCTTGGGGGTGCTATGGCAGCATTCTTGGCGCCGAAGGTACGGCTATCGGTACCGGAGAAGCTAACACACAAGCAATTGTCGATAATTGTCCCACTGCTGGCATAGCTGCCAGGATTTGCGCTGACCTTAGCCAAAGCGGCTACAGCGATTGGTATCTGCCGAGCATCGACGAATTGCAGGAATTATTCAACAACCGAACTGCGATTGGTAACTTCTCAACAACATCTTATTATCTGTCGTCCACTGAGTACAACAGCAATTATCCATGGTTTATTTATTTCTCGAGCGGAGCGGCAATGCACGCACCATCGACGAAATCCATTAATACTTTCAGAGTTCGAGCGGTAAGAACATTCTAAGCCCAAGCAGCAAGAAAGGATAATTAGCCAATTGCATATTGCTGCAAGCAACAACCTAAATAGTATCTCTTTGCCAGCCCATGGGTTATACTGTGGGCTTTTTTTATTCCTATCTCGTGTTTTATCAATTCTTTACGCAAAATTCTTCTGGTTCCAAATCTTTTTTGGTGGTTAAGATGTTTGAATATGAACACCTCCCCTTTAATCCCATCCATACCAATGAGGGGAAAGAAAACCGTTGCGCAGCAAAGGGTTTCAGGGGTGTTTTGAGATAATACAGAAGATGAAAATTTCTCGATATAACTGCGACAGTTTTATTGGCGTATTGGAATCTACCCATACAAAGCGTCGTAAATCCATTCTCCTTTTGGCTCAATTTAGGGATTTGTCGCTATTTCAATGGTTTACCACGATGCCTGCAATTGCTTGGAATCTGTTGTCGCAAATTTGATACTATTTCAAGAGTATTTCATCTGCTTGCCGGAAATTATTCTCGCCTTCAAACACCATCTCGAGACTACGTATATATACGTATTTTCGTATGTTTACAATGAAAATATTTTAATATTCCTTTGTAAAATGAGTTCCTTTTATTATTTTGCAAAGTTATTGAAATGCGAATTTTGCCTCACATGCCTTCGAAACCGTGTTCTTTGCCGGTTCATCCAATATGGAAATAATTTATTGCTATAAGGAGGTTCTATGAAGTATTATTATTACTTGTTCCTAACATTGCTCGTTGTGATTCTTTGCGCATCAGTGCCCGAGAGGGCGTCCGCGCAGAAGACATCGCAGGGCACGGACTTCTGGTTCGGATTCATGGACAATGACGTCGGCGACCAACCGCAGTATTCTGTCTTTATCAGCTCGGACCAGGCAGTCTCGGGAAATGTATCCATCCCGCTAACCGGTTGGGAACTTAACTTCTCGGTCGATGCAAACAGCTCCACGGTGATTCAGATTCCGTATGCAAATGCCTATATCAACGCATCGGAAGCTGTGATTGGCAGGGCAATTCACGTAACGACCAACAATCCAGCGAACGTTTTCCTGATGAATCATGCGACAAACACGACCGATGGCTCGATTGTTTTGCCTACGTCTGCCGTTGGGAAAAACTACGTGATCACGGACTATCCCGCGAAATGGAGGACCGAATTCCTCGTGGTGGCCAACCAAGACGATACACATATAACGATTGTCCCCTCGGCAAACCTCGTTAACGGGAACCTGGCAGGGGTTGGTATTGATATTGTCTTGAATAAAGGCGAGCTATACCAAGTCAAATCGAACGACCCGCTTACAGGCTCTCAGGTGTATGGCACAAATAACAGAGTCTTCTCCGTCTTTGCCGGCGTGGTCTGTGCTTTCGTGCCTCCGGGGAGCGGTTATTGCAATCACTTGGTGGAGCAAATGTATCCGGTAAACACTTGGCGTAGTTCGTACGTCGTGGTGCCATTCGTAACCAAGGCCGGTGGAAGTATCTACCGCGTGGTGGCGCTCCGGGACAATACAGACCTCTACGTGGACGGCAATTTTTGGACGACAATTAATGCGCGCCAGTGCCGCGATACAATCCTGCAGTCGCCCGCAAAAATCACTGCGAACCGCCAAATCAGCGTTGCTGAATTTGGAACCGGTGCCGAGTTCGATAATGTCGGCAATTCGGATCCGTTCATGATCATGCTCAGCCCATTGGACCAAACGAGAAAAGATATTACATTCCACGCCTATGAATTCCCGACGATCAACCAAAGCTACCTGAACGTGGTGGCTCGCACGGCATACGTCGATCAGATTATGCTGAACGGGGTCTCCATCGGCTCGCAATTCTACACACTCGAATCCGATCATTCGCTTGCGTACGCGCAAATAGCAATTCCCTCGGGGACTAATCGATTGGTAACTACGGCCGATACGGGCTTCAATGCCTACGTCTATGGCTACGGCAGCGCCGACGGATATGGGTATTCGGCGGGCGTTAGCTTGGATCCGCTCACGATCGACCTTGTATCGCAAAATGTGTGCTACGGCAAGGAAGTCCAATTCGGAGTGAAATCCCTTCCTTTCGCGATTAGCAGCTATAGCTGGAATTTCGGAGACGATTCGACCAGCACCGATGCCGCACCGCGCCACGTTTACGCCAATCCGGGATACTACCGAGCCAAACTTAAGGTGCGCTACACCAACGGCGACCTCGATTCGGCCGAGGTGAACGTGGGCATTAGTGCTATTTATTCCAACTTCATATATACCGGCGCCGGATGCAACAATTTCGATATCGAATGCGTGGACAAATCGACCGTATTTGTCGATAATATTAATCAAATCAAATGGTTTTTCGGCGATGGGTACTCAGCAATTGGGCCTACGGCCACCCACAAATATGCCGCAACCGGCACATATACAGTTACGCAAATCGCACTATCGAACAACGGCTGCACAGACACATCGTACCAAGTGATTAAAATCTTCCCGCTTCCCCATCCGGTAATCCTTTCGAGGAACAAAGTGCCGATATGCCAAGACAACGTTGCGCTGCTCGACGCCACCAATCCGGGATTCGTGAGCTATGAGTGGTCCAACGGCGCTAAATCGCCGACAATCGCGACTGGCACCGCCGGCAGCTACACCGTTACAGTTACCGACACGAACGGATGCGTCAATACATCAGCACCTTTCGAATTGATCGTGCTACCGCTTCCCGAACCCGTCATCACGCCGCTCGGGCCGACGAGGATTTGCGCCTGCGACAGCGTCCGCTTGGACGCCGGAAACCTCGGCTACGTCTCATACATGTGGAATACCGGCGAGACGACAAGGATTGTTACGAAAAGCACCACCGGCCTATACACCGTATTTGTTACCGATACGAACGGATGCTCGAACACTTCGGCACCAATCGAAGTCCAGACAGTGCTGCCCACTGCCACTGTTTCGCTTCCGCAAGTGCCAATGCACGCCGAGCCGGGCCAAATCATTCGTATCCCGATTAAACTGACATCGTACGAAGACCTTGCTTTCTGCAAAGAGACGAACTTTTCGGCAATTCTGCAATTCAACAATACAATACTCGTGCCCCACGGCGCCACGCCCAAAGGAACGATGATACTTGACAATTACCTGATCCCCGTTTCGGGACAATGGAACGGCGTGGACAGCACAATCGCAACATTGGAATTCGAGGCAACGCTCGGCCAAGTGCCAAATTCGGACGTCCTCCTCACGGATTTCAATTTCTTGGAGTGCCCGTTCCCATCGCAAGTTAATAACTCTGTCTTCGGATTGGACAGCCTCTGCAATTCCGGCGACCAGACGCGCCTGTTCTTCGCGAACGGATTGGCTCGCATTGCGTCGATCACTCCGAACCCGGTCGGGACGGAAACTGCACAGATTACTTTCATACTCTATGCAAATCTCGACGTGAAAATCTATATTACTAATTCAGCCGGAGCAACGATTGCCCCAATATTCAATGGCAATTTAATTAAAGGCACTCATGCCTATTTGTTCGACGCTTCGGACCTCGCGAGCGGGTCTTATTTTGTTGTTCTGGAATATAACGGGAAAAGAGAAACCAAAAAGTTGGAGGTGGTACGATGAAACATCTGAATTTATTCAAGCTCGCTGCGCTAATTGCCATTTGTCTGGCATTTGGAGCCAAGGCCAACGCTCAGGAAGACCTTCCTCAGGAGGCAATCGGTATCTTCGGGCATATTAACTTCAATGCGCACCACACCGAAATCGCAACATTCCCGGACTGCCCCACCTGCTCGCCGTTTTTCAAAGATGGCAATGGCGTGGGATTCTCGATCGGCGCGCTCTACACGATGCCCATCTACAAACAATGGTTCCTCGATTTGCGTCTGGGCTATCACAACCTGCGCGGCGAAATGACTACCGACGAAAACAAGGTGGTCAACGTGGACGGCGCGGCTGTGGATGGCGTCTTTACGCACACTCTGACCGGGAAAATCTCGACAATTTCCCTGGAGCCGATCGTCGGCTATCGGATCTGGAAGGGACTCAATCTGCATCTCGGGTTGAACCTCGGATTGTTAGCCCAAAAGTCTTTCGAACACAAAGAAGAAATATCCCAACCATCGGCCGGCACATACGAGAACGGTTCGCGCGAACGCTTGGTGGCTTCCGGCGATTTGCAAAACACGAACTCGTTTTTCGGCGCATTGGTTTTTGGCGCCAGCTACGATTTCCCGCTCGACGCAGCCCGTCGCTGGCACTTGGCCCCCGAGGCTTTCTACAAACTCGGGTTCACGGATATTTACAAAGATATCAAATGGAAAATCAACACGCTCAGCCTCGGTTTGGCCATGCGATACACCTTCGAGGCGCCCCCTGCGGCAAAGGCTGAGAAACCAACCGATACCAAACTCGAATTGGCCGAAGAGCGGATCCTGCCGGCAGACATTCGCGCCGTCGGAATCACCCAAGACGACAACCAAGTGGAAGTGGTCGGATTCACCTGCGAGGAATTCCTCTCGAACAGGCTGCATCCGCTACTGCCATACGTTTTCTTCGACGACAATTCATCCGAAATCCCATCGCGCTACAATTCTCTGTCCTCGGACAGAACAGCCTCGTTCAGCTATGAAAATGCACATGTGAAAAGCTCAATCGACCTTTATTACGACCTTCTGAATATCGTCGGAAAGAGGATGAGGGCCTATCCAGATGCGAAAATCACCATCGACGGTTGCAATTCCAATCTGGGCAAAGAGAAAGACAATACTTCGCTTTCGAAAAATCGCGCCGAAGTTGTCAAAAACTATCTTGTCGGCGTGTGGGGCATTGCTCCCGAGAGAATCACCGTCCGCAGCCGTTCGCTCCCGCAGGAACCGTCGGACAACCGCGAGCGCGAAGGAATCGAGGAAAACAGAAGAGCCGAAATCAGCTCGGACACATGGGAAATCATTGCACCAATCCACACTTCTGACACGGTGCACCTAATGAACCCGCCGGTTATGCGATTCTTCCCCGAGGCCAAATCCAAAGCGGGAATGGCTAATTGGACAATTACCGCATACCAGAACAGCTTCCCGATAATGAAGTTCAGCTCCGTCGGCGAGGTGCCGTCGGATGTTGATTGGCGTTTCGAAAGGGACGAAGTTACAGTCCCGAAGAATTCCAATACGATGGAATACCAACTGACCGCAATCGACAAGAAGAACCAAAAGTACGCAAGCGAGATTAAATCGATTCCCGTCGTGCAGGTTACTCTCCAGAAAAAACTTCGCGAACGGACAGCCGACAAATACATCGATCGCTACAGCCTGATGCTTTTCAATTTCGATAAATCGGACCTAAGCCCGAACAACCAAAGGGTTATTGAAAAGATCAAATCGAAGCTCTCGCCCAAATCGGTTATCCGCGTATCGGGCCACACCGACCGCACCGGCTCGGCAGAGTACGACCGCAAACTGTCGCTCGAACGTGCGCAGTCCGCGTCGAAATCCTTCTCCGACTATAAAGTAACGACCAAAGGTTTCGGAAAGCAAGAATTACTCTACGATAACGACCTGCCCGAAGGCCGCTTCTATTGCCGCAAGGTGGACATCGTGGTGGAAACGCCAATCGAATAGGTGGCGGCTGCCACTCTTTTAAAGCAGCGCATTACATTAATGAGCTGATGTGATGATTGCCTTTTACTTTGTAGGGGCGGGTTCCAAACCCGCCCGGCTTTTCAGAAAGACATGCCACACCGCGGAGGTGTGGCATGTCTATTTTTATACATACTTCATTCCAAGGAAGTGGTAATACCATTCCAAATGTTGGCACCACTCTATCTTCTTATATTCCAGTCATATACATTCCCCTCCTTGTCAAGGAGGGGTGTCCGAAAGGCGTGGTTATTCATGTTCAACCCCTTCGGGGTTAGCTTTTTATCGAATATTAGGCCGGGTCTCGTCCCTACAGATAGATTAAATTCATTCCAATCATAATAATCACATGAATCACAGTTCAGACTATTTAGCCTCTCAGAAAACGTTCGAATAGCCAAATGATATGTATATTCGGAATGAGTGCTGCTTCCAGTTTGCATCGTCCAATACGCGAGTCAGCGGCAGGGCATAGACGACGCCAAAATCCGTATAGCCTTGGGGAATAAAATATTTCATGGACAAACCAATTTCGCAGAAGAAGCGGTTCCGATTGATGTTCGCAAGTGTGGATTCGTCTATCAGCCTGAGCGTGTCGGTCCCGTTTTTGAATCGGACTTCGTCTTTGTTATTGGCGAGTTGCAAGTACTGCGTGGCCTTCGACGAGAATTTGTACGCTCCGCCCAATCCCACATTCAGGCAGTAAACAGATGCGATATTCTCGCCGGCCGAAAGGTACGCACCATAGAACGGAATCGAAAGCCCGGCGCCGTAGTACAGGCCTTTTTCGTTCAAATAAATGATGTTGGCCTCTTTGACGTCCACTTTGCCGCCGTTTCGCCCGAGGTAGCTTTTCGTATAGTCGTTGCTCGACAGCAGCGAGCAGTTGCTCTGGTATCCCAGATTCCCATAGCCGTATGCCCATTTGAACAATCTGGTTTCGAATCCGGCAAAGAGCGCGAAATAGGACGTCGTCGGATAAGCATCCTCATCGTTTAGTTGGAATGGCTTTTTGATTGTGCGTTCGTCTTTGTCCAATGAAATATCCGAGTTGAATCCGCCGCGCGTGGGGCTGAAAAGCGATTTCGAAGTAATCCCGCTGGCAGCATCCCAAGTGTTCAGCGAACCGATGCTGAGATAGGTGCTGTAGAATGGTTTAATAATTTCCGGAAACCAACCATAGGAGTACTTTATGTCTTTCGGTTGCACGAGCGTATTGTTCTTCTCGTCGAGCGTATCGAGCAGCCACGTGGAGTCCTCGGCGGGGCGCGGGGCGGCCGAGGCGCAAAGGCCCAAGCAGTGGACGCAAAACAGGCATATTATCAGGATTTTTGCTCTCATTTCACTATTTCAATTTTTTTCTGTGTGAAGCCGAATTTGCTCTCCAATACCAAATAGTACAATCCGGCAGGTATCCAACTCTGGATACTGTACTCATAATCATTGACTCCGGGTTCGCCCAGAGTCGTCTCCAGCACCAAATCCCTTGCCCCGACCAGGTTCACGAGGTAGAATTTAATCTGCCCGGGCTGGTCTGCCATGATCCTCCACGTAAGAGTCGAACCGACTGCGCACGGCGATGGATAGATATTCAGAAACTTAGGATACCGATAGTATGGCAATTCGCCATAGTCGCCCTGGACCACGAGGAAGTATTCTTTGCGGGGAAGTGGCTTGTTGCCCAGCCGGGCATTCCTGAAGCAAAGGCTTGCCGTGTCGGAATTCGCCATTAGCGCCTCGCCGTATAGCTCGAAAGTGATTACGGAGCCGGAATCCGCACTGATCCGCGCATTGATTCGGTACAACGAGTCGTTCAGCCTGGCCAAATGCAGGCCTTCGGTGTCCGCCCCGATTGCTTTGACGCTGTCAGGAAAGAAGAGCGTGGGGTTGTGCATGAAAAATTCCACGGACAAATCCTCCGCGTCGCACTTTTCCGGTGCCAAGAACGAGTATTTTAGCACTACTTCGTCCGATATCCGAGCGCGAACTGTATCGAGGCTCTTCATGGCCCACGACGGCCAAGCCGCGAATAAAAAGCACAATACAACCAATAATGATCTCATTTTTTCAGTATTTCAAATTCGGTTCTACGATTTCGTTTTCTGTTCTCATCTGTGTCGTTTGGAACGATTGGTTTGGACTCGCCGAAGCCCACCGTCTGAATGCGATCGGCATCGATTCCCAATTTAATCAATTCATTTCTGACGGACATGGCGCGCTCGAGCGAGAGTTTCTGGTTCGCCTCGTCGGTGCCGACGTCGTCAGTGTGGCCGGCAATTTGGATTTGCATTTTGGGGTTCTCCGCCATGGCTGCGCCAATTTCTTCAACGAAGTGCATGGATTCGGGTTTGACGCCGGCCGAACCAAAATCGAACTCGATATTTGCCAAGACCACCGTCCCGACTGGGGCGAACTCGTCCAGGACAGATTTGTCGTAATTAGCGCCCGAATAGAGAATGGCGTTTCGTCCGGGAATTATATCCAATCCGGCCGTAACGAAGTGCTTCCCAAGGCAGGGCGGCGGCGCGTAGGAAATCCTGTAGTAGTTGTTCAGCGTCGTGTAAATATCTCGGAACACGAACGGGAATTCATTTTTCGTAAACAGTTCGTAGAATCGGCCGTTCGTGGCGCGCGAAATCTGCGGAAGGGATTTGTCCGGCAGCGAATAGGCAATGTACGAAATTGAATAAACTTCCACTTGGTACTTGCGGCAAAGCTGAATGCACGAATCAGCCGAAATCCTCGATTCGTTGTCTGCCCCGTCGCTGAAGAGAATAATCACTTTCTTGAAGCCTTTGGCGGCCGAATCGAGTTTTTTGGCAGCGAATGCAATGGCTTGGTACACTGCAGTATTGCTGCCGTGCCGGGACGATTCGGTTCCGTTCGTTTGGAATTTCGAACGGTATTCCTGTTGGTTGTTCGTGGCGGGCACCTCTTCGTACACTTTAGAGCCAAACTTCACGACGCCCACAATGTCTTCTTTTTTGATTGCATAGAGCACTTTTTTGACTGATTGCTGGAGCAATTCAGCAATGGAAGCCATCGAGCCGGAGTGGTCCAGCACGAAATAAATGGCGTAAGGGCGATTGTTATTGTTCCGCACCTCTTCCACGGTGAAATCCTTGATATTGGTGGCCTGCCCTCGGCACGAATCCACGACGGAAGCCCAATACATACGCCACGACGAATCCTTCGCGTACGGCGGAGCCAGCCCGGCGATGTATTTTCCGCTGGTGTCGAAAACAAGCGCGTTAGCGACGACACGCGAAGGGAACGAATCGGAATCGATTTTTGATATCTGAAACCTGAGGGGGAAGGCCGAAGTGCGCGCCAAGGAATCATATTTCTTTGTACTATCGGCAAAAAAGGCCTTTTCCAAACCTTCGGCGCGGTCGAAGTTGCGTGATTGCGTTATATACTGCTTGCGGAGATTTTGAAGCGAGTCCATTCTTTTGTCCATATTCTCGACGTATGAAACCATCTGGTGCACACATGATTGGTTCGCAAAGGAGACTAAAGCAAGCAAGCACCAAATCAGAATGCCCTTCGGCAGCGAAGAGTCAAACGATAGCATTCGCGGTGGCCGGCCCCATTTCAATTGAAACAAATGCAGCAAGTGCATGTTGAGAGTGTCCCGAAATTGGATATTATTTCTTTTAGTCTGTCGATTGCATTTTGCCGAAGCGCCAAGGCCCAATCATACGATATTAAATTGCATTTCAACAGGCTCTTGAAATTTAATATACGAAAAAATCATTGATGATAGAGGCATAAATAATATTTAATTAATTCGAAGATATTCTTTTATCAAACATAAGGAACAAATGATCGATTAGAAACCTCGAACTGTAGAATGTTGTATTATAACGTATTACGGAATCCAGCAAATACCTCTCCCCCAGCCCCTCTCCTTATTAAGGCGAGTGGAGCAAGAATAGAAAGACTATTTCAACTCTTTCTTAGGAGCCTGTTGAAATAGTAATTTCTGGAAGCAGTGGGGCTTGCCTCACTGTGGTATATCAACGACTTACACGGGGTCAAGACCCCGGGCTACCAATATTTTTGACTTATTCAACAGCCTCTTAGGGCACTGTATGCGATGCTCTACAGAAATCATTATCATCCAAACGGGTTGCCATAGGGATGGGGCAGTGTTGCTTTTTCTTGCAGGCTCCTATTATTTTCAATCTCAATTTGCAAAATGCCATTGCTAATCAAAAAATTGGTTAATTTTGAAGTTTATATATTAACGGATATGAATAATCCGCGAGTAAATATGGAAGCAAATACAAAACAAATAAATGAAATTGGAATCATCGGCGCCGGCGGATGGGGGACTGCTGTGTCGTCTGTCCTGGTGCGGAATGGCTTTTCGCCGTTGCTTTGGGCATTCGAGCCGGAGACCGCCGACGAAATAAATACCTGCCACACAAACAGCGTTTTCCTTGCCGGGGTGCCGCTTCCTCAGGAAGTGCGCGCCACGAACAGCATCGAAAGCCTTGCCAATGCCGATATACTTGTTTTTGCCGTGCCCACGCAGTTCGTTCGGCGCGTGCTGGAAACAATTCCTTTCGATATCAGCCGAAAAATCATTATCAACCTGGCAAAAGGTATCGAAAAGGTAACGCATCTGCGTATCTCGGAAATCTTTGCAATGTCCGGCAAAGTCCCCAGCGAAAACTATTCAACAATGACCGGCCCGAGCCACGCCGAAGAGGTTGCGCGCCAAGTGCCGACTACCATAGTCGTTGCCTCGGAGAACCACAACAACGAACGCACCATACGCGATTCGTTCTCGACCGACACGTTCCGCGTGTACAGTTCGGACGACGTCATCGGCGCCGAAATCGGTGGCGCACTGAAGAACGTTATTGCGATCGGTGCCGGAATCATCGACGGCCTTGGGCTGGGCGACAACACCAAAGCAGCACTCATCACTCGCGGCCTGGCCGAGATCTCCAGATTAGGTATCGCATTGGGGGCCAATCCGATGACGTTTTCGGGTCTGGCCGGTCTGGGCGACCTCTACGTAACCTGCGCTAGCCGCCACAGCCGCAATCGCCACGTGGGCGAGCAAATCGGCCGAGGGCTGTCGCTCGAAGAAATTCTAAACGAAACGAAAATGGTTGCCGAAGGAGTTGCAACCACACAATCAGCATACGAATTGGGCCAGATGAATAATATCGAGTTGCCCATCACCGAACAGGTATATAAAATATTATTTGAGGGCGCCCAGCCAAAGGACGCAATCAGCGATTTGATGAATCGCGAAACAAAAAGAGAATGGTGGTAATAATCGATGGAAAAGACAGAAATCCTCGTTATCGGCTCCGGCCTCGCCGGTTCGCTCACGGCTATATTTGCCGCTGACCTCGGCCGAAAAGTTACGATACTGACCAAAACCGATTCGCTCCTTAGCGGCAATACTCGATACGCTCAGGGCGGAATTATTTACAAAGGAATCACAGACACGCCGGACAAACTTCACGACGACATCATGGAGGCCGGCGCCGGGCATTGCGACGAAAACGCTGTCCGCCAGCTTTGCGAAATGGGGCCGCGGCTCGTCAAGGAATACCTAATCGACAAATACTCTGTCGATTTCGACCGAAACGACAAAAACGAACTCGACCTGACCGCCGAAGCTGCCCACTCCGAGGCCAGAATCATCCACTCGCGGGACGAAACCGGGAAATCTATCCAGGAAGCAGTCGTCCACGCGGTGGCGAACCATCCGAATATCACCGTGCTGACCGAACACACAGTCGTGGACTTGCTGACGCTTTCGCACCACAGCTGCAATTCCTTGGACATATACAAAAAGCCTGCCTGCTTCGGCGCCATCGTGCTGAACAACGAGACCGGAAGAGTGTTCCCTGTGTTCGCATCGAAAACTGTGCTGGCCACCGGCGGCTTGGGGCAGATCTACGTCCACACGTCGAACCCCGAGGAATCCACCGGCGACGGAATCGCGTTGGCGTGGCGTGCGGGAGCGCGTTGCTTCAATTTGCAGTACATTCAGTTCCACCCGACGACTCTATACAACGAGCGGGACCGCTTCCTGATATCGGAATCGATGCGCGGCGAGGGCGGAATACTGAAAGACAAAAATGGCAACGAGTTCATGCACCAATACCACGAACTCGGTTCGCTGGCCCCTCGGGACATCGTGGCCCGCAGCATCCAGCACACGATGCTGAAGACTGGCCATCCATGCGTCTATCTCGATATTTCGTTCAAGGACGCGGACTGGATTCGCCACCGCTTCCCAACCATTTATGAACACTGTTACTCCTCCGGTATCGACATCGCAAAGGAGCCTATTCCGGTGGTGCCCGCTGCGCACTATTCATGCGGTGGGGTAGGGGTGAACCTACACGGCCGCACATCGCTTCGGCGCCTCTATGCCGTCGGCGAACTGGCCTGCACGGGCGTGCACGGCGCGAACCGCTTGGCCTCGACGTCGCTACTGGAAAGCGTCGTGTGGGCGTGGACAGCCGCACAAGACATGAAAGAACTCGGCGGCGATGACTTCTATTTCCCCGAGATTTTCCCGTGGGAGGACGAAACCGAATCGGTCGATCCGGCGCTGCTCGCTCAGGATTGGCTCACGATTAAAAATACGATGTGGAACTACGTCGGATTGATGCGCACACGTTCCCGCTTGATTCGCGCGCGGATCACGTTGCGCCATTTGCAGTCCGAAGTGGAGCAATTCTACCTGAAGGCACGAATGAGCAAGCCGATGATCGAGCTTCGAAACGGCGTCCAAACCGCAATCGCCGTTACCTATGCGACGCTCGAAGACCGAGTGAGCCGCGGGGCGCACTACCTGATGGACCAAGAATAGCAATTCAATTTCAATTATTTTTATCCGGCTTCCCACAGAATTGACTTTTGGGAGGCCGTTTTTTTTGGTTTATAACGTTTTGTGTGGGTATAGCCTTTGATAGAATGACCTTGAACCTTCCGAAGTTGTAGGGGTTCAAAATTTTGAACCCCTACATTTATTTTCTATTATTGCCCATAAATAATTATTATCAAATGCACCTGGTTGGGTATAATGATTGATTTCGGTTAATGGAAAATGAACAGTGATATCCTCATTACATTTTTCAAAAATTTTACCAACTGCATCAAAATTCATTTGTTGCTGTAGGGGTTCAAAATTTTGAACCCCTACCATTCAATCATTCAAATCACAAGAATCACAGTTCAGACAATCAACATATCATCGGGCGGGTTTGGAACCCGCCCCTACACTGTTTCTTAGTAGGTTGAAATTCATATTATCATTGAAATCAAATAAATCACAGTTCAGATACTTTGCGCATGGTCCATCGGAAGGTTGAATTGCCAATTCCCGCCGGCACTTTCAGCGCTTTGTCGATATTTCTGCACGGCAATTGATATTATATCGAAAGTGGTGTCAGTTCTTTGGAGCGCTGGGGCAATTTGTCAAAAAAAATAAACTGTTCCTTCGCAAAGGCTTAGTGCGTGGCCGAGGAGCGAATCGCATGGCCGGCAGCTCGGGGGCGATGTCTTTGGCACTCTAATTGATATTTCTCGAATAGGAGTTTTGACAATAATTTTGCTCGGGAAAAATTGTGATATACAGAGAATTCATGTTTAAAGACCGCTTACCGCTTATGAATAAAGCGCTTGACGCCTATTCGCTGCGGCAGAGGACGATCTCTAAGAATATCGCAAACGTTACGTCCCCGCACTACCGGCCCGAAGAAGTGAAATTCGAAGAGTTTTTCAACGAAGCGGAAACGTCGGCCAAGGGAACGCAAACGGACGAAATGCATATCCCCATTGGAAAAAAAGGAGTTGACGAGGTGGAGGCCGAAAGGGCCGATGCCGAGGTGCCGGCTCCGGAGGTGTATTTCTCGGGGGAAACGCACGTCAATATCGACAAGGAAATGTCCAAATTGGCTCAAAACCAGATCCGATACCGATTCGGCTCGCTCATGGTGAAGGGATATTTCCAAGGGATGCAGTCGGCTATTAACGGCCAGCGGATCGGATAAGTAATGTAGAATTATCATCAGTTGGATAATTTTCTACAGTCGTGAAAAATTCGGTACTTATACCGATTGATAGATAATTGAAATATTTGTAAAATTGTATAGATATTTGAAATACTATGGCGGAAAACATATTTGCGTCGTTCGATATCAGCGGGCAGGGAATGAGCGTTCAGCGTATGAGGCTCTCGGCAGTGGCGAACAACATCGCCAACGCCAATACCACCAAAGGCCCGGACGGGCTGCCCTACCAGCGCCAAGTGGTCGTGGCAAGGGCCATCCCCGGCAGTCCATTCGATAGAGAACTGGAGGAACAAATCGACCTCTCGCGCACCGATACGGAACACGCTCCGAACGGCACTCTGAAAAAGTATCCGCCGGAGTACAAAGTGCTCGACGCCCGAACGGTTACGGACAATTCGGCTCCGCGAATGGTTTACGACCCTTCGCATCCCGACGCCGACGAAAACGGATACGTCAAGATGCCGAATATTAACGTGGTTACGGAAATGGTGGAAATGATTGCCGCTTCGCGAGCCTTCGAGGCAAACACCGGAGTGGTGGAATCGGCCAAGAATATTGCCCGTAACTCGCTTGAAATATAAAAGTTACTGATTCTTTAACATTGGTAAGAGAAATAGTATTGTTAATTTTTTACGGATATAGATAATGATGATTTCGCCTGTAAGCGCATATACGGACCCGATTGTACGTTCGGCCGATATGAATACCAAACCGGTAATCAAATCGGATAGGACATCGACGGACAGCTCGCAGTCGTCGTCTCAGAAGATGAAATCGGATTCCGCCGGTTCGCAATCGGTCGTTACGAAAAGGGAGCGCGATTTCTTTATCAAGATGTTCCCGCAGAACTCTGATCAATTGGAACGGCACGTGCTCTTCAACCGTTCCGGCCGGCTCCAAAACGCCGACATACAGAAGGGCACACTCGTCGATGGACGTGTGTAGCTGATGCCTTTCGCCCCGGCGAAAAGCGACAAAGATTTAAACGGAAGCAGCATGGAAGCTGCCACAAAATGGAAGTATTTGAAAGGAATCACTCATGGCACCCATAGACGCCGAATCAGGTAGAATTTACCTGCCGAAAACTCAACAAAAAATGGCCTCCAAGGCCGACGCCACTGCCCAAGGTTCCGAATCGTTCACCGATTCGCTCAAATCCTTCATGGGCGACGTCAATTCGCTCCAGAAAGACTCTGCCGACATGACCGAACGCTTCATCAAGGGCGAACCGGTCGATCTGCACGACGTGATGATCGCCACCGAAAAGGCTAAGACCAGCTTCCAATTGCTTATGGAAATGAGGAATAAATTCGTTGATCTCTACCACGAGGTCGGCAGGATTCAGGTATAGTATTGCCCCCACACGCATAGCATTGGCAATCGACAAGTAAACATTTGATGACAACGGGCGCGGAAACGAACCCCTAAAACATAGAGAAATATGGCTGCAAATGAAATAATAACACAATCGAAAGAGTTCTTCGGGAAACTGACCCGCTGGCAAAAAGTCGGAATCGCCATGGCGCTGACGGCTGTGGTGGTGGCAATCGGCTTCGTGATGCTCTCCTCCGGGAAAAAGACCGAAATGGGCGTCCTCTTCAGCGGCCTGAGCGAAACCGAAGCCAGCAAAATTGTCGATAAGCTCAAAGAAAAGAAAATACCATACGAAGCGAAAGAAAACGGGACAATCCTCGTCGATAAAAATGCCATATATGACACACGGCTTTCAATGGCCAAGGACGGACTACCGGAATCGGGCGTCGTCGGATACGAACTCTTCGACAAAACCAACCTCGGAATGAGCGAATTTGTCCAGAAATTGAACTATCGGCGCGCTCTCGAGGGCGAATTGACAAAGACAATCAAATCGCTCGACGAAGTGCGCACGGCGCGTGTACACATCGTGATCCCGGAAAAAGCCCTTTTCGAAAAAGACCAGAAAGTGCCCACAGCCTCCGTAACTCTCCAACTGAAAAACGGCAAAAATATCAGCAAACAAAGCGTGCAGGGCATCCAAAACCTCGTATCGAGCAGCGTGGAGGGCATGTCTGCCGGTTCGGTCAACGTCTTGGACGGCCGCGGCAAAGTGCTTTCCGAACGCGAGTTGGACAAAAACTCCATCGCCGGGCTGACCGCCTCGCAGTACGAACAGCAGATGAACGTCGAGAACTATGTTACCAACAAGGTGCAAACCCTGCTGGACGGAGTGCTCGGCCAGGGCAACGCCGAGGTGCGAGTCAATTCAGAATTGGACTTCACTCAAATTGAAAAAACGATTACAGATTTCGACCCGGACCGTTCGGTGGTCCGCAGCGAGCAGGCAATCAGCGAAAACAGCCAATCAACCGATTCGCTGTCGTATCCCGCCGTGAGCATGGCGAAGAACCAATCAAATACCATCTCGAACTACGAAATCAAAAAGTCAGTCGAAAAAATTGTCCAAGGCGTAGGAAACGTGAAACGCCTTACTGTCTCAGTGCTCGTCAATGGTATTGCCAAAGTGATTGACAACGGTACAGAAAAAAAGATTGAATACACTCCGCGATCGGACGAAGAGCTTAAGAAGTTGGACGAAATCGTCAAAAACGCCGTCGGATACGACCCCTCGAGGAACGACCGAGTGAGCGTCCTTAGCGTTCCGTTCGATATGACCGGCCTGGAAAACGAAGTCAAGGAAACGCAACCCGTCGCTTGGTACAAAGAGCAGGACAACATCAAGCTATTCGTGCTCATTGCTTGCATTCTGTTCACTGTGCTTATGATTTATCGCCTCTTGCACTCCAAACAGGTCAAGGATCGGCTGCGTATCGCTATGGGCCTGCCCGAGCACGTTTCGTTCGCCGACGAGCAGGAGGAAGAGGAAAAAGAAGAAGAACTCGAAGAAATCGAACTCGACGACGATTCGTTCATGTTGCTTCCGGCAGAGCTTCCCGACCAATTGCTGCTCGAAAGCCCACACGAAGAGAACGAGTTCGCCGGCCTGGAGGAGGAGGCTCCCGAATACTTAGACAAAGACGCCCTCGCAGACCGTGCCCGCGCTGCTCTCGACGGTGGAGATACCATCGAGGTGAGCGAGGAAACGCTGATGAAACTCGAAATTAAGGAAAAGGTGCAAGACTATTTCGAAAACGAACCCAACGAAGCAATCAGGTTGATACGTATCGTATTGAACCAGGACCTCGACGAGCGCTCGTTCAAATTCTAAGATCAATGAACGAAGATATTTAGTAAATTCGTCATTTATAACGTGATAAGTTAGTCAAGAAAAGATAGATACTATGGCAGAGAAGAAATCAGGCAAAATAACAAGGGCAGACCAACTCTCGGGCAAGCAAAAGGCAGCCGTGCTGCTGATGTCGCTCGACGTGGATATTTCGGCAAAGGTGTTCCAAGAGCTAGAGATGAAGGAAGTCGAGCAGATTGCCGTGGAAATCACCAACCTTAAGGATTTGCCCGCCGGAGTGGTCGAAGACGTTATAGACGAATTCTACCAGCTGATGACCGCCCAAAACTATATGATCGAGGGCGGTATCGAATTTGCGCAAGTGCTACTCGAGAAAAGCTATGGCATGGACCGTGCGAGGGAAATAATTGAGAAAATTCGCGTCCTTACCACTGTCCGCGGCTTCAGCATACTCAAGAAATCCGACCCGCAACAGTTGGCCAGCTTCCTATCGAAAGAGCACCCGCAGACAATCGCACTGATTCTTTCGCACCTGCCCCCGGACCAATCGGCCGAGGTTGTGGCCGAATTCAATGAGCAACTGCGCTCGGAAACCGTGATGCGCATCGCCAAACTGGGCAAAGTATCTCCCGCTCTGGTTTCGCAGGTGGAATACGTCGTCGATCAAATCGCCGAAACCACACTCTCGCAAAACTTGGCGGCGGCTGGCGGCGCCCAACTCGTGGCAAACATTTTGAACAAGAGCAACAACGCAAACGCAAAGGCTATGCTCGAAAATATCGAAGAAAAGGATTACGGGCTGGCCACTGAAATCAAGCGCCTGATGTTCCTCTTCGAGGATATCGTGATGATCGACGACAAGGGCATCCAGCGTATTCTCCGCGACGTGGACAAACGAGACCTTGCGCTCGCTCTGAAGGTTACGGACGAAAAGGTGAAAGCGAAAATATTCAAAAATATGTCCGAACGTGCTTCGGCAGTGGTCAAAGAGGAACTCGAGTTCATGGGGCCTGTCAAGCTCAAAGAGGTGGAATCGGCACAGATGCGAATTGTCGATATTATCAAAAAGTTGGAAGAGCAGGAAGAAATTGCAATCGGCGGCTCCGGCAAAGAGGATATATTCGTATAATGCTTTTCGGACCTTGCCACTTTGGTGGCTATTGAAAATGTTAAAAAATTGGGAAATACTCAAGTGGGGCAATCCCCACTGCTTACTGATATTGCTTAATCAAAGGCTGATACTGCATAGCGAAACCAAATGATTGTGTTAGTGAATGAAATAGAGATGAATAGATAAAATGCCGGCAATTACCTTAAAAATACCGAAGAGATTGGACAGGGTGCAGATTATTCGCGCCGAGGACTTCGTGATTGAGGAGGAACCGATCGTAGAGGAAGAACCGATCGAGGAAATAGATTATTCGGCCCTCGTCGAGGAGGAAGAGCCGGAACCCACTCCCACAGTCTTTACTCAGGAATTTGTCATTTCGATGAAGCACCAGCCGGTGCAGGTGGTCATCCCAGAAATACCGCCAGAGTCTATGCTGCTCGAGGAGGCCAAAAGGGAAGTTCAGGCCGCTTACGACAAAGGATTCGCCGACGGGCAAGACGTTACCCGCACCACTTTCGAGGCAGAAATAGAGCAATACCGCGGCTGGATGTTGCGCATCGATTCGATGGCCGAGGGGCTGCGTTCGCAGTATTTTGCCGACTTGAAGAATGTGGAGCATTCCGTTCTCGAGTTGGGAATAATGATATCCGAGCAAATACTTCGCTACGAAATCGACCGCAATTCGAATGTATTTATCGAACAATTGCGCAAATCGCTCAAAGCAGCCGGAGAGGATACTGTTTTTGCAATCCGATTGCACCCCGAGAACGTTGCCATCTTCGAGAAAATCGGCAGCAAACTCTTCGGAGACATTACCGACATCAGCTCTGTGAAGTTGATCAAAGATTCCTCTTTGGACAAACTTGGATGCGTGCTCATCACCTCGACCGGACTTATTGATTCCACTCTCGGAACGCAAATCGACCAAGTGCGCCGCTCGCTTGCGCCGCTCACGGAGCAGTCCACGCTGGAGCAGCCAGAATTCGTTGACGAAATGGCCAAAGACTCGGAGGCTGAGTGAGGCCTATGATCGACACAGACCAGATATTGAACCGGATGAGCGACAGATTGGCCCGCACGAATACCCTTCAGATGCGCGGCCGGGTTACGAAGGTGGTAGGCTCCGTGCTCGAAAGCGAAGGCCCCAAGGCGCCCATTGGCGAGGTTTGTTCGCTTCTTGGCCGGGATGGCGAAGTGGTCTGCCGCTCGGAAATCGTCGGCTTTCGCGATGGGATTATCCTTTCGATGCCATTGGGCGAACTGACCGATATTTCGCCGGGCATGGAAATAGTTGCTATGGGCGAAGGGCTTAGCGTCAGGACATCGCCGGACATGCTTGGGCGCATACTCGACGGGCTTGGGCATCCGATGGACGGCGGCGAACCAATAAAAGGTGAGCTGCGTTCAGTCTATTCAATGCCGCCCAATCCGCTCACCCGGACGAGGATTTCGCAACCGCTGCAAACAGGTATCCGCGCGCTCGACGGACTACTGACCATCGGGAAAGGGCAACGTATGGGCATTTTTGCCGGTTCGGGCGTCGGGAAATCGACGCTTATCGGCATGATTGCTCGAAATACTTCTGCCGACGTGAACGTGATTGCACTAATCGGCGAGCGTGGCCGCGAGGTCAAAGAATTTATTGAAAAGGACCTCGGCCCGGACGGCTTGAAGCGGTCGGTGCTGATCATCGCAACGAGCGAATCGCCGCCATTGGTCCGCGTGAAAGCCGCTCTGACAGCCACTGCAATCGCTGAGTACTTCCGAGACCAGTCCCTTGACGTGCTGCTGATGATGGATTCGATTACCAGGTTTTCGATGGCGCAGCGCGAGGTGGGGCTTTCGATCGGCGAACCGCCAACCTCGAAGGGCTATACGCCATCGGTGTTCCAGATGATGCAGAAAACAATGGAACGCGCCGGAACTTCTTCTGTCGGTTCGATTACCGGCCTGTACACAGTGCTGGTGGAGGGCGACGACTTCAACGAGCCGGTGTCCGACGCCGCCCGTGGTATCCTTGACGGCCACACGATCCTTACTCGCCGATTGGCCTCCTTCGGGCACTATCCGGCGATCGACGTACTCGAAAGCGTCAGCCGCGTCATGGGCGACGTCATTCCTCGGGAGCAGATGAAGGCCGCGCGGTCGGTGAAGGAAATGATGGCCACCTACAGAGGTGCCGAAGATTTAATTAGCGTGGGCGCATACCAGAAAGGGACGAATGCGGCAATCGACCGAGCAGTTGCCAATATCGACAGGATAAACGCCTTTCTGCGCCAAGGAATCGAGGAGGAAACTGATTTCGAAAGCACGTCCGGCATGGTGCTCGAATTGGGCCAAAGCGCTTAGGCTGAATGAAAGGCGATCGAAATGGCGAAGAAATTTGAATTCAGATTGGAAACTATCCTCAAATTGCGGACGCACAAGGCCCAGGCCGCCAAGGAAGACCTCCAGAAAGCCGTTGGGCTGCGGACGCGCAAAGAACAGGAAATCGAGGATACGACCAATTATTTGCTCGGATTGCGCAATGCGGGCTTCGGATTGGTCAAATCGGACGAACTTCGCGCAATGGACGACCACAAGCGCCACGTGGAGCGCACGATCGAAGAAATGAAAAAAGAACTGGCCCGGCTGCTCGAGATCGAGGCCGCGAAAAGAATCGTCCTGAACAATGCAATGCGCGAACAGAAAATAATGGAAAAACTGAAAGAAAAGAAGTTTGAAACTTATAAATTTGAATTGAACAAAGAGGAATCGCAAACGCTCGACGCAATCGGTATCGCCCGCTACGCCGCGCGCAGCTCCGGCGATGAATCCAATTTTGTGTGATGATTTCTCATATTTGGTTTGCAGCACAATGATAGCTTGGGAATTGCAATGGATAACAAACAGATATTAATAGTTGCGGGGTCTTTGATTGGTGGATTGCTTATCGTCGCGGGCCTTGTCTTCGGCGTCTATCAATACGATAGGACAATCCTTGGGCTGCCACCCGCCCCAATCGATACAACGGCAAAAGTCGAACCGATTATCGTGGACACTACCCCGCCACGGCCCAAATTGGAGCTGTTCAAAGAGGATTTCGATTATTTGCAAGATGCCCTTATACTCAAGGAATTGTATCGGTTCGACTCCGATACGCTTGGCAAACAAGTGCGCACGCTGACCGATTCGGTTAATTCGTTGGTAACAATGAAATACTACGTGGAGGACTCGTTGCGCAGATCTCGCGACGAAGTATCGCGCCTGATTTCATTCCATCCCGAACAGGTTTTTTTGGATTCAATCGGCAAGTTGAATGCTCTGATCCAATCGCACCAAAGCACAATCCGAATGCTTCAGGCGGAGGCCGAGGAGCAAAAGAAACTGGCGCAGAGGCGTAACGATACTATTGCGAACCTGAACACAGAGGCATTCTCGAAGATTATGAATTCATCGAATGCGGTGGCAGTGGCCGGAATTTTGCAGAATTTGGAACCTCGCGAAGCCGCCAAGATGCTCAAATTGATGCAAAAGAAGAAAGCCGCCAAAGTGCTCGACGCCATGCCCGCCGAGAAGGCCCGCATGATCATTCAGCAGGGCGGCGCCCAAGGGATTCCAATTCAATAGCGCAATGTGGGGGATGTGCTGATTTGCTGATGTGAAGATGAGATGATAAAATAGTTGCAAGTAAAAAGGTAAAAGTAGCAAGTAGATTGAATAGGATTTATTATGCCCAATCTTGGTGAAGCTTCAGAAGGTTTATACCACCAAGGGACGAGTGACTTTTCAGCAAGATGTGCCACACTTCCGAAGTGTGGCGCATCTAAAGTAAATAACTGAAATATAAAAAGTTAGAGTGGTGCTACCAATCCAAATGGTAGTGCCACTTTCTTGAAAATAAAGTAATCATCAACAACGAAGTTTCGCTACGATGCCTGGGCAGAAATCCTGATACCGTGGCTGATGATTTGATTTACGAGCGGGATGTCTTCCGAAAACTCGTCCTGAGAAAAAGCGTGTGGTTCGATGTCGATTTCATCGCCCATGCGTAAAACCATGAGTTGTACATCAATATCGAATGAATGCGCAACTCCCGGGCCGAGAACGATCGCCAGGTCAATATCGCTATATTCGGTTTGCAAACCCTTAGCATAGGAGCCAAAAAGAAGTGCTTCCGAAACTGTCAGCCCTGATTCACGAACCTTTTCAATGAATCTTTCGGCGAGCTTTATAGCATCGATTTTATCCATAAGCGGCAATCCTTTATATTGGCAATCCACACAGTTGTAAACTCTTTCGTACAGAGTTTGTAAAAGCTTTGTTTGTAATCGTCATATCTGGCGCTGATATTGAATCGTGTGATTGTATCCAGCATGATTA
This sequence comes from uncultured Hyphomicrobiales bacterium, assembly GCA_964610885.1. Lineage (GTDB taxonomy): Bacteria > Bacteroidota > Ignavibacteria > Kapaibacteriales > UBA2268 > CAZSWR01. The sequence goes on along the minus strand of CAZSWR010000040.1, from coordinate 4,114 downwards.
GCATATCTTTTTAGATTTTCAAACCTGCATTTAGCGCGAGTCTTCGCAGGTCGTGAATTGGAGGCGGAGCTTCGTTCCGAGACTTGGAGTAAAGCGCTTTCAGCAGTTTTTCAATTACAAGATGCCCAATAAACAAAGCCCATGAATAATTGCCAGTATCGAACAAATCATTCATTGTCTTGTAGTCTTTGTTGGATCCGTCAATCCAGAACTCCATTATCTTTCTGGTCTCCATTGCGTTCGCGATCTTAAACTTGTTTATCGATGCAATCATAACATCAGACTGCCATTACAATCTACGAAATTTTATCCACAATTCAAATTTACTTGCCCATAGAACTTGCACTTTCCGGCAGAATCGAATTTGAATCACGCTGAAATGAAATGTATGGGCGGGTTCCAAACCCGCCCATACATCGTGTATCAGGTAATCATCTACCATTAGGAATGGTAGTACCACTTTGCGCTTAACTATTGAAAAAGAAAGAGTTGCAAGTAGCTAGTTTAAAGAAAAAAAGATAAATCAATCATAATAATCATAGAAATCAAATGAATCCCAGTTCAGACGCTTTCAACTTCATCACCACATCAGCTAATCATCTAATCATTACACTGGCTGTGCAACCGGTTCGAAGCATGGCTTCAGGTAGTTATTCACAAAGAAATCGAATGAGTGGTTTTTCTTCCGGGCCACGTCCAATTGCCAGTATTTCAGGATTTCTTGCATGAAATCGATGCGGGAGTGGAAGCGGCCGCGGTAGTACTGGTTGAAGTCTTCTTTTGTGGTTTCGTCGGTGTTTTCGATGACGGGCAAGCGGTAAACGCGCGAAAACTCCGTCGGGATGCCGGCCAAGAACCAACTTTCTATCTCATTGATGACGATTGCAAGCCGCTCCTTTTCGATATTCGAGTATTTGTGCAGCAACAAGTGCCGTTTCTCGTTCAGCGAGTACCGTTCGTCGCGGTCGGCCACGAAAACGTAGTCGTAGTCCAAGAATCGGATGGACGCCAGGAAATTTTCCACCTTTTCGCGCTTTTTCTGCGAATACTGGAAAACGTTCACTTTGTCGTAGAACCGCTCGAACAGCGGGATGAGCGCACGCCTGAAGAATAGTTCGTCATCGTTGCCCTCGACGAAAACGTAGAGTGTGTTTATCACCATGCGGCTACCCGAGCAGATTCTGGACGTACAACTCTTCGATGCCAATCTCATTTTTGAGGAAAGTCTTGATTTCGCGCTTCTCGATCGGGCGGTTCACCACCGAGAACCCGTTTTTGTCCCTTTGGACCAGCAGCAGGTTGTCCAAACCGGCGTATTTGACCACTTCGGGGTGGTGCGTGGCCACGATGATCTGCTTTTGCGTGGAGGCTTCGCGCATCATTTCGATGAGTTTCGAGATAAGGTACGGGTGAATGCTGCGCTCCGGCTCGTCGAAAATGGAGAGCGGCTTCTGCTCGAAATAGATCGCTATGATCAGCGCCAGCAGGATTATTGTACCGTCGGACATCAGGAACGAAGGCACGTTTTCTGCCGATGAATATGTTTCTTTTAGTACTATTTGCAGGTATTTATTCAAATAGCGCGTAACGTCGATTTTCTCGATGAAGGGCAGCACGTGGCGCACTAAGTTGAACAGGGAGCGTTTCTTGTCTTCGTCCGTCAGGATGCGGCGCAGCACGAGCGCCAGGTTTTCGCCATTTTCTTCCAATTCGGCCTTGCCGGCCACCGATGCGGCCTGTTTCGGGAGCGAAGTCTCGAAGAAATAAATGGATGTGTCCTCGAAAAACGATTTGAGATTGAGCAAATTGTTGATAAAATACAAATCGGATTCGATAAGCAATTTCTTGTTTTTGGAGTTCGACGGGAAAACCTTCGTCGGAATTGCATCCATCGGATAGAAGTCTTCGATGGCGAGTTTCTTGATTGCCGAGCGGTTGTCCAAGGATATAGTGAGCATGGAATTGACGTTGTTCACGTGCAGATGGCAGAGTCCTTTGCTGACGATTTTGCCCTGGGCGGCTGTGGAGCGGTGGAAGACCTCGAAAGTCTTGACGAGCCTGTCCTGCACGATGGAATACTCCGTGTTTTGGCGATCGAATTGCAGAATGAACTCCAGCATGAAGTCCTGCATGACGAACTCCGTTTTGGTGTTTCGCTTGCTTGCGAAGCCTGTATTTTCGGCATCGACGACCACGCGGAAGTGCATTTTATCAACTTCCTTTGCCAATGCCATATTCCGCAGGAATTCAATTCCGCCCTGCATCGAAATGGCGTTTTCCAATCCGTCGGTAACAATATCGCGGATGAATCGGAATATGTTGAGGAAATTCGATTTCCCGGAAGCATTCTGGCCGACAAGCACATTGAAATCGCTCAAGTGCAAGTCGATCGAGCGGAAACTCTTGAAATTTGATATTTGCAGGCTTTTTATTTTCATAGCGCACCGTTGGTATTACTTCAAACAAGCAAATGCAAATTGCAAAATATTTGCTTACCGAGCAAATAAGAATTTCGCATCTCGAAAACACTTCGATTGGCGACGAGAATTCGGGCAATTCAATTTGGTATTGTTCACAGCTTCGATAATGCTTTTTTAGGTGGTTGTTGAAAAAGTAACTCTGTCCCATCCTACGGGTTAACCCGTAGGTTTGATCCAAGTCATATCTCCATAATTATCAACGTATTAGCACATACCTTTCTTTGGCCCCTTAGAAAAATGGGGTTGGGGGATTTGTCGATATTCCGAGAGTATGACTGTGGAAGCGGCCACATAAACAGACATTGAAACATTTGCTCAGGCGGGAATAGATTGAATCAGATGTAGCGTATTGACACAATACGTCAATTAACATCTCATATTTGTTGGAAGAAAATTACGCAACTGCCCGTTGCCAAATTAGAAGCACAAGAGGAATAAACCAATTGGTATTTCAGAATATGAATTGACAAGGGCTTTGCCTGATTTATTCAAAGGCTCATTACCAAGTATTGAAGAAATTGAAGAAGTGTTTTATAAATCAAAAGGATTAAGACTATGACAATGATTATGCACCCGGAACTAATGCCCTTTACGGAAGAACAACTTGCAACCCACTTCGAAAGCCTAAATGCAAGCAAATTCGTCCAGTACTATAGCGATAGTATTAAAAACTACGTAGATTATGAAAAAGGTATTGCCCCTAAGGATAAATACAAGACATACAGGCAAGCCGAAAAAGACGAAAGATTCCATACAGCCCGTACGTTTCTCAACCTATTCGAAAACAATCCGCAAAATACAAAGAATCGGCTGAAGGCAATTCTGTCTAAGGCATTCGGAGAGTTGCCTCCATTCCAGAATTCAAGCTCTTGTAATCCGACTTGGGACGACCTTATGGAAGGAGATTTGAATCTCAAGTTCGAGAAAGACTTACCTGCTCCCAAGGGATACAAAGAATTCTTGAGTATGAACTTAGAGAAACGCCATTTGGTTCCTTATGCTATCGATGCCGGGACACAAAAAGAAGAGAAACAAAAGGAATGCAAATTCAGAAAAGACTTGGAAGGCTCGACTCAGGTAGATGCTTACATTTGTAACGAGAGCACTCAATTCAAAATATTGATTGAAGCAAAGTATCTTTCAGACATTTCGTATCAGGTGAGCTACGACGTAACGAGGAACCAGATCGCTCGGAATATCGACGTAATGCTCGAGAATCCTGACGACAGAAGCCTTTTCGTACTGCTGACTCCGAAATACTTCAAAGACCGGCCCCACTCAAGGCTCTACGGCTACAAAATGAACGAATACCTGAGCAATCCCAATGCGCTTGCCCAAGACCTGATTCACAGAGATAATGAGCATCTCGATTGGCAACAAGTATCGAAAAGGATCGCCTGGCTTACCTTCGAAGATTTCGAGTAAGCCCGATTTATTCTTCTTTTCATCGAATATTAGGGCGGGTTTGGAACCCGCCCCTACATTGCATTTCATTGTGATACAATACGGTTCCATCAGATGTGCCACACTTCCGAAGTGTGGCACATCTTTTTACCATCTCCCTTACCACTTGCAACTTTTTCCTTTCTGCTGACAAATCTAAAAAGTCCTACTACCATTCCAAATGATAGTAG
>CAZSWR010000039.1:0-29943 GCA_964610885.1 uncultured Hyphomicrobiales bacterium | reverse complement strand
CGAGCACGTGGTCCAAACCGCCGTAACCGATGTCGTAGGCCCAACCGTCGCCGCCCAAGATCCAAACGCTCTTCTTCACCAAATAGTCGGCGATCGAAAGCAAGCGTGCGGCTTCGGGTGTTTTAACGCCGGCGAGTTTCTCTTTGAGCAGTGCGACACGTTTGCGTTGCTCGAGTATGTCGATTTCTTCTTTTTGGACTGCATTGATAATGGAGTCGGCCAATTCTGTGCCAACCTGCGAAGCAAGTTGTTTCAGCAATTCGACAGCCATCTCGTGTTGCTGGTCAACTGCCATGCGGTATCCCAAACCGAACTCGGCATTGTCCTCGAAGAGCGAGTTGTTCCAAGCCGGGCCGCGTCCGTTTTCGTCGATAGCGTACGGTGTGGTCGGGAGGTTACCGCCATAAATGGACGAGCAACCTGTTGCATTTGCAACCAAAGCTCTATCGCCAAAGAGCTGCGAGAGCAATTTCACGTAGGGCGTTTCGCCGCAACCTGCGCAAGCGCCGGAGAACTCGAAGAGCGGGCGTTGGAGCTGTTGGTGGCGGATAGCGCTGACCTTCAGGCGCGAACGGTCCACTTCGGGCAGAGTAAGGAAGTATTCCCAGTTCTTGGTTTCTTGCTCGCGGAGCGGCATCTGGGGAGCCATATTGAGGGCTTTAAGCTCGGGGTTGGTTTTGTTCTTCGTGGGGCAAACCTCGACGCAAACGCCGCAACCTGTACAGTCTTCCGGTGCCACTTGTATCATGTATTTCATGCCGGCCCATTCTTTGTCCTTTGCGTCGCAATATTTGAACGCGGCGGGGGCATTATTCAATTTATCGGCTTCGGCAACTTTGATACGAACGGCTGCATGGGGGCAAACGATTGCGCATTTACCGCATTGGATACATGTTGCCATGTCCCAAACGGGGATCTGGAGCGCGATGTTGCGTTTTTCCCACTGTGTGGTGGCCGAGGGATAGGTACCATCGGCTGGGAAAGCACTGACGGGCAACAAGTCGCCATGGCCGGAGATGATTCCGCCGACTGTCTGTTTGACGAATTCGGGGGCGTGGTCTGGCACGGCGGGTTTGAAGTCGAACGTCGAAGTAACTTCTTTCGGCACCGATACCTCGAAGAGATTCTCCAAGGTGTTGTCCACGGCGCGGAGGTTCATCTTCACGACTTCTTCGCCTTTTTTGCCGTAAGTGGTGCGGATTGATTCTTTGATGGCAGTGATTGCTTCCTCGCGGGGCAAAACGCCGGAGATAGCGAAGAAACAAACCTGCATCACTGTGTTGATACGGCGGCCCATACCGCTATTTTCAGCCACTTTCTGGGCATCGATCGTGAAGAGTCTGATGTTCTTCTCGATGATTTGTTTCTGCGTTGTTTTCGGCAGGTGGTTCCAGAGTTCCTCTTTCGGCCAGGGGGCGTTCACGAGGAATACGCCGCCGGGTTGGAGATTTTCGACCATGTCGTATTTCTCGAGGAATACTGTCTGGTGGCAGGCCGAGAAGTTAGCTTTGGTGATCAAATACGGCGAGCGGATGGGCATCGGGCCGAAGCGCAAGTGCGACGTGGTCAGCGTGCCGGCTTTCTTCGAGTCGTAAACGTAATAGCCCTGAGCGTAGTTGCTGGTGTTTTCGCCGATGATTTTGATAGAGTTTTTGTTTGCGCCGACTGTACCGTCCGAACCGAGGCCATAGAACAATGCGCGGGTTACTTTGTCCGATTCGATCGAGAATTCGGGGTCGAACGGAAGCGAATGGAAGGTAACGTCGTCGTTGATACCCACTGTGAAGTGGTTCTTGGGTTTGTCTGCGCTTAAGTTGTCGTAAACTGCCTTGACCATTGCGGGCGTGAATTCTTTGGACGAAAGACCATAACGGCCGCCGACGATTGTCGGGATTGCTTTGTGGCCGCCGATGGATTCTTGGACGCCTTCGTAGAAGTAGTTCAAAACGTCTTGGTAGAGCGGTTCGCCGATTGCACCGGCCTCTTTGGTGCGGTCGAGCACTGCAATTTTCTTAACCGATGTGGGGATTGCTTGCATGAAGTGTTCCATGCTGAACGGGCGGAACAAGCGGACTTTGAGCAAGCCGACTTTTTCGCCTTTGGCAACTAAGTAGTCCACAGTCTCTTGGGCTGTTTCGCACGACGAAGCCATCGTGATGATAACTCTTTCGGCATCGGGGGCGCCATAGTATTCAAACAGTTTGTATTTGCGTCCGGTGAGCGATCCGAACAGGTCCATTTGCTGTTGGACGATGTCCGGGCAGGCCACGTAGTATTTGTTGCCTGCTTCGCGGTTCTGGAAGAATACGTCAGGATTCTGTGCGGTTCCGCGGATGAACGGGCGGTCCGGCGAGAGGGCGCGGTCGCGGTGCGCTTTGACCATATCGTCGGTGATCATTTTGCGCATAATGTCTTCTGCGAGCAATTCCACTTTGGATTCCTCGTGGCTCGTGCGGAAACCATCGAAGAAGTGGAGGAAAGGAACGCGCGAATGCAGCGTGGCTGCCTGGGCGATAAGCTCGAAATCCATAACTTCCTGCACCGAAGCCGATGCAAGCATTGCAAAACCGGTCATACGGGCGCTCATTACGTCGCTATGGTCGCCAAAGATCGACAAAGCATGCGTGGCGATGGCGCGGGCGGTGATATTGAAAACGGTCGAGGTAAGCTCGCCGGCGATTTTGAACATGTTCGGAATCTTGAGCAACAAGCCCTGCGATGCTGTGAACGTCGTCGTCAGCGCGCCGGCCTGAAGCGAACCGTGGACAGCACCAGCGGCGCCGCCTTCGCTTTGCATTTCGACCACTTGAGGGACGTTCCCCCAAATGTTTTTAATACCTTTCGATGACCATTCGTCTGCCCATTCGCCCATATTCGACGAAGGAGTGATAGGATAAATGGCGCATACTTCGTTAACGCGATAAGCGACGTAGGCCGCTGCCTCGTTACCGTCGATAACGGCATATTTCTGATTATTCATCAAAACAATCTCCTAAGCAATTTGTTTGGAACTACTTAAATTATATTTTTCTAAAATGATTTTTCAAATCATGCAATAACATCTTCTTACAAAAATACGAAAAGAATATCAATAATTAGATAAGTAGGCGAGGAATTGTGAAAAATAATTCAGAAGAATCTGTGGCAAGTCGTTGGGGCGAGTGGAATTCCCCACTGGCCGCGGCCCCGAGCGCCATTCCTCAATTCATAGGACGCTCCGATGGACATTAACAATGTAACGCTGTGAAAGGATTCATGGATTCCGAACTAAGATTAATGGCCTTTTGAAGAGTTAGTTTAGAGCCTGCCAGAAAAATACGAGATTTGCTAAAATGGGTTCCAAACCAATGGAAGTAATACTGTAACTCATTGAAATATCGACAAATCCCCCAACCCCCTTTTTCAAAGGGGGCTAAAAACGGTTTGTGCTAAGACATTGATAAAATTGGAGATATGGCTTGTATCGAACCCACGGATTAATCCGTGGGTTGGCACAAAGATACTTATTCAACACTCTCTTGGTTGTTATTTCTTCACTGCCGAACAGTCTGCAATTTTGATGTACGGGGACTGGGGGAACTCTTTCCTGAGTCGCGAAAAATACATTTCGGCGGATTTTTCTTTGTCCATCACGCAATAGACCTGGCCCAAACGCACCAATACTTTCTGGAGAATTGATTTGGGCAGCTTGGCGTCGGGCAACAGCGAAAGCAACACGTTTTCGGCTTGGCTCAATTTGTTTTCCAGCAGCAAGCACTCCGAGTGCAGAAATAGCGCCTCGAACTGCAACGAATCGCCCTTTGCGAATGTTTCGGCAAAAGTGCGGAATTTGTCGCAAGAGCTTTGGTAGTTCTCGTTTTCGTACTCGCGGTAAGCGCGGTCGAACTGCCCGGCAATCGATTCGCCGGTCTGGGCGTAGGCCGTGGGCAATTTGATGACTGTCGTGTCGTAGAATTTGTCGTAGTACCCGAGCATGGGCAATTCGACCTCACCGGCGGAAGTGCGTGTTCGGATTGTCCTTCTTTTTGTGCCTTGCTCGTTTGCATCGTCCGAGGATTTGCCGGAGCGGGCGCCGGAGGCCGGTTTCTTCGTTTGCGCAGTGCCGCGAGGAGCCTTTTTGGCGCTGTTGCAGCCGGCCAAGGCAATCGAGAAAACAAGCAGTATTAAGAGTATTTTTTTCATTTCATAGTTAAGTAATATTTCAACCCTATACATTATCGTCTTCGCAACGCAAAAATTGAGCCGAATGCGGCAAAGAATGTAATTTACCAAAAAAAACGGGGCATTTTGGCGCCCCGTCGAGATTGATTAAGTATGTTTTTATTGGCTGAATTATTGTTTTCGGGCCACTGGACGGACGTTGTCGCCCCAGAGGTTCTGCTCCTCCATGCGGCACGACCACACGAGTTTGTCGTTCCAAACGGTGATGTCTGGGCAGCCGTCGCACATGTTCAAATCGCCATTTTCCATGAAGTCTGCCGGTTGGATAATCATCACGGATTGGAAATGCACACGCGAGAAGAATGCGCGCGGATTGTTCAGCAGTGCGCGGAAATAATTCTTCGTAATCGAACGAATTCCCTTGTCGACGCACGAAAGCAAGAAATACAAACGGCCCATCTTCAGAAGTCCCGGCTCGGAATACGCCAGGTAAGTATCGGTGAAGAGGTGCTTCACTGTTTGTACGATTTCCATGAATTTCGGGCCGACGTAGCCGAAAATCTCGTGGCGGTTCCCCATGCGGCCTGTGAGCAGCCATTTGAACGAACCCGGGTCGTGCGTGCCGTTCAGGTAGGCCGAGGGCATGAAATCGGGATACACTTTGCGCAGTTCGGCCACGATTTCCGGCGAGGTAATGTCCGTGCGGCGTTCAGTGGATTTTGTCGTATAATTCACCTCTTCGTAGGTGATTTTTTTATCGCCCACGTAGAAATCATAGTCCTTCTCGAGGATTGCCATGCGGTAGATGATGAAGACCATCACATGCACGATGTCGATATGGTCTTGGGCCCATTTGGCCAGCATCGGCACGTCTTTGACCGTTTCCGGATAGATCGTCGCATTGAACGAGCAAGACATCCCGCCCACGGCAGCAATCATTTTGGCATAGTGCAAGCGGAGATCGCAAAGTTCGGCTTCGGATTTGCCCTTCCAATGGGGGCGCACTTGGAAACTATCGATATGGACTGTGAACCCTGCGCATCCGGCTTCCTTCAGCTGGGCAATCAATTCCGGCGTCAGCAGTATGCCGTTCGTATTGATAATCGGCTTCCAGCCCTTCGCCACGACCATTCGGCAGATTTCCAAGATTTCGGGATGTGTCAGCGGGTCGCCACCGGCGATCGAGACGCCATCGGTTCGGCGGACGGACTCGAATACGTCCAATTCGTGGGCGACTTCCGCGAGCGATTTGTGCGAGTCTTCGCGGTTTTCGCGGTAGCAACCGTCGCAGTATAGGTTGCATTTGCTCGTCGGCTCGAGCCAAGAAATTGAGTTGTCCGTAAAGTTCCAAGGAAGGCGGTAGAGGTTCCGCGCTGAAAATTCTAAAGCCATGAATACAACTTTCTATATATTGATTCAAATTCGTCAATTCATACAAATCAAAATTGTTAAAAAAATCAATAAAAAAAAAGGAATTTTCGTAAAAAAACCTTAATTTATATGAAATGATTTTTTTTATTTGGAAGAGTAATGAAAATACCTCAGACAATCATCGAAAAAACCGCAAATGCAAAGCATATAGCAGTACTGACCGGCGCCGGAGTCTCCGCCGAATCCGGCATCAAAACTTTTCGCGACCCCGACGGGCTTTGGGCCAAATTGAACCCGGCCGAACTCGCCTCGATCGACGGATTCATGGCGAACCCGAAAGTGGTTTGGGAATGGTACCAACACCGCCGCGAGATTATTGCATCGTGCCGTCCGAACCCGGGCCACTACGCGCTCAGCGAGCTTGCAAAGATCGTCCCCAAGCTTACGCTAATAACGCAAAACGTGGACCGACTGCACCAGCAGGCCGGATCGGAGGGCGTCGTGGAGCTGCACGGGAACATCGTCGAAAACCATTGTTTCCGCTGCCGAGCGCCATATACCGAGCCGATTGACTTATCGCTCGCGGAGCCGCCTCGCTGCCCCAAATGCGGTGGCCAGATCCGCCCGTCTGTGGTATGGTTCGGCGAGAGCCTGCCGGAAGGGGCCATGGAGGCCGCCGAAGATGCCGCCGCCCGGTGCGATGTATTTTTCTCGATTGGCACTTCGGCCGAAGTGTATCCCGCGGCGAACCTGCCGATATACGCCAAGCGATCGGGCGCCTTCGTCGTGGAAATCAATCCACGGAAAACTTCCCTTTCCTCGTATATGGACGCCACAGTGGAGCTTGCCTCCGGCGTAGCGATGCCGATGATCCTCGAAGAAGTCAAAAAGCTAAAGGGAAATCAGGGCTGAGCAGGGGATGGTTTATTCTATAACGAATTATGTTGGTTGAGTCCACTATTCCATAATGAGCGTGTTAACAAAATCGATATTGGTATTCTTTACCGCGTAGCGGTTGTTGTATTGTAGCAATATGTTGATATTTTGAGATTTATATCGCGTAGCGAATGATTTATATGTCCAGTCGATTCTACCTCGATTTATATAACAACCGCTAGCGCGATACCATCAGCAAATATTACTCCTACCCAGGCAACAAAGAGATTTGGATTTAGGTGAGGGGTTGCATTAGCAATTCATCCGATGACTGTAAAACTAACGTGTCAATTACGAATAAATTTCTTAGAGTCATCGGATGAGTAATAGATTCCAGATTTAACGTTACTGAGCCTGGGGTAAAACCCGCACAAAACAGTAGTGCTTTGGCCCAAAAGCCTTCAACCCAAATTAAGCAATCCATCCTTTGCGCTGCCCTTGCCCAAAGAGAGAATCACGTGCTCTTGGGATTCGTACGAAAAGCCCGGGGCGGCTTCGTCGCAGGCCTGGCGATATTTCTCGTAGGCCTCGGGGCGGATCATGCGCTGCAATTCCGTGGCGATCGTCTCGGAATCCGCTTCGTGGTCTATCGCTACGCCGATATGGAAATTGTCGATTATGTTCTTGATCGCTGGCAAATTGCTTGCGAAAACGGGGACGCGCGCCATTGCGTACTCGAACAGTTTGTTCGGTAGCGCCAAACGGTACGAAAACGAAATTGGTTCGATGAAGCACAATCCAATATCGGCCGAGGCTGTGTAAACAGGCAAATCGTCGTACGAGACAGAGCCGCAGAGCCGCACCCTGTCCTCCACGCCCAATGTGCGGGCCATGAATCGGATTTTTTCAATGTCTTCGTCTGTGCCGTGGCCCAGTATGCACAGCGTGAATTGCTCGGCGAGGGGAAGAGCGCGAATTATTCGGGCAATCCCTCGGCCCGGCATTATCATGCCTTGATATAGTAATATTTTCTGATCGTTCGGTATCGAATATTTTTCGCGTAGGATATTTGATTCAATTGCTTCGGAATAGGGTGGAAGGTTCATCACGATGCTGAGCGGATGGCTGCCACTGATGTTTTCGAGTATGAATTCGGCATCGAGCGAACCGGACACAATTATTTCGTCTGCTGCCGATAGCAATCTTTTTTCCATCAGGGCCAACAGCGATTGCTTCACGTTTCGCCCGCCGGCCAGCAATTCGGAATAGATCTCGCGCGAATCGTAAACCAGGCTGCCGCCATGAATTCGCTTGATTTCCTTGCCGATGTATAGCGACCAAAGATCTTCGGCAAAAATGAGCTTGGCGCGAGCCAGCGAAGCATATTTCCTCGCCGCAAACAGAAATTTCAGCCAGCGCACCCACAAACGGCGCGAGCGGCTGCGGCGGACGAAAAAGTAGTCTATGCCCTCGTGGCGGAACCGGAGGACGTCTTGAGGCTTGCCGAGGGCTATTACGGCAACGGTTTTGCCATGCTTGACGAACGTTCGGGCAATGTTGAGCGTTCGGGCGTCAGACGACAGCTCGTTGAAGCAAACAAAAAAAGCATCATATAGTTTCTTTTCGGCCATGGCACAAATCCGCCTGACTATTCGCCGAAGCGGTAGTGATACGTGCTGCGCAACACGCCGCGAGCGTCGAAGCGCTCTTTGTATTGGATCAGGTTCAGCGATGGCGTCATCGGATCTTCGGCCTTCGTGTCCTGCGAAACGCCGATATCGACCCATTCGTAGCCGTTTTCGACGGCCCAACGGACTGTTTCGTAGTTGATCAAATAGACAGGGCGGAGGTGTTCGTATTCGTACAGCAGCATGTTGTAGAAGCACAGCACGACTTGCGAATTGCAAAGGAAGAGCCACGACCCGGCGATGGGTGTATCGCCATAATAGACCAGATTCAGACGGACATTGTCCGGCATCAGGTCGCGAATTTTTATCATTTCTTCGAGCGTGTGGGTGGGCCGGACGTTGTGCCGAGCCTTGTTTTCGAGGAGGATACGGTTGAAAGTCTCGTAGTCTTGGCTTTCCTCGATGCGGATTTTCCCTTCGCGAAGGATTTTGTGAATGCTTTTGCGGGCAGTTTTATCGAAGTATTGCATGAAATCGTCGCCATGCTTCAGGTGGATTGCATGAGAAATGTAGTGCAATTCGAAATCGAATTTCCTGTAGAGCATTGCGTATTCGATGTGCTGCTGATAGTTCACGTTGTAGATTATCGGCGGCGGGATCATGTACACATCACGGAAGCCATTGCGGGCAAAATACTCCATCAGTGCATCGATGATTTCCAGGCAGGTCTCGAAAGGCAGATCGCCAGTAACGACCGAGCCATAGCTGGCGCCGATCGGCGACCAAAATGATTTGCCTTCGTCCCGAGTGCCTCCGGGCAAAACGCCAATCAGCCGTCCGTTGCGGCGAATCATCAGGTGGTAGTAGCTCCAACGGCCGTCGGGATGGTAGTCCAAAAAAACTTGCTTGTGGAACATTGTACCATTGTTCGAACGGCTAACGAATTCTTCCCATTCGTCGCGGTACTTCGGCTCGTAAAGATGGATTTCTATATTGTGCATACTTCAAAGCATTTCTGCAAAATAAAACAATCCACAAAAATAAGAACTTTTTGTTAATCTTAATTAAAGATTCGGGCTTGAACGTTATTTGTATTGCTTGGCGGTATTATTTATTGTCTGTATAGCGTTTGGAGTAGGGCGTTGAAAGCTCGCTATTCTGTAAATGATTTCTTGTAATATCGCGTAGCGATTAAACTTTGGTAGAATTCGATGCTATATTCATCTTTGTTATCCCGTAGCGATTAAATTATATATTTCCATATTTGAATCTTTTTCATCCTCTCGAGCAGGTTGAAATCTCCTCTCTTTTGTGGCCAGTCCTATATGTCGGAGAGCATTTAAGTATCAAATAATCATAGTGAGAATGCTACAGTATTCAGTTGTATTTACATCCAGAAAACGAAAATTTAACCTCTACGAGGTAAGCTGTTACTTAATGAATTTTGCATTCTACCATAATTTAACCGCTACGCGGTATGCTACGATTTCGCCTTATTCCGGCACGTCCAACGAGATACTTTTTTGCCGCTTTCCCAATTGTGTAATATTTGTTATCTTTGCAAGTTGGAGTAGTTTGGAATATTACAAAGATAAATAGATAATGATACTCATAATTCCATCAATAAACTTGCGCAAAGGCCAATGCATGCAGTGCATTGCCGGCGAACGCGGCACCGAGCGGGACTACAAAAAACTTGCGCAAAATCCCGTGGAGACCTGCCGACTGTGGCGCCGGGAAAACACAAAGAGCCTTGTTTTTACCGATTTGGATTCTTTCGAGAGCGACGACAATTCGATCAACCTGCGGACGATACTCGAGGTGGCTAAAGCAGTCGATATACCTGTGAATTTTTTCTCCGATTTCAAGGATACAGCCACTTGCAGAATGATGCTCGAAAATGGCGTTTACCGCATCATCATCGAGGAACTTGCGCTGATCGATCCCGACGGCACTCGGAAACTAATCGCTGACTACACGCCGTCACGCATTATGTTCAATATTTTCGCTCGGAACCGAATTGTCGATTTGGCAAGCTATGGTTCGCGGATGACCGACGTGGAGTTTGGACTGTACCTCAAGGGCCTCGGCGCCAACCGCTTGGTCTATACTGATTATTCGTGGTTGGACTATACGCAGGAGTTTTGCGCCGAAACGCTTATCGATTTGGCCGAACGCACCAAGATGCGCATCACTTTGGCCGGAGGTGTCATGAATTCGCAGCAGCTCTGGCGGCTCAATGAGTTGAACCGATACGGTATCGATTCTGTGATAATTAGCAAGCCCCTCTACGAAAACAAATTTCCTTGCCAAAAGATTTGGAGGCTCGTGGAGGCGCAATCCGAATTTGGCATTCATTAGAGACTTTGAAATAGTATTTCTCTATAGTTTTCACCCATCGCCAAACACGCGAGAGGGGCGTGGGGTGAGGCCGAGACTCTGCCTGAAAATATATATGTTACAAGATATTACGATTTGCGCCTCTCTCCCCAAACCCCTCTCTCCATTTTGGAGAAAGGGGCTTTAAGGAAAAATCATACTTTTTCAACAGGTTCTGAGGAGCCTACAGATTGCGGAATAAAACAATATGAAAAAGAAAATATTCATACTTGCCGGCGAACCCTCCGGCGACATCCACGGCGCAAGGCTGATAAAAGAGCTGCGCTCGCAGAGTCCCGACGTCGAAATTGTCGGGATCGGCGGGCCGATGATGGAGGCCGAGGGCTTGAAATCATTAGTTCCCATTTCGGATATGGCCGTATCGGGCATCTGGGAAGTGTTGAAGCACTATAGCTTCTTCCGCAAAACTATGGACTTGTGCGTCTCGGAGCTTAAGCGCGGCGAAATTGATTTGTTCTTGCCGATTGATTATCCCGGATTCAACGTCCGATTGGCCGCCGAAGCTAAGAAGTTAGGGATCCCCGTTGCTTACTACATTGCCCCACAGCTGTGGGCCTGGGGAAAGAATCGCGCAGATAAGATTTCACGGGTCGTGGACAAACTCCTCGTCGTCTTTCCGTTCGAGGTGGATTTTTTCCAATCGCACGGGATCAATGCTGAATACGTCGGCCATCCGCTCATGGACTCGCCCGAGTTCTCCGAAATCCCCACGAATCGCGAGCCTGTGGTTGCGCTTTTCCCGGGCAGCCGCCGCCAAGAGCTTGCGCGCCACCTGCCGATAGTCGAACGAGTGGCCGAACTGCTCGCCAACGAATTGCCAGACCACAAGATCGCACTGGCAATGGCCAAATCCCTGCCGGAGCATTTCTATGACGAACTAAAAATAAGACAGCCGAACTGGATTTATTCTTCGGACAGCCGGCAACTAATGCGGACGAGCGCTTGCGGATTGGTGAAGACCGGGACGACGAACCTCGAAGCCGCGCTGCTGGGTCTGCCGTTTGCGATGTTCTACCGGACAAGTTTCGTGTCGTATGTGCTCAGCAAGAAAATGATTAATCTGCCATACATTTCGCTGGTCAACATACTGACGGAGAGCTTTACGGTCAAGGAATTAATCCAAGCTGACGCTTCGCCCGAAATAATCTCCCGCGAATTGGTACGGCTTGCCCGCGATGGCGAATACCGCCACGGTATCGAAAAGGTGTTTGCAGACATACGCGAATTGCTCGGCTCGGGCGGTGCATCCAGGAATGCTGCCCACAAAGTGCTCGAAATGCTGAAATAGGTGGCGAAATCAGCCTATTCCATTTCTTCGAGCAGTTTCTTGCGACGATTGGCGACGTCGAATCGTTGGACGGAATTTCTGATGGCAAGCCTTTCTTCGTCGGTCGCTCTGATGGCTTTTTCTATAATTTTTTCCCAATCCGTAAGTGAATCGCCGCGGTATTCCTCGCTCGTTACGATTTCTGGAATTGCGCCGTTATTGCTCGTGCAGGGGACGCAACCGCAGGCCATTGCCTCTGCGACGGCCAGACCGAAAGACTCGAAGTGCGACGGTTGGCAATACGTGTGGGCGCTGTAGAATAGCGGTATCAATTCTTCTTGCTGCGAGAGCGGCCCGGGGATGATTTCAAGGTTTGGTAGCTGGCCACCCGCTCGGCGGGCCTCCTCGAGCGCTACGGAACGCAATCCGGCAAGCACAAAGCGAACATGTGGCATCCTGGACGCCAGCCCGATGAATTCGGGCATACCCTTGATTCGGTAGTCGTTCAGGTTGTCCGCTTGGTTCACCGACAGCGCGATTTCCCGTTTCGCATGGCTGCCGGCCGAGGCGAAACGGTCGTAGAAAATGCAATTATAAACCGTAACTGCTTTGGGTTCGGTTTCGGGAAGCAATTCCACGAGGCAACGCTTAGCGAAATCGGAGACTGGAAATATCTTTGTGGCCAATTTGAAAGTATTGCGAGTGAAAAACCAGCGGAGCTGATTGAGTTTGGAGCCGGTATTGAATTCGGGGATATTGAACACATCGAATCCACCTGCCACCACGAAGACCTTTTTGCCGAAAAGGCGCCCAAAGAGCGATGGTGCAAGCGTGGCATAGTCTGCGAACCAGCAATAAACATAATCGGACGCGATAACGCGAGGAAGCGCCCGCAGGGCGGAACGGAAAAGCAAAAAAAGACCCTTTAGCCCTCGGTCTATGTCTGAATCTAATTTCTTAACTCGCCAACCGCTCTGGCTGAATAGTTCTGCATCGTTTCGAGTGAAGGTCGAGCGGAAAGGCCCAACTATTAAAACTGTTTTCTTTTTCATAAGCAAAAATTGAATCGGTAAAAATGCTCATTCTTTGTGGAAATGGCACCATTTACCGTTCAAAATTAATAGTTTTCCTCGAATAATGGCAATTCGACCGATACGGTCGTGAAATATTCAACCTCGCTATCGATCGAGAATTCGCCGCCGTGCAGAGCCACAATTTTCTTGACAATAGCCAAACCCAGCCCCAATCCCTGTTGTTCGTGTTTCAAACGGTCGAACTGGATATAGGCGCCAATCTCGGAAATCTGTTTCTGTGTCATGCCTCTACCAAAGTTCATAACGGAGAAGACGAATTTCGAACCGTGGGGCTTGGCCACGACTTTGATTTGGCTGCCTGATTTCGAATATTTCAGCGCATTGTCGATAATTTCCTCGACGATCAGATTGAAATAGTCCTCGCTCATCGAAATTCCGCCATCAACGATCTCGAGGCAGACGTCATTCAGTCGTACGTATTCCTCGCCATACCTGTGGCACACGTCGGCCACGACGGCATTGGCGGAGGGAGTGATTTTTTCTTTCAATCGGGCGATTTCCTGTTCGTTGGAGGCGATCAGCTCCAATCCGGCATAGAAGAGATATTTCTCGAACACTCTGTGGAGCCTTTTGGCCGAAGAGTGTATGTTGTCGAGCATGTCCGAAGTGTCCTCTTCCGACAAGGTTTTCCATGACCTTTGGAGTATCTCCGAGTAGCCGAGGATGACGCTGAGCGGTGTGCGGATTTCGTGAGGCAGGGAGCGGCTAAGGTTGAAGCGAAGCTCGTCGAATTTCTTTTGGTAGTGCTCGCTTTTCGCTTTTGATTTGTTCAATCGAGCGATTACAGCATTGACCAAATCGTCCACGTCGAATGGCTTTGTGATGAAATCGTCCGCGCCGAGGTTCATTCCCTCGCGCATGTCTTGCTTTTCTGTCCGAGCGGTCAGGAAAAGGAACGGCGTATTGATTGTTTCTTCGTGTTTCCTAAGCTCGGTGAGCAATTCGAAGCCATCGAGGACGGGCATCATTACGTCGGAAATAATCAAATCCGGCAAATGGCTTAGCGCTAATTGCAGTCCAATATTCCCGTTACTTGCGCACATGGTCTCGAAGCCGTTCATTTCGAGAATGGTTACTAAGTTCTTCCTGATTTCCAAGTCATCTTCAATGATGAGTATTTTCTGTGCCATATACTTTGCCGTTTGCCAATAATGCTTTAATATTTTTCGTAAAATTCTATACTTACTTTAGCTTTTTTTCATCGAGAGAAGAGAAAAGTTCTCTGGCTATATAACGCTTTGTGTGGGTAGATAACATTACACCAAAAAACAACAGCCGACGAATCCCAAAATTCCTTCTCGCTAATAATTTCAAACCACCCCAGAAACCCATTGCTACGCAAAGGATTTCTTTGGGGCTGTCTCATAAGTGTCATTCTGAACGAAGTGAAGAATCCATGCCATTCATAAGTCCTTGCTAATAATGGATGTTTCACTTCGTTCAACATGACCAAAAACAGTTTTTCGGACTTTTGAGACAGCCCCCAAAAGGGGAGGTTTTATAATTCAAATAACTTCACACCTAAAACGATATAGAACCACTTTTTCATTCCTTAACTCATTTCTTTGCCCATTGGATCCAGTCATTCAGTTACTCGCGGCCTACCTGATGGGCAGGAACACCTTGAAAGTGCTGCCCACGCCCACTTTGCTCGAAAGTTCGATCCGTCCGCCGTGCATATCGACGCTTCGCATCACGATGGCCATTCCCAATCCGGTGCCGGAAACGGTCCCTACATTCCTTGCACGATGGAAGACGTCAAATATTTGCTCTTGCTCGTCCTCGGGGATGCCAATGCCGTGGTCGGTTACGATGAACGCAGTCTCTGTCTCGGTTTGCTCGACCGAAAAATGCACAAACGTATCGTCCGGCGAATATTTGACGGCGTTCGAAAGCAGGTTGATCAGAATGTGGCGCAGCAGGTTTTCGTCGATGCTGGCCATGGGTTCATTAACCGAAAACTCGCTCGTTATCTCGCGTTTGAAGTCCATCGTCATAATGTATTCGTCCACAATCGATTTCGAAAGTTGCACCAAATCGACGACCTTGGGCGAAAATGAAACGGCTTGCGAATCGGTTTTCCCAATGAATAGCACGTTTTCGAGCAGATCCTTCATGTAATCGACAGTCTTGAGTATGCGCAGCAGGTTTTCTGTTTTGTTCTCGAACGTCAGCCGGTCGATGTATCGGTGCAGAATTTGCGCCGACGAGCTGATAATCGTCAGAGGAGTGCGGAACTCGTGGGAGACCATCGATACGAATCGCGACTTGAGTTCGTTCAGCTCTTGTTCCTTTTCGAGCATTTTCCTGATCTCGATTTCGGCGCGGTAGCGCTCGGCGATTTCCGATTTCAGTTTGTGAACGAGCAATTGCAGTTCCTCGGTTTTTTCTTGGACCTTCAGGTCCAGCTCTTCGTTGATCCGAAGCAGCGCATTTTCGGCATTTTTGCGTTCGGTGATGTCGAAGAAACTCTCGAGGCGCACTCTTTGGCCGCCGATTGTGATAATGGAAAAAGTTCGCAGGATCGGGATTCGTTCGCCCTTGACGTTCACGAAAACCGATTCGAAATTCCGCGAGAACTTCACGCTATTGTCGAAATCCTGTACCTCGTCGTTCGGCGATAGGAAGAATTTCGATGCGTCCTGGCCGATCAGTTGCTCTTGGAGCAGCCCGCTCATAAATTCGGCAATATGGTTCGTATTGACGATGGAATTCGTTTCCGTATCGATAACGAATATGCCCGCCTGCACCGAATCCACAATCAACTGCAATTCGCGGCGCGACTGGGTGAGCGACATAGTCCGTGCGGCCACTTTCTGCTCGAGCAGGCTTCTGGTCCGGTCAAGCTCTTTGAGCAATTGCACGGAATAGATATTTGCGGCAAACATACCGGAGAATAGCTGTAGCGCTCGGACAATTTTCTCATCGATTCTCTCGGGCAGGTCCGAAAGCACCACCACAACCAATCCGATGATGTTGTTCGTCGTGATCAGTGGCATTATCAAGCTGGAATGAGTGGAGCGTACGTTCCCATTTTTGTGATAAAAAAATGTTGTACCGGATTCGATAGATGAACCAATGGAACCATTGTCCACCAAATAGGAAAACAGTTTGACGTTTGTCTCTTTCGATTCGAACGGAACGGTGGCGCGATAATCAAATTCGTAAGTGTCCTCGTTCAGCAAGAAAAGCGAGGCTGCTATCGAAAATGGAATGCTGTTGAATACCTTCAATCCCGCATTGATTATTGCTTGTGGCGAGTCTTCGTTGCGGATTTGCGAGTAGTATTCATTGACCAATCCGGCGAAATCGTTTGCCGTCAATGTGGTTTTCCGTTCAAGTATGGTGTTTTCCATCGTTTTTAACAATTAGTTCAAAAGAAATAATGATACTGATTCTTCGTAGTCAAGTAATGCTCTGTCGTAAATCTTTCCTGATAGGAAGTTGTCTTCGAATTTCATAGATTCGACCACAATTGGATTGGGTTGCGGGACCAAATTGTCGCCGGCATTACCCAGCTCGAGCGCGCGGGCGATAATGTTGGCCAAATGAACCGACCCGACCAATGGATCGACCTGAGTGCCCTCCACCGTGCCGATATGGTGGTACGAAATAGCATTCGCAATCGATGGCGGCAGTTTCCACGCCGAAGCGATAAGGCCTCCGACGATTGGGTGCGTAACGCCGAGGACTTCGGATTCGGCATCGCGAATCGGAATATTCTTCTCCTGAAGCAACGATAGCACTTCGGAGTACTCGTTCGGGTAGTATCGCAAGAAAAACAATTTGCCGATGTCGTGGATCACGCCCGCGACGAAATAGTTCTCCAGCCGCTGAATTCCCATCTCTCGGCCCATGATGCGGGTGATTGCCCCGACGGCAATCGAATGTTTCCATAGGTCAACCGGATTGATGAACTCGTTTATTTTCGTTTTTTTAAATAAATCCATGATTGCAAGCGAAATAATCAAGTTCTTCACTTCGTCGAAACCGATGTGGAAAATTGCTTGGCTGACGGTATCGATCTTGCCCCGAAAGCCATATATTGAAGAGTTTGCAGCCTTGAGGATTTTCGTTACCGACGATTGGTCTCTACATATAATATTTGCAGCGTCGAGCGTGGTCGAGCGAGGATTGTCCATCACATTAGTCAATTCCGTATAGATCGTCGGCAATGTCGGGAATTCCGAAATACTTCTAATTATATTCTGTGGGATCTTCAACTGTATTAACCTTTGTGTTTGGACATTGTCTTGCATAACTGTAGTACCGCTATATTGAAAAGGTCGGATTCGAAATTGCTTCTAGCAGTCCAAAGGAAGCGTTTGGAAGCTCTTTCCCTGGCCGCTGCCTTCAATTCGTCGCTATAATTAGCTGCATTGCCGTCGCCTTCTGTTCTGATTGCCACCACTCGGACATTCCAGGTCCGAAGCAGTTTCTTGTGGCTGTCCTTGATGCACACCCCTGACGGCAGGAGTATCTGGCCGAAGTTGTTAACAATCGGCTCAGCGAGGTGCATCCCCTCTTCGAGGTCGTCTATATTAATAAATTTTGCCATAATAATTCTTTCAACTTACTTGCGCCCGCCGCATTCCAAATGCCATTTTAATTGCTGGCGCGCAACATTCACATACAGTCCTTAGAAAAAAACGTACCAATTTTTTTGTGTTAATTAATCAAGGATAATATTCATTGTTATTAGCAATTACAATTCTTTTATCATATTGAATAATAAGTATATAACAAATATCATAAGCAAGTATTCGATACAACAATACATATATTCAATTTCCAAGTAATTTTAATTCAAGAGTAAGCGCACGGCTTTGGGTGTCTTTGCAGCATATTCAGTATTCTTTGTCGCGTCTCCACAATAGAACCAAAGGATGAGCGCGGCCAGAAGTAGGGGTTCAAAATTTTGAACCCGTACAAATCTTGAACCCCAACATCAACAAATGAGTTTGGATGTCGGTGGTGAAATTATTGAATGAGGATACCCCAGTTCATTTTCCATTAACCGAAATCAATCATTATGCCCAACTATGTACATTTGATAATAATTATTAACGGGCAGCAAAAGAAAATAAATGTAGTGGTTCAAAATTTTGAACCCCTACTTATTTCACCGCCACCCGCTCCGGTCAGCAAATGAAAAACCGCAAAACTCGTCTTTTAATGTTTGAAATATTCATTCTGGGGAGCAAAAAAATGACTGATTTTCAGGTGGAAGCGAATCTTATAGATATTCATACAGAGTCGATCTATCCGGCTCGAATCACGGTCGGGGACGGCATTATTCAAAAAATTGAGAAGATTGCCTCTGCGCACTCGCAGGACTACATTCTGCCCGGCTTCGTCGATTCGCACATACATATCGAAAGCTCGATGCTCGTACCGAGCGAGTTCGCTCGGCTGGCGACCGCCCACGGCACCGTGGCCACCGTCAGCGACCCGCACGAAATTGCAAACGTCCTCGGCGAGCAGGGCGTTCGGTTTATGGTCGAAAACGGCCGCCGCGTCAATTTCAAATTCTTTTTCGGAATGCCTTCGTGCGTGCCGGCCACCGCTTTCGAGACCTCCGGCGCAAGCCTCGGCGCGGATTCGGTGCGCCCGCTCGTCGGGGAGTTGGGGCTGAAGTACCTCAGCGAAATGATGAATTTCCCGGGTGTCTTGTTCGATTTCCCGGACGTTATGGCCAAGCTCGAAGCCGCTCGCTCGCTCGGCATACCAATAGACGGCCATGCCCCGGGCCTTGGCGGAGACAGCCTGAGGAAATATGCCTCCAGCGGGATCTCGACCGACCACGAATGCACGAATATCGCCGAGGCAAGCGAAAAAATCACTGCCGGAATGAAAATCCTTATTCGCGAAGGCTCCGCCGCGAAAAACTACGAAGCGCTGAAACCGCTACTCGCCAGCCATCCCCGGTCCGTGATGCTTTGCAGCGACGACCGTCACCCCGACAGCCTGGAGCACGGCCACATCAACGAACTTGTCCGGCGCGCAATTTCGGACGGATTCGGCCTGTTCGACGTGCTTCGCGCCGCCATCTCGAATCCAATCGCCCACTACGGCCTCGAGGTCGGAATGCTTCGCGAAGGCGACCCTGCCGATTTTATCATAATCGACAATCCGAAAGACTTCCAAATAAAACAAACGTTCATAAATGGCAGGAAAGTCGCCGAACACGGGAAAACTACCATTAAAAGCATCGAGACTGAACCAATTAACAATTTCAAAGCCGAAAGGAAATCAATTGCTGATTTCGCCTGCCCGCCACGCGGCAAGTTCATTCGTGTGATTAATGCAATCGAGGGCGAACTGCTGACGACTGAAACCATCGAAGAAGCATTTGTCATAGAAGGAAATACTGTATCGGACACAGGACGGGATATACTGAAAATGTGCGTCGTGAACCGATACGAAAACGTTGCGCCGGCAATCGGTTTTATCAAGAATTTCGGGCTAAAGCACGGCGCCATTGCCTCCAGCGTGGGCCACGATTCGCACAATATAATCGCAGTCGCGGCGGACGATGTTTCGCTTGCGGCTGCCGTGAATGCCGTAATCGATGCCCGAGGCGGAATGGCCGTTTCCGACGGCTCTGTGGTGGATTGTTTGGCGCTGCCCGTGGCCGGACTGATGAGCGCAGCTCCAGCCGAGGAAGTGGCCGCCAAATACAGCCAAATCGAACAGAAAGCTCGCGCCCTCGGTTCGCCAATGATGGCTCCGTTTATGACTCTCTCATTCATGGCTCTGCTCGTCATACCGGAGATCAAACTGAGCGACAAAGGGCTTTTCGATGGACGCACCTTCTCGCTGATCGATCTCTTTGCACCGGAGCAGAAATAGGTGGCCGCAACCACATGACTTTATCCATTTCATCATCGGTCGGGGACTCTCGGAACTTGCTGGTGAAATTTTTCAAGGTAGTAGTAGGGGCAAGGCGACCCAGCCCATGCTACTAAATGTAATATAATTATTCTGGCTCATCGCTATATTGAGTGGGTAATGCAACCACTCACTTCCGCGGTTACTGAGCTTGCCGAAGTGCGGTCACTAAAGTTTATCGAAGTGCGGTTACTGAGCTTGCCGAAGTATCCCCTGATGTATGAGTACATCTTTGACCTGATTAACTACTTAAGAATCATGGTATTGCCAGAAGTAGAGGCGAGGTAACCTCGCCCTCACATTTTGTATTGTTACGAAAAGAAAAATCCTTTCGTTATGGACACATTATTCTTTAGCCCCTTTGGTAAAGGGAGTTGGGGGATTTGTTGATATTTCAAAGACTTACTGCGATGAATGCAATTCCCCCCCCACACACTATTTCCAGTTTGTTATTCGGGTATCCATCCAGGAATCCCGTCCTCGAACAGCGGGGCGCCGGAGCCACGGATTTCTTTCTCGTAGGCATCCAGCTCGGTATTGACGATTCTCTTCAGATCCTTCAACACGCCCGACAGCTCTTCGGATGCAATTCGGTAAGACATTTTTTGCGTCTCCGAAATGGGCGACGAAGTTTGCCAGATGCCCCAAACGATATAATCAATCCTGTCATTTATCGATGGGGACTGGTTTTCGTTGTATTTCGTAAGTGTCTGGTTGCCATCGATTTTGTATAGCAAATCTTTCAATTCTTCCATCGATTGGCGAATCTTGCCGATCAGTGCATTGTTCGGGACGGAACTGGCCAGGACGGCCTTTTCGGCGGCTTGCAGTTTCTCTTCGGTCTTGCGCACTGCTTTCCGAGTGCCATCGAGGGCGCCCTGTATGCGCGAAACCTTACGGCGGAAGTCGTCGAGTTCCTTCGCGTCTGCGGGCGGAAGTGTCGAATTGTTCAGCTTCGTAACAGTGAAATCCTGCGTTTCGCCAAGCTGGGCAATCTCGCTGCCGGAGCATTTGAACATGCTAACTTTGTATTTGCCCGGCATGACCAAGTACCCGGAATGATGATTCGGGTTTGTTTCCGCGCTCACAGGCTCGTCCGACGCATAGCGCAGGTCCCAAACGATTCGCCCCATTCCCTCCGAGTAGTCCCGTGTCAGCTTCCTCACAGTGCGTCCGAATTCGTCGGCGATGGTGAAAAGCAGGAAAGGCGGCTTTTCTCGGCGCTCTTTGTCCAATTCGGCGAAGTCGATCTTGGGCGCGCCAGATTCGGCATTTCTCTCTTCTTCGCGCCGTTTCTCGCGAAGAGTTTGAATCTTATCTTTCACAAAATAGGTGAAAACAGCCCCGAAATCGGGATTCTTTATCCTGAAGAAATTCTCGCCTTTGTCGGTCTTGGCTCGCGAGTCGTCTTGGTTGTATAGCAAGGCATTTTTCACCGGGAAAAGTATTGCCGGCGAGTTTGAGAGCTTCTCGCTCTTTGCCAGTCGGAGAGGCGAGTAATTGTCGAGAATATAAATCCCTCGGCCGAACGTGCCGACGACGAGGTCGGATTCGCGCTTCTGTATGTCTAAATCGCGGACGGCGATGGTCGGCAGCCCGTTTTTCAGTTGGAGCCATTTCTCTCCGCCATTATTTGAGAAGAATAGCCCATACTCGGTACCGACGAAGAGCAAATTCGGATCGGCAAAGTCTTCGGCGACTGTCCAAACAGGGCCGTTGTCCGGCAGGTTCGACGAGATCGATCGCCAAGTGGCGCCACCATCAATGGATTTCACCAAATATGGGCGGAAGTCTCCGTTCTTGTGATTGTTGAATGCCGCATAGACGACCTTCGGGTCGTGCTGTGAGCAAAAAACATCGCTGCAATATGTGGTTTCGGGCACTTCTGCGAAGCGTTCGGCTCGTTTCCAATTTGCGCCGCCGTCTTCGGTGTATTGGATCAGCCCGTCGTCCGTTCCGACGTAGAGCAGGCCTTCCTTGATCGGCGATTCGGTGATCGAGATAATATTCCCGTAGAACGAAGTGGAGGCATTTTTGGCGACAGCGTCGGCGCCCCACACCTTGCCCATCATCGGCAGCTTGTTGCGGTCGATCTGGCGGGTCAGGTCGGGGCTGATTTCCTGCCAAGACTGGCCGCGGTCTTCCGATCGGAACACCTTGTTGGCGGCAATATACAGCCGTGTGTGCGAGTGCGGGCTGATCAGCAGCGGAGTGTCCCAATTCCAACGCAAGGTTTCGCCTTTCTTGGGTTGGGGTTGTATGTAGAACGATTCGCCGCTGCGCCGGTCGTACCTAACCACGTTTCCGTATTGCCATTGGCCATAGACGATGTTGGGGTCTTTCGGGTCGATTTGCGGTTCGTAGCCATCTCCGCCGACCACTGTGAACCAATCTTCGTTTGTTATGCCCCCGGAATTGGCCGTTTGCGAAGGCCCGCCCCATGTTGCATTGTCCTGGGTGCCGCCATAGACGTTGTAGAAGGGTTCGGCGTTGTCCGTAGCGATCCTATAGAATTGCGTAACGGGCAGATTATCGAAGAAGCAGAATTTTTCGCCACGGTCGAAGGATTCGTACAGCCCGCCGTCGCCGCCGATCATTATATGCAATGAATTTTTCGGGTCGATCCAAACGGCATGGTCGTCCACGTGGCGGTACCTGTTGCTGACGTTACGCATAGTTTTCCCGCCGTCTTGCGAGTACTGCAAATACGTATCGACGGCATAGAAGCAATCGGCGTTGTGCGGGTCGCAGATGATTTCTTGATAGTATTGGGCCGAACCGGACACCCAAGCGTTTCGCCGCTCCCACGAGGCTCCGCAATTGGTGGAGCGGAAAGTGCCGCCCATGCTGCCCGACGCTTCGATTGTAGCATAAATTATATCAGGATTGGCCGGAGCCACAGCCAGTCCGATTTTTCCCAAGTCCGAGGTCGGCAGTCCCCGGTCCAGCTTAGTCCAAGTTTTCCCGCCGTCTGTGGTTTTGTGTATTGCGCTTTCCGGCCCGCCGTTAATGAGCGCCCACACGTGGCGTCGGCGTTGGTACGAGGCAGCATAGGCCACGTCGGGGTTACGCGGGTCGAGCGCGACGTCGGTTACGCCGGTCATCGGGCTTATGGAGAGAACAAGTTCCCAAGATTCGCCTCCGTTTGTGGTTTTATATAGACCGCGGTCGCCGCCATCGGACCAGAGCGGGCCTTGGGCAGCCACCCAGACCACGTTCGAATTGCGCGGATCGATAACGATTTTCCCAATATGCTCGGATTTCTCCAGTCCCATTCGCTTCCACGAGGCTCCGTCGTCGGTGGAGCGATAGACGCCATCGCCCCAAGAGACGCTGCGCTGGCTGTTGTTTTCGCCCGTCCCCAGCCAAATCGTATGGGGATTTTTCTCGTCGATCACGATGCAGGAGGTGGAATATGAGTTTTCATTATCGAAAATTGGAGTGAACGAAATGCCCGAGTTAGTCGTTTTCCAGACGCCGCCGGACGATACGGCTACGTAAAATGTGGAATTGGTTTCGGGATGCACGGCGATGTCCGAAATGCGGCCCGAAGTGATGGCCGGCCCGATTGCGCGCAACTTCATAGCTGAAAAATTTGATTCAACCAGCATCGAGTCCTTGCCTGCGGACTTTGTTGGCGCTTTTTCCTTTTTGGGATGTGCGTTCAGGCACACGGCCGCGAGAAGCAAAATCGCTAAGTATTTCATAAAGCTCATTAGGGAACTCCCATATTAGTTCGGTATCAGACACAATTGTTAATTGGCAATTTTAAGCGATTTCCTCATGCGTAAGAAAACTGTAAAATGGCACTTTCAAAAAATGACCCATGCAAGGCCCCACAATGTGAAAGACGGCTCGCAGATATTCAATATTGCGTTGTGAGGTTGCCAATGCCTGCAATGCAACTATTTAGCACAATTATCCGATAGTATTCACAGCATATATCGGTCCAAAATAAATAATTTGGAAATGTCAATATTTATTATTATAATAAATACAATTGAAAAGTCAAATTATTTATTCCACCGCACACGCAATGACCAATCAAGCCCAAGCCGATCCCTGAAAAGGAATCGGAGGGCTTTAATTATTAGTGGCCCTTGTGGGTGTTTCCCCCAAGGGCCGATTCAATGCGATTTATTTGATTTGGGCGCTCACGTTCACGGCGACGTTGTTCCGAGTGGCGCGCGAGTATGGGCAAACTTGGTGGGCGGTGGCGACCAAATCGTCGGCAACGGTTTTATCCACGCCGGCGATGAGAACAGAAATATCGACAGCGATGTCGAATCCGCCTTCGTCGTTCTTGCACAGGCTGACGTTTGCAGTGGTTTCCGATGAAATTTTAACATGCTTCATGCTTGCAACCAGATTCAGGGCGCCATCGAAGCAGGCAGCGTAGCCCATGGCAAAGAGTTGCTCGGGGTTGGTGCCGTCCGGGCTGGTCCCGTCGGAGTTCTTGGGCATTGAGAATTTCAGATCAAATTTTCCGTCTGCCGTTTTGACGTTTCCTTCACGGCCGCCGATTGCTGTTGCTTTGGTCGAATAGATGGTTGTCATCACAATCTCACATTTTATTTAACAATATGAACTATCTCTGCTTTTGACGAATGTTTGTTTGGTTTCGTGTGGAATATTTCCAATCGACAGGCTAAGTGGGATGCAGAATGCCTTTTCGCTGCGGTAAGTCATTGAAATATCGACAAATCCCCCAACCCCCTTTTTCAAAGGGGGCTAAAGAAAAAAACGTTCTAATACATTGAAAATATTGTAGATAGTGTTTGAATCGAACCCACGGGTTTACCCGTGGAGTGTCAAATTTTGTATTATTCTTTACCGCTCGAGCGATACTTTACCATTGAGGTTTTCAATAAGATGCCAGAAACCTTCCGAAGGTTAATGGCTCAGTGCTTTTTGCATAAGCCTTTGGCCAGAAACCTTCGGAAGGTTAGATGAATTCCTTCAATATTGAATTAAATGCTAACCTTCAACCGAAGGAACATGTCGTAATACGCATAAATCAATGGGAATTTTCGCTTCGGCTCGGTCTGGCCGGCCACTTTGCTGTACATTGTAACTATGTAGAACTGTGGGCGATTCTTGGCTATTTCCGTGATGATTTCAGTTACCTTTGCCTCGACTTTCTGGATTTGCTTCGAGGTCAGATAATAGTCGGCTACGTTGACGTTTGTGAATTCGCCGAGCAGCGTAATCTCCGAATTCAGGTCTGGCTTCCAGTTGGCCGAATCGAGGCAGAATTCGTCGTTCGGTGCCAGCGAGGCCATTCGCGCTGCGATTTCGGGCGTCTTGGGCACGGCGAATTGGACGTAGAAGCGTATAAAATCAAAGACCACATTGTCGGTTAATGGGTCGAAAGGTTTGTGGTTTTCCAAAACGAGCGAATCCACGCGGTAGTTGAACTGGTAGATCTCGGCTTGGTCGATTTTGTCTTTGTTTGTTCTGAATTCGTCATATTTGTAGAGGTTAGCAAAACTGACCGATGTGTCCGGCGCAGCTTTGTCGTAGAATTGCGTGTGGAAGAAAAGAGGGAATTGGACGCGGAACGAAGAAAAGCTGTCCACGGTATCGGTGTAGCAAGCTGTTAATCCCCAAGAAATTGCCGCGACAATCGCCGCCTGGCATATTATTAATTTAAAGAAATTTTTCATTTTATTTCCTCCCTGACCTTTCTCTTTTCATTCTGGATACTTTCTCGCTCTCTGTTTCGCCAGAGCTTAGCCAAAAGGTTACGCCGGCGCCGAGCGATGGCTGCGAAGCGATTGCGAAATCGCCGTGCAATTCAAAAATTGAATATCGGTACGAAATCCCGCCAGTGAAGCGGAAATTGGTAAATGTTTCCACTTTGATCTTTATCGGATCGGCAAAACGGATCTCCGGATACGGGCTGTCGATCATTTCGCCCTGATTGAGTGCGGATTTGTGCACTTCCAATTCGCCAGTCATATCTTCGTATTGCAAACCGGAAAAGAGCGTAAGGCCGTTGTCCCAACCTTTACTGAAATTGATTCCGAAGGCCCACGATTGCATCGAAATTCCGGGGTCGCGGCTCAGTGTGTGGTACGAGGCATTGAAGGCAAGCCCCATCAGTGGGTCGTCTTTGAACCAGCCGAACCAATGGTTAAACTGCTGGTTGTACATGAAGCCCAAGTATGAGAGCAATTTGTTTTTGACCGGAGCGAAAATGAACCGGAAACGAAATTCGCTGCGCCAGGGCATGTCCAAAGCCAATTGCAACGCTGGCAGCCCGGACATGAAGCTGATTCCTTGCCCCTCGACGAAACCGATAGATTGGTAGAGCGTCGTATCATCGACAACGTATTGGGTGCCGTTGTGTGTGAGAATTGTCTTGCCATCGTGCTTGACTGCATTGGCAAAAATCGGCGTCGCAATTCCGCCATAGACAGTGGGTTGCGAGGTTTTAAGCCCGAAGTTGGTGCGTACGGATCCGTTCCGAGATTCGCTCACAACCACTTTAGAGTAGTCGCTGTAGGAATTCGGCAACACAGCGTCGAAGGATTTCTGCGCGTCGGGGATAAACGTGCCGAGCACAGACAGATCAATTCCGAAAGCCCATTTTTCCTGATACACCGAACGGCAATACGAATTCGAGTTGAAACTCTGCTCGATCGTCGTGAAAAGTGGCTTTAGGAATCCCTCGAAGTTTGTTGAGTTGAACTGGGTGAAATCCTTCGTTACTTCCAAATAATCGTCTGCCCGAAGGTTTGCGCCCGCCATGACAGCGATTGCACCGGCAACAATCAGAAGACGACAAAGAGTAAACTTTTGCTTCATAAAGAACTCCATTGTTAATTGATTTATTTCGATTTTCTTGGTTTGCAGTTGAAAGAGTATTCATATAGTCCATCCAACGGGCACCAGCAGGTTTATTAATACGTTTTGTACCCAGATCCGACAGACGTTTAGCGCGCCTCTCGTATTTCCCTCTATAGCAAATTGGGGGGGATTGCTGGTATTTCAATGGCTTAATGATATTTACGCAATTGAATGAATCCAGTTGTTGCAAATACTAAATTTCAAAACGCTCTTAATACCTCAGACGAACGGATTCAAAGATATTATTAATTTGATTATTATGCAAACATTTTTTTGAAATTGCCTCCGGTTGAAGTAATTTTGTAATGCAGCTCGGCGCTCGATTTTCTAAACCGTTGCGCCCTTACGAAAAAATGGGGAATTAATCGCTTTGAAATATAAATACTTGGTATTATTGGCAATTGCCGCTTCGGCGGTTATTTTTGCAAGTTCTAATTCAAAAAATGCTCCGACCGACCGGCAAGAAATCAATCCTGCCCCCGCCGCATTTGGTTCGCCAGTCGATTCCACAAAATCGCTCAATGCACTTGCTGAAGAGATTCGAGGCATACTCGGCGCTAAGAACCTGAAATCTTCGAGGTTTTCCGCGACTGTCTATTCGTTAGACAAACAGCGCTACTACTTCCAAAAGAATTCCGATGCCCTGCTCGTCCCTGCCTCCAATACGAAACTTCTGACTTCGTTCATGGCGATTAACCTCTTGGGCGGTGACTACAATGTGGCCACTTCGGCCTATTGCAACGAAAGCGATATAGACGGCAGCGTCGTCAAAGGCGATGTTTATATTTATGGCCGTGGCGATGCCTTGCTGAACGTTAACGACATAGAAACGATTGCCGACCAGATCAAAGAATCGGGCATCACGGAAATTCGCGGCCGAATCGTGGCCGATGGCTCATTCTTCGACGAGCAGACCGAAAGGATTGTTTACAGCGGAGACCGCGACCTCGTGCAGGCCACTCCTCCGATAACCGCATTGGCCATGAACAGCAATTCGGCCGCTGTTGTCGTTTCGTCCGGATCGGTGAGCGGCGCTCCGGTGCGCGTGCAAGTGTTGCCGGCATCGTCTGCCTTCCGAATTGTGAATATGGCGACAGTCCGCGGCGGACGCCGCAAGGGCAAAGCATCGCAAACCGCCAAAGAAGAAAAGCCAACAAAAAAAGATACTCAGAAAGCGTCACAGAAAGTTTCAAAAGGCAAAAAATCCAAGGCGGCCGCATCCAAGGCTGTAGGGAAGAAAACTAAAAAATCAGGCAAAGCCAAGAAATCGCGTGCATCGCTTTGGGTGGAAACCGGCGCCGAATGCTATGGCGGCCCAATCAAACGGAAACCAAAAGCCACTCCGCGAGCCAATCCGGCAGGCGGAATTGCTTGCACGTCCAAGATGGAAGACGACGGCACTCAGCGCATATCCATTTCCGGCTCGCTCGGGCCGAACCAATCTGTTACGAAATACGTGCAGTTCGGGCGCCCGAACTTAGTCATAGCAGGTTTGCTGAAGAACCGCTTAATATCCGGTGGAGTAAAAGTATCAGGCGAAATCGCCGAAGACAAAATGCCAGCCACTCAACTCTTCCGCCGCAAGCTAATCGGCGAAAGCCACCGCAGACTGCTCAATTTGCTATACCCAATAAACAAACATAGTGATAATTATTCCGCAGAAAATTTATTCCGACTGATCGGCGGCACATACAATTCGCAACACAATACGGCGCTTTCCGCCCGCGATTATTACCAACGCACACTCGACAGCCTCGGAATGGGGACTTGGGGCATCAAGGCATTCGACGGCTCCGGGCTTTCGCGGCGAAATCAAATCTCGTCCAACGCTTTTGTCCGAATGCTTACGATTATCAATAGGGATGCCCGCTTCATCGGGCTGGATTCCACGTTCGCAATTGCCGGGCGAGACGGCACGATCCGCTCCCGGATGCTGGGAACCTACGCAGCGGGCAACGTCCGGGCCAAGACCGGCACGCACAGCAACGTGAGCGCACTATCGGGATTCGTCCGTACGCGGGACGGAGAACTGTTGGCCTTTTCCTTTGTCTTCAACGGGCCAACGTGCGGATACTACAAACAGATCGAAAACGAGATTTGCGCCCGAATTGCTGCTTTCAGCTATCACCGGCCGCTGGCAACGACAATCGATGAAACAAAAAAACGAAAATAATGCGCCATCGGCGAAACTGAACGCCAAATCGTGGCTGCTAAACGGATTGCTTGTAGTGATAGCGGCCGGAATGGTGTTCCCCATGCTGTGGATGCTACTTCTGTCGCTGAAGAGCTTTCCCGAGAAATACTCCGGGATCATTGAACTGATTTGCTCGCCTTTTACCGCGGCAAACTATTCCGAATCGCTTTCGACCGACGCATTCGGAGTGTATTTCATTAATTCCGTATGGGTGGCAGCGCTCGTTACCGCGGGCAATGTCTTCTTCTGCCTGCTGACGGCCTATGCGCTGGCCCGCCGGGACTTCCGTGGCAAAAAACTTTTGCTCGGCACGATACTCGGCGTGCTGATCGTCCCGCCGCACGTGGTGATGATTCCACTCTACAGGCTGATGGTTAGCTTCGATTGGATTAACTCTTTCTTTTCGCTTGTGGTGCCGTGGTTAGTAACGCCGTTTGCGATATTCGTTATCAGGCAGTTCATACTGAATCTGCCGAAGGATATTGAGGATTCGGCCCGAATCGATGGCGCGAGCGAATGGCAGATAATTTTCCGCATAGTCTTTCCGCTTGCCCGCCCGATTCTGACGGTCGTGGCCATCTATACATTCCTGAACTCATGGAATTCGTTTCTGTTCCCGTTCCTCTTCACCAACCAAGAAAGCGTCCGCACTCTGCCCGTCGGGCTGGCGTTCTACATGGGCAAGCAATCAATCGATTGGGGCCACCTGATGGCCGGCGCAGGCATTTCGGCAATCCCGGTACTCGTGATATTCATAATTTTCCAGAAAAACATCATCAAAGGTCTCACAGCCGGCGCTCTGAAGGAGTGAAATGGGGCTGTCTTATAAGTGTCATTCTGAACGAAGTGAAGAATCCATGCCATTCACAAGTCCTTGCTAATAATGGATGTTTCACTTTGTTCAATATGACCAAAAACAGTCTTTCGGACTTTTGAGACAGCCCCGTTGAAAAAGTAAGATTATTTCTGAAAGTCCCTTTCTCCAGAATGGAGAGAGGGATTTAGGGAGAGAAGCAAAGAATCGTAATTCAGTGTAAATTATATACTTATGCAAAATAACCCAGCCTCACACCTGCCCCTCTCCATGAATGGCGAGGGGTAAAAAACCAAAGAAAATACTTTATCAACAAGCTCTTAATACTCTGCATGAATCAACCATGCATATAAAACATTCGCTCGCGCGAAATCTCTCCTAAAGAGTCAACTTTT
>CAZSWR010000038.1:0-30998 GCA_964610885.1 uncultured Hyphomicrobiales bacterium | reverse complement strand
TACCTATGATTAAATTGTTAACAAAACTAACAGACTACAAAATTAAGGCATTTGTATCTAACATGCAAGCTTTTTTTGCCTCTGCTGCGAATAAGTTTTCAACATCGGCCGAGAGCACTGTGCCTACTGCCTTTTTCAAAATTACGAAATTTTTCCGAAACACAAAAATTATTCGCTAAACTCTATACTTTTAGATATTTATTGATTTCGGATCCGGACGCGAAACCACAACATGTTATTTTTTGCCGTTCTGAAGCGCTTCGAAATAGAGCCGTATCAGGTTCTCGTAGTCACGCGAATAGCCCTGCTGGGCCGAGCGAATCAGATCTTGCATGGCCCTGGTGCGGCCCTCTTGGGTGCCCAGGTCAAGCTCCGCCGGGGACTTACGGAACAAATCCTTGCCGGTTTTCGATTCGCGTTTCTTCTCGAAGTCTCGGTCGTGTATGGACTTGGTGGCGTCGAGCAGTCGCGAAAGGATCTTCTCTTGCCTTTTCATGGTTTCCGGCGTGATCTGGCCCGAGCGCAATTCCTTTGCGGTTTGCTGCATATCCTCGGCGATTTTGTCCAGGTTGC
Organism: uncultured Hyphomicrobiales bacterium; assembly: GCA_964610885.1. Taxonomy (GTDB): domain Bacteria; phylum Bacteroidota; class Ignavibacteria; order Kapaibacteriales; family UBA2268; genus CAZSWR01. The sequence continues at coordinate 30,425 of CAZSWR010000038.1, read as the reverse complement.
CAACGCCTTCTTTGCGCCCTTGTTGCGCCAACTGCCTTTGCTGGCGAGCGAGATCTTCCATTGCTTGCTGCACTTTGCCCTGCTGGTCTGCCATTTCGGACATTTGGCCGTTCTGCCCGTTTTGGCCCTGCTCGCGGGACAGTTTGCCGCCCTGGCTCATTTGTTGCATCATTTGGTTAATGGCCTGTTGCTGGGCAGCCATTTGTTGCAATTGTTCAGTCATACCCTGCCCGCTCTGGCCTTGGCCCTGCCCTTGGCCTTGGCCCTGGCCGAATGGATTGTCGCAGGAGCCGTTGCCCTGTTTCTGCATCTGCGAAAGTTGGGATTGCATCTGCATCAGGCTTTGGTTCATCGAATTCATTGCGCCCTCTTGGTTGCGGGAGGCCATCGCAGAGTTGTGCTCGGAGAGCTGTTGCATTGCCTGCTGAATGTTCCTCATGCTTTCGCCAAGCGCGCGGGCCATTTCCGGCGTAACCGAGAAGGATTTCTCGGAAAGCTCCATCATCGAGTTGGCCACATTGTTCAGGCCATCGGAAATGTCGGCCTGTTCCTCGGCCAGTTCCGGGAATTTTGTGGAATTGTAATCAGTCGATTTTGTGCTTTGGCGCAGGTTTTCCTGTTTTTGCGAAAGCTCGAGCATGTTGTCGATAGCCTTTTGCATTTTGCGCATGGCCTCTTTCTTCACGTTCTCCTGCATTTTCTTTTTCAGGCCTTGCATTTTCTGCGCGAATTTCTGCGTCCGATTCTTGGCGGAGCGTTGCGACTTCTGCGATTTTTGCATATCGCCCTGCTTCATGGCTTCCGAGGATTCCTGCATGTCCTGCTTCATTTCCTGGGCGCCGAGTTCCTTTTCGGCTTCGTTCATTTCCTTCATGGGCATGTCTTTGCCGATTTCTTTCATCAGCTCGGCCAGCTCCTTGAGTTCGCGTTCGATGTCCCGGACTTCTTCTTTCATAACGTCTTGTTTGCGAGCCAATTCGTCGCGTTTGGCCTTGTCGTTCGGATTGGCATTTTCGGTCTGGCGCTCGAGTTCTTCCTCGTGGCGGAGCAATTCCTCGGCGCGTTTGGAAAGCGCGTCTGCCTTTTGCTCGGCTTTGAGCCTCTTCATGATTTTCATTGTCCGCTCGATGGATTTGCGGAACTGGTCTTCGTTGAATTGTACGTCCTTCATTGCCTTTTGTAGGGCTTCGGGATTCATTTTATTCATGGCCTGTTTCATTCGCTCCTGAAGCATCTTCAGCTCGTCGGAATTGATCGATTTCATCAGGTCTTGCAATTCCTTGTATTTCTCGAGCGTTTCAGGCGAAAGCGTCTTATTGGCTTCGAGCGATTTCGAAACCTCGCTCAGGCTCTTCTGTACGTCGCTAATCTTCTGCTCGAGTTCCTGCTGCTTCTTCAGTATGTCTTCGGCCTTCTTCTTGTCTTTCCAATCGAGTTCCTTATTCTTCTGCTTTTTGAGCAGGTCGCGGTTCAACTCTTCCATCTCTTTTTTGAGTTTGTCGGCCTTCTGGAGCACGTTTTCCAACTCTTTTTCGGCTTTGTTCTGGTTCTTGTCCGCGTCCTTGAGCACTTCCTCGAGCGAGGGCAGCCGCACCATGAACGATTGCGATTTCGTGGACTTATGGCCCGAAATGGCGTCGTTGTCGAACACTTCCAAATACACTTCGTATTCGTCCTCGGGCATGATCCCGAGTTTGTTCAAATCGAAGAGGTACGGTATCTCGGCCGTTAGTTCGTTGGTCAGTATAGGAATATCTACGGTCTTGTAGAACATATCCGGCGCTTGGTACTTCGATTGCGATAGGCGGTAGAACAGCCGTAGCGAAGAGAATCCGAAATCATCGCCAATGGCAGCCACGACCGGCAGCAAGCCATTTTCGCCCACTTGAGCCTTGCTTTGCGTGGGTTCGAGTATGGAGATGGTCGGGTATTCGTCGTTTTGGACGATGACGTTGTATTTGACGGGATTGACGCTTTCCTCGCCGTCCGTATCCTTCACTCGGAAGTAATAAGTGCACGAATGGTCGATGCGGAACGAACCGGTAGCGCGTTTGCCATCGGCGTTCATTCGGACGACAGTCGTATCGAAGCTGGTAATATTCGTATCGCTTGTGGCGATTCCGGCTTTCTCGAAGCAAATTTCGGCGGAGGCCAGATCTTTGTTCGAAAAAATTGTAATCTCGGCCACAGACCCTTTGAGTGCGGTTATATCGCCATTTTGTTCGTCGAATCCTTTGGGGGCCAGCTTGGAATAAGCGGGCTGGATGACCGTTCCGCTCATGCTGACCACTTGCGGCCTGTCGAATACCGTGATGCGTCCCTCTTCGGTTTTTACTTTTGTCGAAAGCCAGTCCGAGGCGGCGTAGAACACCACGCTTTTCTTCAGTGCAGCAATGTCGTAGCGGTAAACGTTGCCCGAATCCAGCCGTAGTGTGTATGTATCGAATTTTTCTTGAGTTTCCTCGCGAATGTAGATTTGTATCTTTTCCGGTGCTTCGCCTTCCGCACTAATCGTGATCTGCGCTGCTTCTCCGCGGACGACTCGGCCCGAGAGCGGGCTGATTGTCAGTTTGTACGGCGCCGGAGGCAGGTACGATTCGGTGAAATTGGCGATGCGGATGAATGCCGAGCCGATTGTGGAATTGAAAACAGTGAACGAAACGGCAATAACGAAGAATGCAATTGCAAATATCAGGCCCGACCTCTTGATTTCCCGTTTTTCGATGATCCGGCTGAAATCCTTATCCGAAGCGCCTGCGCTGACTTCGTAGAATGCGGCCAGAGCCATGTCCGGGCTGGTGCCGCCGGATTTGTCCAAAGAGGACACGAGCTGCATGGCATTGCACAATTTGTCGCCAAGCTCCGGGTATGCCTTGCCCACTCGAAGCGCGATTTGCGAATCGGCCTGATGGAAGCGCCCGAAGGCATACATGGCGGGCACTCGGAGCAATACTGCAATAAAACCGATGAACCCCAACGCGATTATCGAGGCCAGTACCGCCCGGAAGGCTTCGTCGCCCTGGGCAGTCCATTCGACGACCGAGGCAAGCAGTATGACGGCCATTGTACCGGCGAGAGCTTTGGACAGCCCCGCCAAACCAATAAAGAAAATTTCCTTGCGGCGGACGAAATGTATCCGCGACTGGAGGCTTTTCAGTATTTTTATATAATCAGGCATTTTTTTTTGCAATTAACAAGTTGAACTAAAATTTTCAAAGACAGCTCAGTGCGTCAAGGCCCAAACGATGATATTGACGCCCATTTTCAGTGCTTCTTCGCGGACGTTCTCTGGGTCGTGGTGCACGTCTTGGTCGGCCCAGCCGTCGGCGAGGTTTGATTCATAAGTGTAGTACACGCAGAGCCTTCCCTCTTGGAACAGTCCGAAACCGCGGGGCGTTTTGTCGTCGTGTTCGTGGATCTTCGGCAGCCCGTTGGGGAATTTGAAATGGCACGAATAAATCCCGTGCGAGAATGGCAATTCGACCATTTCCTGCTCTGGGAACACTCTTTTCATTTCCCTGCGCACGAATTCATCGAGGCCATAATCATCGTCGATATAGAGGAAGCCGCCGTTGGCAAGGTATGCCTTGAGCTTTTGCACTTCGGTTTCCGTAAATTTCATGTTTCCGTGGCCCGTCAGGAATATCATCGGATAGGCGAACAGGTTATCGCCCGCGATATCGACGTATTCGTAAACCGGATCCACTTGGATGTTCGTATATTTGTTCACATACCTCAACAGGTTCACCTCGGACGAAGGATCGTTGTACCAATCGCCGCCGCCAGAGTATTTCACCCGAGCCAGCTTGATGGCGCTTTTCGTCGATTGTTCCTGCGCGCCGATGTTCATAGGGAAATGGGCCGCGATGGCAATCAAAAGCGCAAGGCTTAAATATTTAAGGATGTTTTTCTGCAATTCTTTATGCCTTTCCGAAGCAATAAACCAATTCTGAACACTCTAAGACGATTAGTTGACTTTGGGGAAATGGAATCCGCCAACCAACGACACAATCAAACCTACAATTAATGCTAAAAAGCCCAAGCCAATTCCGGCAATGTACATAATGCTCGTGAATTTAAAATAGCGCATAATGTTTTCGAATGAAGATTCGAGCAATTCGTTGTCGCGGTCGCGAATTGCGTAGAAAATCTTATCTGAAAAGCGGTAAAGGTAAAGGCTTGGGAAAAGGGACAAAACTCCGATTCCGAAATAGAAAATTGCAGCAATAAATGCTCCCACCGCCTGAGTGGTTTGCGGTACAAATGAAGCTGCGATAATCGCAACCACACCGGCAAGGAACATAAATGCACAAGAGACGAAGCCGATAATCGCAATGAATTTCGACCATTTAGATGCTTTGTCCAAAAATGAAACTGCCCGGTTCGTGATCGCAATCGATTCCGGTGCTGAAAACTGCTGTTCGCTGTTTGCTAAAGTGTTTAATTCTTCCATTACAAGTACCCTTTATGTTTGAAAACGTTTGTAATACCCGTAGTAATATTATTCAAGACAAGTTGTTTCAATCTATAAGTTCGCCCACGACGATTTTCTTGTCTTCGCGTTGGAACCAATCGGCGCCATAGGCCACGATCGGATACTCCGTGAAGCGAAGGCCGGGGAAGGCAAGCCGCGCCTCGTGAATTTCGTCGGCCAGGTCGCCACCCTTGTAAAATACGATTTGAGATTTGTCGTGCGTCAGCGGCGCCACCCATTCGAGTATCGGCTTCATACGCGCCACGGATCGAGTGAAAATAAAGTCGAATGCGCCACGGTTCGCGCGGTCTTCGGCAAGCGTTTCGGCGCGGGCGCAAAGCGCTACCAAGTGGCGGCAACCGGTGTGGGCCGCCATCATTGCGGTGGTTTTCAGCTTCTTGGCGATCGAATCCACAAGGAGCATCTTCAGGTCGGGCCGGACTATCGCGAGCGGAATGCCGGGAAGGCCGCCGCCGGTGCCCACGTCCAAGCAGCGAGATTTCTGCGGGACGTCAACGTATTTCAATGCTATGACGCTGTGTAGTATATGGTATTCGAGCAGGCGTTCGGTGTCCTTCCGCGACACCATGTTCACCTTTTCGTTCCAATAAATTAGCTCGTCGTGGTAGCGTTTGATTGCTAAGTTTTGCTCTTTCGTGAAACTGATTCCGTTCGCCGAGCATATTGTTTGAAATTCAACAATATCCATAATTCTTACGTCTTAATTAATACATAACGATGGAGAATCAAAAATATGACTCTACCGCAAACAACAAATTTAGCAAAGAATCCCTTTTTTTCAGTAATTATTTGTTTGTACGACCGGAAAAAAATCGTTTGCCGCGCCATCGAATCCTTGCTCGGCCAAACGGAAGAGGACTTCGAACTCATTATCGCCGATGACGGCAGCCGAGACGAACCCTTGGAGGAATTGTGTAAATATATAGATAATGAACGTGTTAGGTATTTCCGCCAGGAGAATCGCGGCGTGGGCGCGGCGCGCAATCTTGGGATCGGCCACGCGCGCGGCCAGTGGATTACTTTCCTCGATTCGGACGACGAATACGAACCGAACCATTTGGAATCGCGCCGAAGAATCATCGAATCGACCCGAGCGGATTTCGTTTATGGCGGCTTCCGAGTGGTCGGCGACGAATTCGTACCGGACCGCAATTCGCCCTCGCGTCTGATCCATCTGTCGGAATGCGTCGTGGGCGGCACGTTTTTCATATCGAAGCGAGTGGCCGCGGCTTGCCGCTTCCCCGAAATCCGATTCGCCGACGACACGGAATTCTTCGACGAAGTGCGCCGCTCGGGCTTCGCAATGCTCAGGACAGATATCCCGACGTATGTCTATCACCGCGACTCGCCGGATTCGATCTGCGCGAAAATGATAACCCGATGCGGTGATTAGCTGATGTGATGATGTGGTGATTGTTTGCCTGGCGAATGGGGCTGTCTCAAAACTGTCATTCTGAACGTAGTGAAGAATCCATGCCATTCATAAGTCATTGCTGAATATGGATGTTTCACTTCGTTCAACATGACCAATAAACAGTTTTTTTGACTTTTGAGACAGCCCCATTTATTTCTTTAATATTCAATCGCTTACAGATTCCCATCCTTGGCATGGAGGAGTGCCCGGAGGGCGGGGTGGTTTGGGAATTGCGATCTTTGGGGGCGATTCAGCATCATCCTAAATACTGAGGAGCAAGCGGAACAGAGTGGCCGAAACCAGCGCAACCAATACGCTGAAACTCGCCGCAGCGAAACTGAATTTCTTCCCGAATTCTTTCGTCAGGACGACAAACGTCGTCAGGCACGGGAAATAGAAAGTAACAAAGATGATGAATGCAATGATCTGATCCGACGTCAGGGGCAATTCCGCGATCGATTGCACATTGAGAGCTTGCGCCGCCATGACTATAATCAATTCCTTTCGCAAGAAGCCAAAGACCAACGTGGAACCTAACTGTTCGGGCAGCCCAAGCACGAATCCGGTTATCGGCGAAAGCAATATATCGATATAATATGCCACATTGAAATATTCAATCCATCCGAGCACGACGCTGCCGAGGACGAGGAAAATCAATGCTTCCTTGGCGAAATCCTTGGTTTTCATCCAAGTCTTGGCAAATGATAGCCGAAGCGAAGGGACTTTCAGCCGAGGTATCTCGAGCACCAAACCGATCGGCATTGTGAGCATCTTGGACATAATCTTGCCGCTCGCAGCAATCACGAACAGCACGTATGCGAATACGATCACCGCCCACACAGGCCCGGTGAAGGCGGCCGTGAGTGCAAAAATCACCGCGATCCGTGCCGAACATGGTATGAACTGAAGCAAAACGGAAGTGATCTGCCGGTCGCGTTTGTTTTCGAGTATGCGGGTGGCGTAGATGGCCGGGATCGCGCATCCGAAGCCCAGAATCAGCGGGACGGCGGATTTGCCGTGTAGCCCGATCCTGTGGAACAGCCCATCGGAAAGGAATGCGACTCGCGATAGGTAGCCGCTCTCCTCGAAGAGCGAAGTGATCAGCACCAATGGCAGGAAATATGGCAGAACAATTCCCACCACTCCCGCGAATCCCATGTAGGCGCCATTGATCGAGAACCAGAGGAACTCGTTTGATTCCTTGAGCGGGGCAAATGATTCGCCAAGCGACGCGATCATCGGTTCGACGAGCGCCGAAAGTATGCTGCCCACGTAGAAAATTGCGAAAAAGTACAGAAAGAAAAAGCAAAGCATTATCAATTGGCCCCAGAGCGGATGTAGCAGTGCGTCGTCCATTCGGTCCGAGCGTGAACGCGAGCGGCGTGCAACGAATTTGGAAACCTTTTCGGATACTTTCATCGCCAAGTGGTGCCGTTCGTAGGATATGGACTCGAAGCCGTCCATGTTGTGCATCAGTCGGCTCTCATTCTCGAAGTCTTGGACAATGTCAACAAGCGGGGCAAAATCCGAAGCCGGAATAATCGACGGATATTCGATGGCTTTGATGGCCACGAAGCGGCGCGCAATGGCCGGAAATGGATTCGTAACCATTGCGTTTTCGATTTCGGCCACTCTGCCTTCGATGTGCCGAGTGAATCGTGGGCAGTTCGTGTTGGTTTGGTTCTTCCGAATGTATTCCTCGCCCGTTTCGAGTAATTTCTTGATGCCCTTGCCCTTTAGCGCCGAAGTCTCGACCACGGGATTGCCCACCTCGAAGGCGAGCATTTCCGTATCGATCGAAACGCCGTGGGCCGCTGCCTCGTCCATCATATTCAGGGCGACAATCATCGGCAGCCCCAACTCGAGCAGCTCGCAGGTTAGTTCCAAACTGCGAGTGAGCGAAGTGGCATCGACTACGTTTATGATGAGGTCAATTTCGGTCTTGGTAATGAAATCTAAGGTGATGCGTTCGGATTCTTGTGTCGGGTTCAGCGAATAGACGCCCGGGAGGTCGTAGAGCCGCCACCCCTCGCCTGCGAAGCTGATTATTGTCTCATTAATCTCGCCGGAGGAACCAGCGAAATTGGATGTGGAGGTCTTGATGTCGGACAGCACATTGAAAATCGTACTCTTGCCGGAATTGGGCTGGCCGATTAGTATAATATTCTTATAATTCATTCGCTAACGATAATTTTACTCGCCAAACCGCGGCAGATCGCAATTTTATTGATACCGCCGGAAACGTTTCGAACCAATATCGGGCCCCACTTGTTGTTGTTCAATCTAATCAAATGGTCGCCCATGTGCATACCCAATGCTGTAAGTTTCCTTTTTGATTCGCTGCACGAACCAATCTCGACAATTTTTAGTTCCATTTCCATAGGGGCTTCGAGCAGACTCATTTTTTCACTCTGTTAGCAAATACTAAATCGCAAATTTAGTTAAAACAAACATCTTTTCAAAATGCGAAAGAACTATTATTTTAACCACAATTACATAGACAGATTTACGGTTTTTTTATTGTTGGATTTTCTCGGCGAAATTATACGATTGGCCGGTGATTCGCCCATACACACACAGAGGAAGTTGCATGATTCCTATCTCATTCCCAAAAGGCAGCTAAAAACTCTAACCTTACCTCAAGCTACGGGTTAACCCAACGGAACAACGAAGTTCCATCTCTAATATTATCAATACTTTACTCGAAAAATTTCTTTGCCCCCTTTGAAAATTGGGGAAGGGGGATTTGATGATATGTCAATAACTTACCGCGATACTGACAATAGGCTGAAACCCATTGTTGCTAATTCTGTACCTATTCAACACTCTATTAGCGTTTTTCGTATTTCCCTTTGCCGGATTTCAGCATCCAAACCGAAGTCTGGAAATTCGAGAGTGCGAGCCGTTCCAATTGCGCCGTCGCGTCGGGATATTTATCTGCGATGTTTTCCAAGCTGTAGTTCCGGTAGTCGTAAAGCGTTTTGCTGCCGTCGTCTCGGCGGATCATTAGCAGCGAATCGTTCAGCGCGGCGATGGTAGTATTTGCCGAGAAATAGACTGCGTCTCGTTTCCGGCGGAGCAAATCGATGCCCATGGTATTATTCACGTACGAACGATTCAGCATCCCCATCAGCGTGGGGAAAAGATCGACCTGAAGAGCCAATCCGCTTTCGGTGCGGCCCTGGCCGAAGATTTTGGGGGCATAGAAGAACATTTGGATACGGTTGTAGTTCAGGTTCACTTCGTAGTTCGGGAAGACGTTCATTCCATGGTCGGAGACGAAGACGAAAATCGTGTTGTCGAACCACGTCTCTTTCGAGACCGACTCGAACCAACGCGCGATGGACCAATCGGCGTATTCGATTGCGATTTCGCGCTTTTCAGTGTATTTCGGATTGAAACCTTGCGGATACGGTTCCGGGATATTGAAAGGGCTGTGGTTGCTGACTGTCAGCAGCGTTGCGAAGAACGGCCGCCCCGCCTTGGAGAGCTTTTCGAGCGCCGGAAGCGAATTATCGAACAAAATATGGTCGCTGATGCCCCAAACGTTGATGAAGTCTTTGTTCAGCAATTCATTGTTCAATCCGCTAATATCTTCGAAACCGTTGGACATGAGGAAGCCGCCCATGTTGTCGAAGTTAATATCGTGCGGGCATGCAAAATATGTTGAGTAGCCGCTTTCGTGCAGCACCTGCCCGATTCCGGAATAGGTCAGTGCATTGTCGTAGAATTGAAGGGGATTGTCCTCTGTCGGCGGCGCGGGCGTGCTGGTGAAGATCGACCAGATACCATTGTAGGTGTGGATCCCGAGCGAATACACATTACTGAAGTTTACCGAGCGGGCGCGAATACTGTCCAGGAATGGCGTTACAGGCGATTTGTAGAAACCGGATTCGGCCGCGTTTGCCTTGGTCATGCTTTCCATCACGACGAGCACCACGTTGTAGTTCTTTGCTTCGCCTTCGTATTTCTCTTCGCGAGCGATGGGCGACGAATAGCCGCCACCGACCGGCACTCCGAGCATGTTGCAAACGTAATCGACCGCTGCGTTGTCGTCGAGCAGTTGAATACTGACGATTCCATTTTTCGTCGTGGTTAGCGAGTTGCCAAGCGTAAACACCGGATTCAGACCCAACTGGTTCGGGAAATTGTGCACTGAAGTGAAGGCCTCGGCCCACGAAAGCGGTCGGCGAGTGAAGACCTTGCCGCGGATTCCTGCGAAAAGGAATACACACCCGAGCAAATAAATCGTGGCATACTTGAGCGCCCAAAGCCTCACTGGTGGCCTCGATACGGATTCCGAGTGCCACGAACGATAGAACCGGCGGGCCGTGCGCACAAAGAAATAGCAAACCGCAATGAAGAGAACCGTGTAAATGTAGTAGTCCACGTTCTCGAGCAAATACCCGAACACAATCGATGGCGACGAGAACCAGTTGAATATCGACGAGGTCATTCGCGCATTGAAAACGAAATAGTATGGTATGTCCGCAGCGGAGACCATGAAACCAACGCACATCAGCACTGAATTAATAATAAAAACAGTCCGCTTGAACGCTATATGCTTCAATCGGGACATCTCCACGGCGACCACCAATATGGTCGGGATGGCCAGCAAGTACCCCGTTACCGACGTATCGAAGCGCCAGCCGTTGACGTAGGCCATCAATATATCTTCGGCGGGGACGCCCGAGAGTTGTTTGATCCCAACGAAGAGCAGCACAGTGCGGAAAGCCGCAAAAACCGCAATTGCGAGCAAATAGTTTTTGATTAAATATTTCAGTCCGGCAGGCAGTTTAGCCCAAAGTCTTTTCAGCATATCAAACGTACAAATATGTTTATTCAAAACAAATTCAAAATTAACACATTTTTCTCCAAGTTCAATATTAAAACTATCCAAGGGATTAGGTTAAGCTCATAAAAGCCCGAGGGGAAATGATTTTTGTTTTATAAGAAATTGTTGATCCAGTAACAATTGTCATTTTGAGCGAGTTGTTAAAATCAAAATGGTATTTTACCGCGCGAGCGGTTGTTGTATTGTAGCATATTGTTAGGAGTGTGTTGAAAAAGTAAGAATTTTTCTTAAAGTCCCTTTCTCCAGAATGGAGAGAGGGGTTTGGGGAGAGAGGCAAAGAATCGTATTTCAATGTAGATTATATACTTATGCGAACCATCTCGGCCTCACCCCTGCCCCTCTCCATGAATGGCGAGGGGTGAAAATCAAAGAGAATTACTATTTCAACAGTCTCCAAAATTCCCTCTTCCAAAATGAGACTTAAAAAAAATATTATGCAACACTAACTATATATTTAGAAGGATTCTTATCCCCCTCTAATAAGAGGGAGTTAGTGGGTGTGTTGGATAATTTGATTTACACGCTGAAGTTTTAATAAAAAATGTTTACCAGATCTTTGTTGCATGGATGGCACCTATTGAATGCATTATTGAACCACAAAAATACAATAAAACGCCTCTTTTTCCTTTTATTAATGAAGAATATTTAATATATTTACAAATGTTATATTGCAAATAATAAGCACAAGATAAAGAGGTCGTAATGAATATTAAAAAACTGTTGATTTTGCTGGTGGCTTTCGCTCTGGCTGCCGCATGCGCCCAGGCCCAATACACTCTGAAGCGCGGCGTGGTCGGGAACGGCAGCACTTCCGCCCAAAATACTATGTACAAACTTAGCGGCACGCTGGGCCAACCCGTCGTAGGCGTATCTTCCTCCACAGTGAACACAGCCAAACACGGCTTTTGGTACACCGTGGGCGGAGGGACCATCCTCGCAATCGATCTCAATGACGGCTGGAACATGATTTCCACAAACGTCTCGCCGGCCTCGCTTTCGATCGCCTCGATAATGAATCAATTGGGCTCTGACCTCGTGCTCGTGCGCGACAACGACGGCAACCTCTACGTCCCCAGCGAAGCAGTCAACACAATAAACAACATCGACATCGCCAAGGGCTACCAAGTCTTCGTGCGCGGCGCCCACACGCTGAACGTCATCGGCCGCGAAGTCGATTTGGCCACCACGCCCGTTGCGCTCGGCCAGAACTGGAACATCATCTCGTACCTGCCACAGCACCCGCAACCCGCCGAGACAGCAATTTCGACTTTGAACCCCGAAATGGTGATTGCAAAAAATGGCAATGGCCAGTTCTATATGCCTGCTTTCTCGATTAATACTTTCGAAAATGGTACCGCCGAGGCAGGAATGATGGTCCCCGGCAAAGGCTACCAAATCTTTATGACCGAAGCGAAATCCTTCAACTACGCACCGACCATCCCGGGCAGGATCGCCGAATTCTCCGGCTCTTCCGAACCGATTTGCTCGTACTATACCGAACAGATCCCCGCAACGAACGGCAATGCTTCGCTTGTGATTGTCTCGGACAATTGCCCCGAGCTTACCGAAATCTCCGTAACGCTTCGCAATGGGACTGCCGTGGGCCATGGCGTCTTCCACAACGGCCGCGCTGCCGTAACGCTTGCCGCTCGTGACCAATTCCACAAAGAATTTACTAACGATGGCGACGAACTCCAATTCGTTGCATACAATCCGAAAACGCAAAAAATAACCGAAATGCAGGTCGTTTCCGCAACTAACGTTATTACAGGAAAATACGACAACGTACTGCGCTTCGCCCCGAACGGCGTCTTCGTGGTCAAAGCCAAGGCCGAAGGCATCGAAAACTCGGCAATGGAACTCGAATGCTACCCGAACCCTGTTTCGGCCGCCTCGACTGTTGAATTTGTCTGCCCCGATGGCGGCGCAACCGAAATCGCCCTGTATTCGTTGAACGGCGAGAAGGTCTTTACTGTCTTCTCCGGGGACACACAGATCGGCAGCCGCAACGTTGCAGAATTGATTCCCGGGCAACTGCCCTCCGGCGTTTATTCGCTCGTTTTACGTTCGGCCTCCGGCACGGTCGCCAAACAGATTTCAATCGTCAAATAATCCAAGACATAAAACAATCTTTAGCGGTATCTCCCATCGTGGCGGTACCGCTTTTTTTTTGGGGTATTCTAAACTCATCCGAAGATTCGCGGGTAGTCATTCGTAATTGTTATTGCAGCAGCATCTTGCCGATTGATACCGCATTGCGGTTGTTGTATAAACAGTGTAGAATCAACCTACACATAGAACATTCGCTATGCGAAATAAATCATATAATCAAACTTTTTGCTACAATAGAACAACCGCTACGCGGTAAAGAATAATATTGATTCTTCCGACAGGCTGCTTGGGAATGGGCACGGCGTGCCGTGCCCCTACAGATGTGAACTAGGGTTGAATTCATTTTAATCATTCCAAACATCTCATCACCACATCATCTCATCACCACATCATCACATCATCACATCATCACATCATCACATCAGTTCATCATCTCATCACCACATCACCACATCACCACATCAACAAATCAGCTAATCAACAAATTCTGTATCGGATGATTTACTATAAAAATTTGAATTTTGAATAACTGAATATATTGCGATTTGTGTTATTTTAGTTGTTTGTATTTTTTCGTAATTGCGAAATAGTGATGAAGAAGAAAGTTAATACCGAGAGCCAGAAAACTGTAAGCGAGACGGCCGAAACCAAAGAATTGACAAAGATATACGTGCGCGGCGCCCGCGAACACAACCTCAAGAACGTCGATGTGGACGTGCCGAGGAATGAATTAGTCGTCGTAACCGGCCTTTCCGGCTCGGGCAAATCGAGTTTGGCTTTCGATACGCTCTACGCCGAGGGCCAAAGGCGCTACGTGGAATGCCTTTCGCCATATGCCCGCCAATTTTTGGGGAACCTGCGGAAGCCGGCCGTGGACTCCATCGAAGGGCTGTCGCCGGCGATCTCGATCGAGCAGAAATCAATTTCGCACAATCCACGTTCCACTGTGGGCACGGTTACGGAAATCTACGACTACCTGAGGCTGCTTTTCGCGAGGCTCGGCACACAATACTGTACGGAGTGCAACGTGCCGGTGGTCCAGAAATCCACCGACCAGATTATCGAATTAATTATGAGCGAGATGAATGGCCGGAAGATTCAACTCTTCGCGCCACTTATCAAGGGCCGCAAAGGCCACTATCGCGAACTTTTTGCAATACTGATGAAGCAAGGCTTCACCAAAGTGCGCATCGACGGCGAAGTCAAAGATATTGTCGCAGACATGCAAGTCAGCCGCTATGCGATCCACGACATCGAATTGCTGATCGACCGCTGCGTTGTCTCGGCGGCCGGCGAACACCGAATCGCAGAATCCACCGAACTGGCGCTGAACCGCGGCGAAGGCATTATGATTGTACTCTTCGAGGAGGAAGACGGTTCGTGGGGCGAAAGGCTTTTCAGCACGCACTACTCCTGCCCCAAATGCGGCAAATCCTACGACGCACTCGCTCCGAACAATTTCTCATTTAATTCGCCATACGGAGCCTGCCCCAAATGCAGCGGCCTCGGGACCACGAGCGAACTGAGCATCGAGAAAATGATGCCGGACGATTCCGTTTCGATTGCCGACGGTGCGATACTGGCGCTCGACCGCGAGAAATTCTCCTGGCTGCACGACCAAGTGCACGCCTACTGCGACAAACACTCGATCGACGCGACACAACCCGCCTCGAAAATTGAGCCCGAAAGGCTCCACGAAATCTTCTACGGGAACGAAAAGGAATCCGTTACGCTCGGATACAAATTCAGGGGCGGCTCGCGGATGAACGTCAACCAGAAATTCCTCGGGATTATCCCGACGCTCATGCACCAATTCGAAAACTCAAATTCTGTCGTGGTAAAGAATTTCCTCGATGTATTCTTCGAGGACTATGTTTGCTCCGAATGCAACGGAGGCCGCCTGAAACGCGACACTCTGTCGGTCCTGGTGGCGAGCGAATCGATCAACGACATTACGAAGATGGACATTTCCGAATGCCGTTCGTATTTCGAAGCCTTGCCCGCGCGGCTCAGCGAGAGGCAAATGCTGATCGGCGGCGTCATCATCAAAGAGATTGTTTCGCGCCTCCGGTTCCTCGAGGAGGTCGGCCTGTCGTACCTATCGCTCAACCGTTCAGTAAGGACGCTTTCGGGCGGCGAGTCGCAGAGGATCCGCCTGGCGTCGCAAATCGGCTCCGAACTGACCGGCGTCATGTACGTGCTGGACGAACCGAGCATCGGGCTGCACCAACACGACAACAACAAGCTGATTGCCTCCGTGAAAAGGCTTCGAGACCTTGGAAACACCATCATCGTCGTCGAGCACGACAAAGCAATGATGCTCGAATCGGATTTCATTGTGGACATCGGCCCTGGCGCGGGTATCAATGGCGGGGAAATCATTGCTGCCTGCCCGCCGAAAGATATTCTGAAGCTAAAGAAAAGCCAGATGGAGCGCTCGCTGACCTCGCAATACCTTACGAATAAAAAACGAATCAATACTCCGGCCATCCGGCGCGAAGGCTCGGGCAAATCGATTGTGCTCGAGGGCGCCACCGGGAACAACCTGAAGAACGTAACGCTCACGCTTCCATTGGGGCGGATCGTCTGCATCAGCGGGATGAGCGGTTCGGGAAAATCCAGCCTGATTAACGATACGCTGTACCCAATCCTGTCGCGGTATTTCTACTCTTCGTCGGTGAATCCATTGCCATACAAAAGTATTTCCGGACTGGAAAACATCGACAAAGTCATCGAAATCGACCAATCGCCAATCGGGCGCACCCCACGCTCGAATCCGGCCACATACACCGGTCTGTTCACTCAGATACGCGATTTCTTCGCCATGCTGCCCGAATCCAAAGCTCGCGGATATAAATCCGGTAGGTTCTCGTTCAACGTCAAGGGCGGCCGATGCGAGGAATGCGAAGGCGCCGGTATTAAGAAAATCGAAATGAACTTCCTGCCGGATGTGTACGTAACCTGCGACGAATGCAACGGGCTGCGCTACAATCGCGAAACGCTCTCCGTGCTGTACAAAGAGAAATCCATTGCCGACGTGCTGGACATGTCCGTCGAGGAAGCTCTCGAATTCTTCAACGAAATTCCAAAACTCAAAGCCAAAATCCAAGCGCTCAACGACGTCGGACTGACCTACATCAAGCTCGGCCAGCAGGCGCCAACTCTCTCCGGCGGCGAGGCCCAAAGGGTGAAACTCGCGACTGAACTCTCGAAAACCGCCACCGGCAACACGCTCTACCTTTTGGACGAACCCACGACAGGCCTGCACTTCGAGGACATCAACATATTGCTGAAACTTCTGGACAGATTGGCCGACAAGGGCAACACAGTCGTTGTCATCGAGCACAATTTGGACGTCATCAAGTATGCCGATTGGATCATAGACCTCGGCCCGGAGGGCGGCTCGAACGGCGGGCAGATCATCGCCGAGGGCACTCCAGAGCAAATCATCAAGAAGAAACTAAGCCTAACCGGCCGCTACCTGAAAGATGAATTGTGATTTGTTTTTTGGGGTGGTATAATACAGAAATTAACACAATTCACAAACCACCCCGCTCTTCGAGCACCCCTCCACAGCAAGTAGGGGAATCTGTAAGCGAATGATTATTATAGACATAAGTCATACTACCATTTCGAAATGGTAGTATGACTCTCCTGGCTAGCAATCAGCTCATCTTCACATCAGCTGTGCCACACTTCCGAAGTGTGGCACAGCTTTCCTCGTACCAGTATTTCTCTATTTCTCTGATGAATAATCTGTGTCGAATGGGCGGATGTCGTCGATTCTGCCGATCCAGATGTTGCCCTGAACGAATGTGGTCTGGCCCATGCCGCCTTGTTGGCGTGAATTGCCAAGCAAATGCAGCACGTCCACGATCTGCCCGCTGTCGTAGAGCACTTCCAGCGTCTGATTCGTGGCGAGCATTTCCTTCCGCAGCGGGACGAAATTGAAAAGCGCGGTATGCAGATGCCCGAAGATTCCGGCGTCGTTGTCGATTAATCTCGTGATGCGCCTGATGCGCTCTTCGCCCGATTTGGTGATTAAACCGGCTGTGAGCGTAGTCATCCGAGAATACTCGCGCTCGATTGTCGATTTGTTGTGCTCGGTCATCGAGCCGTCCAACGGCGAACGCTTCAGCGCAGAACCAACGAATGAATCTGTCTCGGCGGCCATCATCACGAAGCAAGTCTCGAATCCTGTGTTTTCGATAATATTGGATAGTATCAAACCAAGCGGCAGCGGATCGGTGTTCTTTTCGATTTCGAAACGATATTGATGCGAAAATTCGCCCTCGAAAAGCAGCCCCGTGAATATTTTCATCTTGGGAAGGTAAATGCCCTCGGTGGCGGCGAAATCCGGCATTTCGGTGTCGTCCGTCGGTTGGTACGATGCGTAGTTCGCCGTGGCGATGAATTCGCCCAAACGCACTGCGCAGTCCCGCTTGTCCGATCCGATCGCGCCAATGCCAATGCCATATTTATTGTTGCCGAAAACGATTTCCGATAGGCCGTCGGCAGCCATGCGGCCGCCCTTCCAACTGTCCGGCGATCCGATGCTGCGGCACACGAAGGACGCCCGCTTGTCGATCACTCTCTTTTCGATCAACGAGTTTGCAATCATCACGGCGGTTTCGGCCACAGTCGTAGATCTCCGCGCGGGCGGTGCCGCGAAAAGGCTCGCCATGCCGGTTAGCGTCAGTATCTCCTTGACTTCCGGCGAGGTCTGGCAAATCGAGAACTGTCCGCCGAGCTTCGCAAGGGCCTTCTGCGTTTTGACGAAGAGCCGAAGCCCGATCGAACTTACGTAGTTAACTTCGCCCAGATCCAATGAAATATTTATATTACCATTCCGAATTTCTTCGTCGATTTTCGTTTCCAAATAATTCGTCCAGAAAGCATCAATCCGGCCTTTCAATCGGAGGATGAGCATTTCGTCCCGCGATTGGCCTTCGATTTCTAATTTGTTATCCATTGCGTTTGTGCCTTATTGTTTGCGACTGATTAAATACCGTTTAACTTGGAATTATATTTCAAAACTATTTCTGCCCGTGGCGTAGGCGCTGCCCTCCAAAAGTACTTCATCGCCGAGGATTGTAACGAAAAGCGGGTCTCCGCTGGGCGGGACGATCCTGACCTCGCGGCCAGTGGCGCCATAGCCGATCGCGGTGGAAATCGCGCCGGTGCCGCAAGCTCCCGTTTCGGTCTCCACGCCGCGCTCGAATGTGCGCAATTCCAAATTGCAATCGCCCAGCTCGGCGAATAGGTTCACGTTCGCGCCGCGCGGCGCAAATGCCTCGTGGTGCCTAAGGGCGCGGGCAAATGCAATGAAATCGAAATCGGGCGTGCGAAGTTTCTCCCTCAAATAATTCGGGGCGGATGGCCCGGCGGACGCGATGGCGGTCAGTTTGTCGGGATTGATGCAATTCATCAGCTCGGAAAAGTTCACGACAAAATGGTCGGTGCCCACATCGACGTAGGTTCCCGAAATCTCGCCAAATTCTGTCGAAATAGTCATGCGCTTAGCGGATCGGGCCGGCGGAAACGCTAAGCAGACGCCGCGATTAGTGAACCGAGCGCGATACACCGTGCCGGACAAATCAAATGTAAGCTCGCCCGAATCGCGCGACACAAGGCCGATACTCTCTGCGTATGCGACCGCGCAACGCCCGCCATTGCCGCACATCATGCCGCACGAGCCGTCCGGATTGAAAAACTGCGCCGAGAAGTCCGTTGCGCCGGTGGCGGGGCCGACCACGAGCAAACCCTCGGTCTTTTCGCCAATTGAACACAGGCGCCGAGCCGTTTCTGCGGTCAGGGCAGGGCCTTGCAAGGCGGTTTCGGCAAGCGCTCCTGCACTCACCACCGAGAAGGTGTTTCCCGCGCCGGACATATATGTAACGTCGTATTTCATTTCAAGTATCAATTAAAAGTTGCAAGGAACAAGTTGCAAGGAACAAGTTTGGGAATTGCAAACCACCCCGAGAAACTGCTTTTCCGTCATGTTGAACGAAGTGAAACATCCATAAATTGCATTAATTTATGGACAACAATGGATTCTTCACTTCGCTTGAGAATGACACTTTTGAGCCCCCCCCCAAATTTGAAGTAAAAAAATATCAAATTCAAAGTACACATTAGCACTGCCACGAACGGGATTGACTACATTTCTGCCGGCACTTCGAGTGTTCTGACGGATTCGTCGTGTATCAGTCCATTCGTGGCGAGTATGGTGTCGGCGTGTATCGAGTATTCCTCGTTGGTATATGTGGTAACGCGGCCTCCGGCCTCTTCGACGAGTATTGCGCCCGCGGCCACGTCCCATGGGTTTAGGTTCAGCTCCCAGAATCCATCGAAGCGTCCGGCGGCCACGTACGCCAGGTCCAGCGCAGCGGAGCCAAGTCGCCGGACGGGAATGCCGCGGCGGATCATCGAGACGAAGGTTTCGAGGCAATGCTTGGGGTTCTGCGTTACGTTGTACGGGAAGCCGGTAACGAGGAAGGCTGAGTCGAAATTTGCGTTTTGCGATACTTTGATTGCGCGGCCGTTCAGGAAGGCTCCCGAGCCGCGTTCGGCGACGAACATTTCGTCGAGCATGGGGTGGTAGATCACTCCCGAGACGATTCGTCCGTCCAATTCGGCGGCGATGCTGACAGAGAAAACGGGTAATTTATGGGCGAAGTTCACTGTGCCGTCCAGCGGATCGATGACCCAGCGCAGTCCGGCGCCCTCTCGGCCGCCCTTGCCGGATTCTTCGGCCAGGAACGACGAATCGGGGAAAGCCTGTTTGATCATGCCGATGATTGTCTCTTCGGAGCGGTAGTCATATTCGGTAACTAAGTTGTTTTTGCCTTCTTTGTTCATGATATTGAACTCGGCGCCGAACCCTTCGCGAAGGATTTCTCCGGCTCGGGCAGCGGCCTCTATGGCTTTTTCAGTAATTTTATTCATTTTGTTCGAGAGAGCTTAATTATACATATCAATATACAAAAATAAGAAAATTCCGTATGCCTGGACCGCTGATTTAGCTGATTTTTATGATTAGTGTGATTTAGATTGGGAACTAAGCTGTGCCACACTTCGGAAGTGTGTGCACAGCTACTGAAAAGTCGGACGGGTTTGAAACCAGCCCCCTACAAATTTTCTCAAGTAGAAAGTTGCAAGTAACAAGTTGCAAGTAGATTGTACTCTTCTAAGTTGATTTGACTTGCTACTTTTACCTTTCCACTTGCAACTAATCAGCTCATCTGCTTATCAACACATCAGCTCATCTGCTTATCAACACATCACCACATCAGCTCATCAGTCAATCCTTGGACGGGTTTGAAACCAGCCCATACAAATTATTCTGCTTGCAACTTTCTACTTGTTACTTTTACCTACATTATTTGCAGTTCAGGTCAATTTCGCCTGAAGCAATCTTTCGCAGAGTGTCGGCATAAAGCACGTGTTCCACGCTGAGCACGCGCAGGGCGAGCGTGTCTGCTGTGTCGTCCGGCATTACGGGGACGGACATTTGCGCCAGGATGCGGCCCGAGTCGAATTGGTCGTTGACGACGTGGATCGTGGCGCCGGAAATCTTTTCGCCGGCAGCGATAACTGCTTCGTGGACGCGGGTGCCGTACATGCCAGCGCCGCCGAACTTGGGCAAAAGCGCAGGATGTATGTTCAGCACGCGGCCTTGGAAGTGGTTGATGACGCTCGTGGGCAGTTTCTTCATGTAGCCGGCGAGTATGACGATGTTCACGCCAAACTCGTCGAAAGTGTCGATAATGGCCTTGCTGAGGCTGCCATCGTCTGGGAACTGCGCGGAGCTGATATGGAAGGCCGGGATGCCCTCGCGGCGGGCGCGGTCGAGCGCCATCGATGCAGAATTGTTCGATATAACGCAGCGCGCAGCCACTCCGTCGAGCTTGCCTGCTTTGATTTCATTGATAATAGCCTGCATATTGCTGCCGCCATGCGAGGCCAAAAATCCCAAATTCAATTCTTTCATCGGTGCCATTCCTATCGTATTTTCAATCAATGGTAAATTACAAAATATGGATTGAATAAAAAAATAAACCCTCTCAGTATTGGATTGCAAGAAAAATATCGTAAATTGCAATTCTATGTACTTTGTTGTGTTTTACATATTATGTATGGTGAAGATTTGGAACTGACAAACTTAATCAAAGAGGAAATAAGCCAACGCCAAAAAGGAATGTGTGGCTTATGTGGCAAAAAGGTAGAGGAAGTTGAAGCCTCGGCCGAAAAGCTGTACTTGAAACTGCAACCTATGAACAACGGAGGGGCCTCTGACAATTTCCTGATGCTCTGCAACCACTGCCACACAGAGGTTAGCGCAGATACTCCCGAAGGTTTGGAATCCCAAGCCAAACGTTACGCCTTCCCCCATGCTAACTTCTCGAACTACAGTATTGAAAACGTACTCACAGACCTCGATAAGGAAGTTGCATCGCTTCTTTCGATGACCGAAGACCTCTCGCGCTATCGCGAGGCCAAACCCAAGCTGAGAGAAGCCATTAATTCTATTCGTTCTCTCTCCATTCCGAAGGAAGAACTCGAAACCCGCATCAATCCGCTCAGCGAAGCATTGGACAAGATTAACAAAAAATTGTCTGAAGACAACGAAATTCTTGAAATTGAATTCAAAAAGAACTATGATATATTGAACGCGAAATTCGCCGAAACTCTGCCCCAAGTGGCCGAATCCGCCGAATTCCGTGCCGGCCGCGAGCAATTGGTTGCCCTGCAGGCCACGCTTAAATCGCTTCAGATCCGCCGCGAACACCGCGACGAACTCCAGGCCAAGCTCTTTGCTGCCTTCGAGGACCTTAACCGCCGCCAACAGGAGGAATGGGAACGCTTCGAAATGGAGTGCATCGATAACTACCACAACCTGAAATCGAAGGTCGAGGAAGCCGTTGCATACTCCGAAACAGCAACGAACTTCAATTCCGCTCGCGAGAAACTGATCGCCGCCCAAAGCCTCTTCAAAGGCCTCAAGCTGAAACGCGAAAACCGCGAAGACCTCTTCACGAAGATACAGGAATCGTTCGACAAATTGAACAAACGCCAAAACGAAGAACGTTCCGTATTCGAGGCAGAAGCCGAAACGAACTACTCGGCCGTCAAAGTGGTGGTGGACGAAGCTATCGCCTTCGCGCAAAATGCTGAAAACTTCAAGGAAGCCCGCGAAAAACTCATCGCTACTCAGGGCGAATTGAAAAATACGAAACTGAAACGCGAACACCGCGACGAACTCTACGCCGCCATCCGTACCACTTTCGATGCGCTGAACGAACGCCAATCGTCCGAACGCGAATCCTTCGAAAAGGAATGCACCGAAAACTATGGAAAACTGACAACTAAAGTCGGCGAAACGATGAACGACGTAGAAAATTCGTTCGATTTCGGGCTGGTCCGCGAGAAACTCCTCGCCGTGCAGAGCGAAGTGAAACTGCTCAAATTGAACCGCGACCAACGCAACGAACTCTTTGCAAAGATTCGCGAGGGATTCGACATCTTCGACAAACGCCGCCGCGAACACCGCGACCGCGTGAAAGAAGAGAAATCGGAGAAATTGCGCACAATCATCGTGAACCTACAGAACAAAGTGGACCGACTCAACGATTCGATCCAATGGGATTCACGCTCGCTCAGCTACCAAAAAGAAAAAATTACTCAGCTGCCCGAAACGGCAACCGAGGAACAACGCAAAGAAATCCAAGAAATCATCGACGCAATTGAATTCCGCATCGGCGACAAACAAAAAAGCATCGACGAAACGAAATCCCGCGTGGAAGACATACAGAAAGAAATCGACAAATTATAGGCCGGTCTCTGAATTTTTGATTTATTAACTCGCCCGATGCCCAAACAGCATTGGGCGAGTTTTGTCTCTGGAGTTGGGGGATCCAAAACTGTATTATTGAATTAGTATTATTTAATATTTGAATTGAAATGAAAACATTAGATACCGATAATAATTTTCTTGCAATCGACGAAGAATTCTCTTCGTATGAAAATTCTCAAATTGCAATCGTTTCCGCCGGATACGAGCACACAGTCAGCTACGGCGGCGGGACGGGCATCGGGCCGGAAGCCATACTGGAAGCTAGCGCATTCGTCGAATTCTACGATGATGAATTCGACCGCGAACTCTGCTTCGAGCGCGGAATAGCTACAATCGAACCTTTGCAGTTGGATGGCATTTACGACGAGCAAATGCTCAGCGCGCTCCAAGGGCAGGTTGGTGCACTGCTCAATGACGGAAAATTCGTCGTAACGCTCGGCGGCGAACACACAATCTCGACTGCTCCGATTCGCGCCCATTTCGAAAAATATCCATCGATGTCTGTGCTGCATTTCGACGCGCACTCAGACCTACGGGACGAATACGAAGGCACGAAGTATTCCCACGCATCGTTCATGGCCCGAGTGGCTGAATTCTTCCCGCCCGAAAAGATCACTCAAGTGGGCATTCGCGCCCAGTGTATCGAGGAGTCACGCTTCATCAAATCACGCGGCGTCCACACTTTCTATGCCTCGGCCATTAGGCGCGGGCTGCACGGCAAGGAATGGCAGAAATCCGTTGTCGATACGCTATCGGGCGAGGTCTATATCACGTTCGACGTGGACTTTTTCGATCCGGCAATTATGCCGGCAACTGGCACGCCCGAACCGGACGGATTCCTCTACAGCGAGACGCTCGACATATTCCGCGAAATGGTGTCCCGCGGCAAACGCATCGTCGGATTCGACGTCGTGGAGCTGGCGCCAATGGAAAGCCTGCCGCATCCCGACCTCACAACGGCGCGCCTGGTGTACAAACTTTTGAATTATGCTTTTGCAAAAAAATAAAAAAGTGTTTGGAAGATTCGAAAAAAAGTCTTAATTTTGAATCTCTTTGAAATAGGGGTCTTAGCTCAGCTGGTCTAGAGCGCTTCCTTGACACGGAAGAGGTCACAGGTTCGAAACCCGTAGATCCCACAGAAAAAACCGCGATTCGTAAATGAGTTGTGGTTTTTTTGTATTTGTACCGAGGTGATTTCTAATACTCATCCGATGACTCCAGGTTGTTCATTCGTAATTGACACATATTTCTGTCGTCATCGGATGAGTTGTTTCTTCGCCACATTAGGCCTTTGTTGGTTCCAGAGTTTGCCCGTGGTAGGGAGCTGTCTCAAAAGCCCGAAAAACTGTTTTTAGTCATGTTGAACGAAGTGAAACATCCATTATTAACAAGTACTTATGAATGGCATGGATTCTTCACTTCGTTCATAATGACCCCTTAGAGACAGTCTCTTACATTGCTGAAGATTTCACAAAGAACCAATCAATTGGAGTGGTTTGTTATTACTTATTGTTCAGAAACAAAAAACCTCCACTCGCGGTTGCGAACGAAGGTTTGAATTGGTGCCGATTCGAATTATTTCGAGATCAGCATTTTTTGTGTGGTCTGTTGGCCGTTCACCGTGATGCGGAAGAAGTATGTTCCGTTTGCATAGCTTGCTGTGTTGGCCACGAAACTGTGGTCTTTTGCGTCGAGGTTGCCCGAGAATACGTTCGCGACTTTGTTGCCAGTGCGGTCGAACACGTCGATCGATACGGTTCCGGCCTGTTCGAGCGTGAAGTTGATTTTAACTTCGTTTGTAGCGGGCATTGGGCTGGTGGAAATATTGCTGGCGATTGATTTCTCGTCTGTGCCGAGCATTTTCATATTAGCATCCGGTGTGGCAGACGAATCCGAGCATTTGTGTCCGCAGCTTTTGCCATTTTTGCCATGTTTTCCTTTTCCCATCTTCCCGTCGCAAGTTCCCGAGCAATTTGCATTGGTGCAGTTGTCGCATTTCCCGTCGCCGTTTGCGTCCACGAAGCTATCGCATTTCCCGTCGCCGTTTGCGTCCACGAATTTCGAGCAGCAACTGTGCGCGCCTATGCTACCGTTTGCGCAATTGCCGTGGCCTTTGTGCATTCCGCATGAAGCCGAATCCGATTGGCAATGCTTTCCTTTTCCCATTTTTCCGTCGCAAGATCCGGTGCAATTGGCATTAGTGCAGTTGTCGCATTTTCCGTCGCCGTTCGCGTCCACGAAGCTATCGCATTTTCCGTCGCCATTGGCGTCAACGAAATTCGGGCAATTGTGCATTTGGGAATTATTGTGCTTGCCGGTTTTCTTGCCTTGGCCTTTTTGAGCGTCGGCGTCGATGGCGAAGAAGAATGCAACTGCCAGAAGCAAAGCGCTGAGGATGATTGTTTTTTTCATGGTGAACCTTTCTTTGTAAAGAGTAATAAATTTTCAAACCTGAATCGTGTAATTCAAAGCGCGTGCCAAAGCGCTAAGTGATTGAAAACAAACGATGGATGTCGAAACGGTGGACCCTAAATAAAAAAGCTCGACAAAATTGTCGAGCCAGTTCGGTAGAATTGTCGAAAAGTCGGGTATTTCCTTACTTATTTCTTTTGCATTTGTTCTTGCAGTTCCTTTTGCCGAGTCCCATGCCATTGCATCGGTTATCGTTAATTCCGTCTTTATCCTTGTCGATAAAGCAATCGCTTGCGCCGCGGCGTGCTTGCATTCCTTGGCATTTGTGCTTGCCTTGGTTGCGAGTGCAAGTGCTGTCCTGATGGCCTTTTCCGGCCGCATTGGGGCACGATTGGCAGTTGCCTTTTTTTTGTTTGGCCACTTGAGCCGACTGTTTTTTCTGCTTTTTCGTATTCTGTGCGGTGGCTTCGCCGAGGGCCATCCCGAAGACGAATGCGAATATTATGCTTAGGATTATTGCCTTTTTCATTTGTATCTCGAATAGAATCAAACAACTCACTATTGAGGGAGTTAAACAAAGCGCGTGCCACAATGGAGAAATGCTTGGCTGGCGCGGCTCTTCGGAACTTGCGAATTGTGAGAGAACTATTCCGATGTTAGTTATTGCTTGGTTCTACGATTAATTTGGCGCCTTCGGTCCTAATGACTGTAATTTTTGTACCCGAAGCGATGACGTCATTATTTGCCGACCGGGCAGACCAATCTTGGGATTCGACGACCACGCGGCCCTTGCTTTCGGTGTTGTTAATTTCGTCGGTAACTCGGCCGGACTTGCCGATGAGCGCTTGCGAATTGGTCTTCAATGCTGCTCCGGGCGAACCCTTGAGGAATACATTTTTAAACATAGTGCGAGAGAGCAATAGCAAGACAATCGAGATCACGGAGAAAATGACAATCTGCACGACGAGGTTTTCCACGCCAAACAATGCAGCAATACCGGCACAAAAAGCACCAACGCCGAACCACAGGACGACGAAGCCCGGAGTGGCTATTTCGAGGGCGCACAGCCCAAGCCCGATGATGAACCAGATGTAAAATTCCATATTTTTGTAGTTAAATGTTAAACATTTCATAATTTGCAATAATTCATTATGTCAAATTTAAAATAAACTAATGAAATTCAAATAGAAAATATTATTTTATCAATGATTAGAATTGGCTTTGCTTCGGCAGGATAGCTCATTTGGGTCGGAATCAAAAAACTTTTTAATATGATAATATCAAAAGAATTTATTGGCAAGCTCTCCGAAGAGCTGAAGAATAGCGGAAAGAAAATTGTTTTCACGAACGGATGTTTCGATATCATTCATGCGGGCCATGTCCGGTACCTCGCGGAGGCTCGGAAGATGGGCGATGTGCTTATCGTGGGGATGAATACTGACGAATCTGTGCGCGCCATCAAAGGGCCGACCCGCCCGATCAACAACGAAACAGACCGCGCCGAAGTGCTCGAAGCGCTTCGATCGGTCGATATCGTTACTCTTTTCGGCGAAGACACTCCCGAGCTGTTGATACGTTCGATTGCGCCCGACGTGCTCGTCAAGGGCGGAGATTATACATTTGAAACCATTGTCGGCGCGGAATTCGTTACGGCGAACGGCGGGAGGGTGGCAACTATTCCGCTCGTCGAGGGTAAATCAACGACAAATATTATCGCAAAAGCAGGAGAATAGATTTGTCAACAGTATTGAATTTAATATCATCAAAAGTAGTAATCCTATTTATTTTACTTTTTATAGTCATACCTTTTGTGGCCTCGTCGCAGGTGTTCCTGTACGAATCCACCGGCAGGCAATACGGCCTCTATGGCGGGTATTTATTGGGCTCGCAAAGCGCTTCGTTCGGCAAGCTGGATTCGGTTCCTTCGTGCTGCCCGAACTATACCGGCGGCAGCGGCTCGGGCTTTGCCGTGGGCGCTCTTGCCAATTATAAACTGACCAATAGCCTCGTCGCTGGCTTGCGCTTGGGATTCTCTTTCCTTTCTTCGAAAATGACGAGTTCATCTACGACGTATATTCGAATCGACAACGCTCCATACACGGCGAGGTTCGACTACGTGATGAAATCGAAAGTGTCTGACATCGGGTTTGAACCCACGCTGACTTTCTATCCGATTTCATGGCTTGGGCTGGACGTGGGCGCGCGCTTGGGCTTTGTTTTGCAGCGGGACTACGAACAATACGAAGAGTTAGTCGATCCGGCGAATCGGGGAGTCTTCGCGGAAACAGGCCGCCGCCGCCGCAACGAATACTCGGGCCAAGTTACCGAGCCATCATATACGTACGGTAGCTTGCTCGTCGGCCTCCACGCGAAAGCGTTCCGGCTGGGTCGCTACGTCGAGGTGTGGCCCGAATTGACCTATTCGTTCGGTATGACGAATATTTCTACAAAAGTGGATTGGAAAAACAGCTACCTGCGCGCCGGGGTTTCAATTGTTTTCGACGAAAAAGTGGCCAAGATCGATACCATCCGCCACCGCCAAACCAAGATCGTGGTCGATACGATTCAAGTTAAAAACTTTAGAGTGCTGCGAGACACCATTACAATCGGCAGAACGATAAAGACCGAATCGAACTTCTACAACGCCGGAATCCTTACCACCACAGAGATTTCAATGCGCCACGATACTCTATTCACTCGACCGGCGCCCGAGGCATACATTGCTGTCAATCCCAAAACGATTTCCTTGAAAACTCGATATATAACCGAAGCGTTCCCGACTCTCAGCATGGCATTCTTCGAGAAAAATCGGTCGGACATTTCGGACTTCTACGTAAGAGTTGCCAATCGGGACGAGTTCTCGGCAGATTCGATACGCGCCAATGCGGTCGAATTCCACAAAAACATATTGAACATCATCGGCTCGCGGATGCTTGCTGACAAAGCATCTAACTTGACTATCAAAGGATTCGCCGACGAGGCCTCCGAAGGCAGTTCTTGCGAATTGGCCAGGGCCAGGGCCGAAGCGGTCGCCAGTTACCTAAGAAACGTTTGGGGGATCGACAGCCGGCGCTTGACGTTGGACGTAAAAGCGGAAAACTGCCAGCCGGACGACCCGACCAATTCAGTATCGGCATTGGGCGCCGAGGACAACCGCCGAGTCGAGTTTGCTTCCTCTTCGCGAGAGCTGCTCGTGCCGGTCATGCGACGCCACTATTCGGAAATCACGGAGATCGCCCCCAACCAGTTGGACTTCAGTCCAATCGGCTCGACTATCTACGGAATCCGTTCGTGGTCGATGAACGCCATCCAATCGGGAAAGAAAGTCTTTACAATCGAAAAGCAAGCCGAACCGGACCTGTTCTCGTACAAACTCGATTCGGAATCCGCTGCCGAACTGTCGCCGGAAACCGATTTGGAATGTTACTACGAGATCACCGACGTCATGGGCAAGAAATCCCGCGACATGAAGAAGGTGCATATTGTCAACGATTCGACCCATGCCGAATTGGAACGTTTCTCGTTGATACTGTTCGCTTTCTCGAGCGACGAGCTGCCTCGCGAGGCCAAAGAAAACATTAAGAAATACTTGGATGGTGCCGGCGAAGACGTAGAGATCCGTGTAACAGGCTACACGGACGACCTTGGCTCCGAAGAGGTAAACGAAACGCTAAGCCAAGGGCGGGCAAGGAATACAGCTGATTATATCCGCAAAGTGCATCCAAGCGCGAAGATAATCAGCACCGAAGGTGTGGCCTCGAAGCGCTTCGCTCCTGGGATCAAATCCTATTCGACGGCCGCAGAGCGATTCCTGAGCAGGACTGTGTTTATTGAAATTATTAAAGCAAAAGAATAAACCTTATACATTTGTATGTTCAAATTTTGAACAATTCGGAACGAGGAAAATATGACATCAGATAAAGAACTGAAAATAAAGAAGCTCTTGGAGCTTAAGAAACAGAGGAACGCCGTGATTCTGGCCCATTACTATCAGGATCCCGAAATACAGGACCTGGCGGATTACCTTGGCGATTCGCTCAATTTGGCCCAGGCCGCGAAGAAAACCGATGCGGACGTGATTCTGTTCTGCGGTGTGCATTTCATGGCCGAGACTGCGAATATATTGAATCCAAACAAGATTACAATCCTACCGGACCTCGAGGCGGGATGCTCGCTCGCCGAAAGCGCCAAGGGCGAAGACTTTGCCGAATGGGTGCGCGCCCACGAGGACCATGTGGTGGTTTCGTATATCAATTGCTCGGCAACCGTGAAGGCCATGTCCGATATAATTTGTACTTCGTCCAATGCAGAAAAAATCATTAATTCCATACCGAAGGATAAAAAAATCTGCTTCGCTCCGGATAAGTACTTGGGTGGGTATTTGATCAAAAAGACCGGCCGGCCGATGGAACTGTGGAATGGCTCGTGCCAAGTGCATGAAATATTTTCGGAAACGGAACTCGTGCGGATTATGGGGGAACACCCGAACGCTTTGGTTCTGGCGCACCCCGAATGCCCCGAGAATATTCTTGACTATGCCGACTACGTTGGCTCGACAACCGGAATAATCCATTTCGCCACCGAGTGCGAATTCGATAAATTCATCATACTCACCGAAACGGGAGTGATCCACCAGATGCAGAAAGCCGTCCCGCACAAAGAGTTTATCGCAGTGCCGAATCTGGAAGGCTGCTCGTGCAACAATTGCCCGTATATGCGGCTGAACACGATCGACAAAATGATCGCGGCGCTCGAGACCCTTTCGCCCAGGATTGAATTGCCGGAAGAATTGAGGTTGAAGGCGCTCCGCCCGCTCGAACGAATGCTTGAGCTGAGTTAGAAGGCGGATCGGAAAATAATCGCTAGGGCGGGCACCAAACCCGCCCTAAATTTATCGTAGCATGGCAGAAATAGTAAGATTTGTAAAAATATCATTTCCTATTTGAAACATTTGTTTTTGTCATTCCCGCTCGAGCGGGAATCTCCTCTTGAATCGGGTGGTTAATTGTCTTATAAAGCTTATTAAAGGTTAGCTTTCATCGAGGAAATGATATAATTGGATTTAGCCTACTACATCCATCGCGCTAAGTCATTGATATACAAAGAAATCCCCCATCCCCATTTTCAAAGGGGGCTAATGTAGATATTCGTGTAACTAACATATAATATTAGAGATAGGTATGTGCTCGAACCCTCGGGTTAACCCGTGGGATGGCTGATCTATACTTTTGGTTCATCCGAAAAACCGATACTTTCAAAATAATAAATTGCTATATTTGTA
>CAZSWR010000037.1:24247-31377 GCA_964610885.1 uncultured Hyphomicrobiales bacterium | reverse complement strand
TGTACGAACAGTCTTCGTATTCCCTCAGCACGACTGCTTCGCGCATCGCCACCGGCAGCTTCGCGATCGCATCGGCAATGAATTTCTTCATGGCCGGATCGCTCACCTCGGCGTCCACCGGCTGGTGGAATTCTTCGTTGATCTCTTCGTGCTCTTTCTTTGCCCGTATAATGTTCAGGCACGTGTGCCGAGCAATCGTATATATCCACGAAGTGAAATTTGTGCCGCGGAAATCGCACCTATGCTCGAAGACCTTGATAAATGTCTCCTGGAAGGCATCAGCAGCCGCATCTTTGTCGCCAAGGATACGCAGGCAAAACCTGTAAATCCTTTGCTGATAGGCCTCGTAGAGAAGATGAAACGCTTCGGCGCTACCCTTACGCAAATCTTCATAGGCCTGGTTCAGGCTGTTTTCATTGTCAATATTTGATTTCCGCCGAAACATCTCACACGATTTTGTTTGTTTCTTTCAACTTCCTCGTTAGTAGAGACACCCTACTTTCAATAAAAGTTACAATTAATTTGATTTATTTTTTACAAATACTTAACGTTTTCCACTCGCATTCCCGTCAATAAAATCCCCCGAGAAAATCGAGCCAATACAAAAATAATAATCTACAATCAATTATAATTATTTTTCCACAAAGTACTAAGCGCTAACAACAGAAAAGGCCGCCCTCGTCGGGCAGCCTTTCTTTTGAATCAGTATTTTTCGTTTTATCTTGATTCTTCGGCATCAAAGAATCGAGTAACGGGCGAAAATTATTTTAATCCATACAGGTTAGGCGTCGCCGCCAAGACCATTTCCTTGCGGGCAATCGCAGCGAGCTGGAATTGATACACAAGCTCCTCGCGCACTTCCACAGGCAAAGAGCCAAACAGGCCAAGCACCTGCGAGCGGTCCAGCCCATAGAATTCGCCAATAGAAGCGTAATCGTTAGTGGCCACTGCGTTGTGGCGGAAGAGTTTCATCAGGAGCGCAAACTCATCCTCTGGTTCGGGGTAAGTGTGTACGAGCACTTTCTGTCCGTCGGCCAGCCCTATGCGGCGTTTTGCAATATCGATTGCCGTCATAATGCCGCCCATCGTATCGACAAGGCCTCTTTCCTTGGCGTCCGCTCCGCTCCAAACGCGGCCCTTGGCCAGCGAACGGGCTTCGTCGAAATCTTTTTTCCTCGAGTCGGCAACTTTCTGCACAAACCTCTTATAAGTCTTTTCCATCAGGGAATTGATTTTATCAATTTGCCTGTCGCGGAATGGAATCATGAAATTGAGGTCTTGCGATGCCTCGCCGGAAGAAATTGTGTCCACCGTAACGTCCAATTTGCCAAGCAATTTGCTGAAATTCGGGAACATGGATATGACACCGATCGAACCGGTAATTGTGTGCGGCCCGGCAATAATCGTGTCGCACGCCATCGCGATGTAGTATCCGCCGGAGGCGGCGACGTCCGACATCGAGCAATAGACAGGCTTCATTTTCCGAGTCTTTTCGATTTCTTCGCGAATCGATTCCGAAGCGAGCACGCTGCCGCCTGGGCTGTTCACCCTGATAATAATCGCCTTAATGTCTTCGTTTTCGCGAGCCGATTTGAGCGATTTGATAAACTGGGTGGGCGTGATGCCGGAGTTTACGGTTGCTTTGCCTTGGTCGTCGGAAATGGCGCCGGAGGCGAAAATAATAGCGATTTGCTTGTCTTTGGGCGCATCGGTTTGGTGCATTTGCTGGTCGCTGGTCATGTATTCTTCGACGGATACCATGTTGAGTTTGGCATCGCCATTCGAGCGAATAACATCTTTCCAGCAGAGGTCTTTCAAGATTTCTTTAACTGTGCTTTCGGAGGCCAAACTGTCGATTAGTTTGTTCTCGAGGAAATCCTCGGAGGCATAGACGCCTTCGTTGAGCAGCGCGCGGGCCTGGTCGCGGTCGATATTCCTGTATTTGGCAATCAGGTCCAAGTAGTAGTCGAAACGCTCATCGAGCAAGACCCTGAGTTGGTGGCGTGCCGAATCGCTGAAATTTTTCCTGGAATAGCTCTCGCCTGCCGATTTGAAGTCTTCGAATCCCTTGACGTAGAAATCGACACCGATTTTCTCGAGTAGGCCTTTGTAGAAGATTGCGCTGCCGCCCATGCCGTTCAGCTCGCACATTCCCTCGCTGGACATAAAGATTTTCTGCGAGGGCAGAGCCAACATGTATGACGATTCCGAAGCGGACTCTACGTAGGAATAAACAAATTTTCCTGATTTTTTGAATTCTTCGATGGCTTCGATGTATTCTTGGGACATAGCCATGCCGATAGACCCCGATCCGGCCCTGTAGTATATGCCTTTGATTCGATTGTCTTCCTTGGCGCGTTTGATTGCCGAAATCAGGTCCCAGAGAGATGTATTGGATTCCACGCCAAAAATCGCGAGCGGATTCTGCTGCGAATAGTCGGGCGTTATTTGATCGAGTTTGATGACGAGGACAGAATTATCCTTCACCGTGAAAGGCTCCTTCTTGAAAAGCCCTCCGAGCGTTGCGGCAGTTATTATGAAACCGAGTATGATTACGAAAAGTACAACTAATATAATCACGACAGGTATCCACCAGCGCGATTTCTTCGGCTTCGAGTAATAATATGGCGGCTGTTGGGGGAATGCCGGCCTCGACTGTGATGAATCGGGCATGTGTTCTATCCTTTATATTTTAAAAATAATTATAATTCGATCCAGAAATTTGTTATTTTTATAGTAGTGATTCAATTAGATTCAGCCAATGAAACTACTTTGAAACATACGCATAAAGCAATGTTAAAGTTACTAATAATTTTAGAATTAAACAATTTTTAACCTCTACAAAATGCAAAAGATTACATTAAATAATTATCTTCGAAACGTACGCGCCGAATGGTCAGGTGCCATGGCCGGAAAAAATTTCAAAGCATTCCTTACGATCACAGTATTATCTGTTGCGATTGCTTCCGTCGGCATCACTTCCTATCTGCCTTTAGCGGAGATGCGCAGCGGCGCTGCCATTCCCGATCCGGTATTGCTCGCTTTCCCGGCAATCGACGTAACTGTGCCCACGTTTATTATTATGTACTTGTGCTCGCTGCTGGGCATCGTGGCCATGGTGCGCTATCCGGTTCGTTTCGTTATTGGCTGCCTTGCCTATGCGATAATGCTCTCGCTGCGTACGCTGACGATGTATTTGCTGCCCTTGGAGGCGCCGCCCGGGATTATTGTCCTCGTTGACCCGTTCATCGGCGCCGTCGCAGGGTCGGATTCGCTCACAAAGGATTTATTCTTCTCCGGCCACACATCGACCATGTTCATCTTTGCGCTGGCGGCCCCGAAAGGATTGTGGAAGGCATTTTTCGTAATAGGAACAATTGCCGTGGGCGCGCTGGTCGTGCTTCAGCATGTCCACTATTCGATCGATGTTTTGGCAGCATTCTTTTTCACCTATGGCTCGTGGAAAATCAGCGAGAGCTTCTTCAAACGCTTGGCAAAGTGCTGAGAGGCTGATAAAAAAGTATTGTTCAGCCATCCCACGGGTAACCCGTGGGTTCGAGCATCACCCTATCTCTATTATTATCAGTGTTTTACACAATATTTATTTTGGCCCCCTTTGGCAAAGGGAATTGTCGATATTTCAATGACTTACTAAGATGTATGCAATGGGTTGAAGCCCATTCTTGCAAATTTGTTACTTATTCAACAGGCTTTTAGCAAAGTGCTGAAACAATATTATCTCATAAAAAAAGAAAAATGGACATGGTTCCATTTTTCTTTTTTTGCGATTCCCAATTGAATTATACTATAGCTGCCAACCGGATACTATCCGGCGATTGCATCGATTGCATGAGTGGCGCTTTCGAAGACGCGGCCAGCGGCGATTTTTTTCGTGTAGAACTCATGATGCTCAAAGAGCGGTTGCAAACGCGGCGAAAGGCTCGTTAGAAGCACCTCGTTGCCACTCGACTCTATGGTTTCGATCATATCCTTGATGTACGAAAGCCCATCGGCATCCACGAAATACAGGTTGCGGAACGAAAGGACAATGCTCTTGCCCGGTTTGATTTTTTCCAAGTACTCGATATGCACCGGCGCGGTGATGTACGTGATCTCTCCGGCAAAGCGATAAACCAATATTTTGCCTACTTGTTCTGTCTTCAGGTATTCGGCAATGCTCGTGCGGTGGCGCTTCTTTTTGTCCTCTTCGTGGTTGACGACTGTGATTTCGGCGTGGCTTTTCGAAAGAGTCGAAATGAAGCCAAGCAACGCGATAACCGAACCGACCAAAATACCGACGATTGGATCCTCGACGACCGTCAGGACGGCGACCAAAATCAACAGCAGGAACGGGCCGCGCTCGGTGCGGGCCATCTCGCCCATGTGTTTCCATTCGACCATGTTCAGAGCCACGTTCGTCAGGATGGCAGCAATCACGGCGAGCGGAAGGAATTTGAAATATCCGAAGAGGAAAATGGCTATAACGGCAACGACAGCGCTGCCCACAGTGGCCGAGGCGAAGTGTTTCGCTCCGCTGCGGACGTTCAGCGAGGTGCGGGCGAGGGCTGCCGTGGCGGGGATACCGCCGGCGAAGCCCGAGAAAATATTCGCCAACGAAAGACCTACGATTTCCTTTTTGCGGTCGAACCGGACACCGGTCATATCATTAGCGATTCTTGCGGAAATTAGCGTTTCTAATATTGCCACCACAGACGCGGCCAGTGCCGTGTTCAGGAACGCACGGTCGAAGTATGCGAAAGAAAACGTGGGAATGATCGATTCGGCCAGTGTGCCCGTGAACTCGCCATAGAGATGCGCCAGTGAACGAATCTCGAATGGCAAGTATGAATTGTATCCAAGGTAGCCGAAAAGGATACCGATGGCGGAAATAATGATCGCGCCGGGAAGTTTCGGCAGCGCCTTCTTGAAGAAAATCAAACCGGCGAATGCCCCGACGAAGATTAGGAACGAGACCAAATCCAACTGCCCGAGATTCGAGAACGTGAATATTGTCTTTTCGAGAATTCCGCCCGCCTGGGACGACGAATCGATGCCGGTTGCGAAAAACAGCTGGCCGAGTATCAGAATGAAAGCCACGCCAAGAGTGAATCCGTGAATCACGCTGACAGGGATATATATAATATATTTATACCATTTGAAGAAGTAAAACAGCATTATCACCAAGCCAACGAAAATGGCCAGGAATGGCAGAGCAGCGAAGCCGTGAGTGCTTGCGTAGCCCATCAGAAGCCCTGCGAGTGCGCCCGTCGGCCCAACAATATTGAACCGGCTACCGCCGAAAAATGCCGAAAATATGCCGGCCCATACCGCCGTAATCACGCCCTGGATAGGCGTGCCGCCGCAAGCAATCGCCAACGCAAGCGAGAGCGGTATATTTACAAGTCCAACGGTTAGCCCCGATGCCCAATTCTCTCGAAAGTCATTGATCGAGTGGGCGTTAAATAGTTTTTTGATTCGCCTTGTCATTATTTATTCCACACATTTAGTTCGTAATACACAAAAAACGAGTGCAAAATTATGAATAATTTCTCATATTTCTGCAATATTGGGAAATTATTTTTAGTGAATTTGTACAGCTATGCGCGCAAAGCATTGATTGTCATGGAATTACAAATCACGGTTTTTCACGCCTGTTTCCTGCTTTGTTGCGCAATCAGGAATTATTACGTTTTCAAAGTTGTATTTTATAGTAAACACAAATGCGATTAAATTATTTTAATAATTGAGATTTAAGAAATTTTTCAGGACAACGTATTGAAATTTGTAGTAATTTCGAGTCAGCATTCGGTACTATATGCCGAAGGCAAATTAACAACGAAGAGAAGAAATTTGTGTAAGTTTTTTCTTGAAAAAGAACGTTCTTTTATTGACTTTTTAGTGAGGAAAGATATGAAAATCACAGTAATCGGCGCCGGTAACGTCGGTGCGACATGCGCACAGCTCATCGCAAACAAAGAGCTCGCCCAAGAGGTGTGGTTGGTGGACGTCGTCGAAGGTATTCCGCAAGGCAAAGCCCTCGACATGTACGAATCCATGCCCGTCCTCGAATCGGACACGAAGATATTTGGAACCAACTCCTACGAACCAACTGCAAACTCTGATATCGTCATACAAACTGCCGGATTGCCCCGCAAACCGGGCATGAGCCGCGAGGACTTGCTCGTTGCCAACGCAAAAATCGTTTCCTCGTGCATCGAAAACGCCTTCAAATACTCGCCCAATGCGTACTACATCATCGTGTCGAATCCTTTGGACGTGATGACGTACCTGGCCATGAAGAAAACAGGCCTCAAACGCGAAAAAGTCATCGGAATGGCCGGCATTCTCGATACAGCCCGCTATCGCTCGTTCATCTCGATGGAATTGGGCGTCTCGATGCAAGACATCCAAGCGCTCGTGCTGGGCGGCCATGGCGACACAATGGTTCCTCTTCCCCGCTACACAACAGTGGCAGGCATTCCTCTGACCGAGTTGATGAGCGAAGACAAAATCAACGCCATCGTGGAACGCGCAGCCAAGGGCGGCGGCGAAATCGTTTCGTTGCTCAAAACAGGCAGCGCATACTACGCTCCGGCCGCATCTGCTGTGCAGATCGCCGAATCCATCATTCGCGACCAAAAACGCATACTGCCCTGCTCCGTTTTGCTGAACGGCGAATATGGAATCAAAGACACAGTGGTCGGCGTGCCCGTGAAAATTGGCAAAAATGGCTGCGAAGAAGTCGTCGAACTGAAACTCAACGCCGAAGAAGCCAAAATGCTCAAAACCTCGAGCGACTTCGTCAAGAAGAACATCGACGAGTGCATGACGCTAATGGCCCAATAAATCTCGCTTTACAAATAGTAAAAACCTCTGCCTGCAACCAATTCGGGCAGAGGTTTTTTTATGAGTACATACGAAGCCGTGCCGCACATCGGAGGTGTGGCACGGCTTGCAAGAATAACCACCCCGCCCTTCGGGCACAACTGCTTGGCAAGGAGGGGAATGTAAGTATTTGATTATCAGATATTTGAAAACCGTCTGTATGCTTCCGTTTCCAATCAAACCAATCACAGAAATCATACGAATCACAGTTCAGACAATCAGCTCATCATCACATCAGCTCATCA
>CAZSWR010000037.1:0-24147 GCA_964610885.1 uncultured Hyphomicrobiales bacterium | reverse complement strand
ATCAGCTCATCATCACATCAGCTCATCATCATATCAGCTCATCAGCTCATCAACAGATTATCTGTATTCTTTGTTGATAATCGTGATTTCGCCGGGATATGCGATCTCGCCGAAAGATGTCTTGACGGACGGAGTGGCGACGATTTTCAGGCGGGTGAGGTCTTTTTTGGCCCCGCCGATTCCCAGCGCCAGATTGGCGATGCTTTCGTAGCTTTTGCTTGCGAAGAATTTATACAAATCGAGGTTCATTTGCAGAGGAATAATCACCTGTGTGCCGGCGGACGGAACCGTTACCGGCGAGGATACAACGCCCGAAATGGTTTGGACTTCGTCGATGAGCAGCCTCCATTTGAGCGAAGTTATTGTGCAGTCGGTTTTCTTAGTGCCGCCGGAGCCGCTGTTGGGGTTGTACGCTGCCACGTTCACCGTGAACGTTGCGGGCATTGATTTGTTCATTACGCCGGCGCCCAGTTTCAGTGCATCGCCCGCGGAAAAGGAGCTGATCGAGGATTTGTCGCCGATTTTGATGCCCATCAGCGAGTAATCCGTAACTCCGTCCAATTTGAATTTGACCGCTTGGATGTCTGTCAGCATCTTCGAGAGGTTCTTCAGGTCCGAGCAGGATTCGAATCCGGTGAAGACGAACACGACGGCTATGATAAACAAAAACACCTTTTTCATAATTTTCTCCGAATAATTCAATCATACTTCAATACTGAAATGTAACTTAATAAATATTTCAATAAAAAGGTGGCGTCTGTCATATTTTTTTTTCGGGGGTTGCAATTACCAAGGCTCGGTGGAGCAAAATCAACAGAACCGCTGGGCAAGTGCACAGGATGAGGTGCCCCTACATCAATCAACATCAACCATACGCATTAAACAATGGGTAGCCACTGCGATACTTTTTCTGCCCGGCTACAAAAGAAAAGGGCTGCCCCGATATCCGAATTTTCGTACGGTGGGCAGCCCATTCAAATTGCTTGAAGCAAAGTCCTGTTATGGATAGATTCTCGTGATCATACGCGGTACGGGAATCACCTCGCGGATGTGTTTGGCGCCGGTGATCCATTTCACGGTGCGCTCCACTCCGAGTCCGAATCCGCTGTGCGGCACAGAGCCGTATTTCCGCAGGTCTAAGTACCATTGGAAGGCTTCGACGGGGAGGTTTTCCTCTTCGATCCTGTGCAGCAGCAAATCGTAGTCGTCTTCGCGTTGGCTGCCGCCGATAAGTTCGCCGGCTCTCTCAGGCCCGAGCATGTCCATTGCCAGCACGACTTTCTGATTTTCCGGGTCGCGTTTCATATAGAAAGCTTTGCACTCGGTCGGGTAGCGGTGGATGATGCAAGGTTTGTCGAATTGCTCCATAATCGCCTCTTCCTGCACTGTGCCGAAGTCTTCGCCCCAGGGGAAGGGATAGATTTCAGTGTCTTTGTTGTCGATTTTTTTCATCAGCGGCACTTTGTTGTCCGCGAGCCACTGCACTGCGTCGGAATAGCTCATGCGGTAGAATGGGCGGCGGATTTTTTCGAGCGGGCGGATGTCGCGTTCGAGAGCCGAAAGTTCCAACTGATTTTTCTTCAACACGGTTTGGACGATGTATTCCACCAAGTCTTCGGCCAGGTCCATGTCGTCATTCAAATCGAAATAAGCGGCTTCTGGTTCGACCATCCAGAACTCGGTCAGGTGCTTGCGGGTTTTGGATTGTTCGGCGCGGAAGGTTGGCCCGAAGGTATAGACGCGGCCGAGCGCCATAGCGGATGCTTCGGCGTAGAGCTGGCCGGATTGGGAAAGGTAGGCATTGCCCAAGTCAAAATATTTAGTCTCGAACAGAGTCGAGGTGCCCTCACAGGCGTTGGGCGTCAGGA
Source organism: uncultured Hyphomicrobiales bacterium (assembly GCA_964610885.1). Taxonomy (GTDB): domain Bacteria; phylum Bacteroidota; class Ignavibacteria; order Kapaibacteriales; family UBA2268; genus CAZSWR01. Next base: position 22,279 of record CAZSWR010000037.1, on the reverse strand, counting down.
TTGGCGAATCCATCAGTTTGAATCCGTTGCCGTCGAAGAAATCGCGAATCGCCTTGACGACCGTGCCGCGAATGCGCATGATGGCGTGTTGGCGCGATGAACGCAGCCACAGATGGCGGTGCGCCAGAAGGAATTCGTCGCCGTGGTCTTTGGGCGAAATGGGATAATCTTTCGAGATGTGCATCACTTGCAGTCCGGTTACGTCCACCTCGAAGCCGCTTGGGGCGCGTTCTTCGGCGCGGACTGTGCCGGTAACGATGCACGAAGACTCTTGGGTGAGGCTCTTGGCGTCTGCGAAAAGCTCTTCGCTGACGTTGCCCTTGAAAACGACGCATTGGACCGTGCCGGTGCCGTCGCGAAGCGTAATAAATTGGAGTTTGCCCTTGCCGGTGATCTGTTGCACCCAGCCGCGAAGCGTAACTTCGGCGCCGACAGCCTGCGAAAGGTTCTCAATGTATTGGTATGATTTGTATCGAGACATATCATCTCCGTTTGTTAAATACTAAAATATAATTTTCAATTCAATCAATGCAAAATTACAAAAAACCTATATATTGGCTTGCTAATTCTTGGGAGAATGCCAGAAAAAGTATTTCCGCGCGGGCAGCCGGGCTTGGCACATCGAATATCAATTGCTTGCCACGGCGCCGGAAGCGGTACGACTCTTCATTTTTTAGCTGAAAAATTAACGGCAAAAGTTAAATTATTCGGCTGCCTCGGCGCGCGCCCTGTCGAACCAAGTTTTAATGGCGGCCAGCAAGACATCGAGCGATTGGACCACTTCGTTCTGGCTGATTTCCGGGATTAGCCGCAGAATCGATTCGTGGACGCAGACGTGCTGCCTTTCGGCCTTCTTGATGATCGGATTGGCGTTCGCAGTGAGCGTGATGCGGATGTTGCGGCGGTCCTTCGTGTCGATTTCGCGTGTCAGCAGATTTTTCTTTTCGAGCGAAGTGATTAAATATGTAACTCGGCTGGCGGTCAGCCCGACGCCGTCGGACAGTTGCTTAACCGTAAGGTTGTTATTGTCCCGAATATATTTCAGACAGCGGAATTCGATTGCGGTAAGGTCGAAAGTCGCTGCGAAGAATTGTTCTTTCTCTTGGCAAATTTTCTCGAGATTGAAAGTAAGGTCTGCCAATTTCTTGGCCATTTCGGTTTCCGTACAATTTGTTGTAAAGTCAGTCTTCTTCATCAGTCTCCAATTTCAAAAAATTTCAATTCATAATATAAATAATTTAAATATAAAATATTTAATATGCAAATTCTTAATTAATTTTTTTCAAACCACAGCGCCACAGTGGCTTGCCAAGCCCAGCACTAAGGGTTGATTTATTCCTTAATTATCATAATATTAGGCAAGGGCGAGCGAAGTTTTTCAGTTTTTTATTATATTGCGTTCTACGAGTATTATAAATACATAGGAAATTAGGGGCAAATGAACACACGCGAAGATATTGACAGGTTCTACTCAAGCCGGACGCTTGCCGTTTTCGGGTATTCCGACAAGAAATCCAGTTTCTCCAAAATGGCAACCTCCGAACTCGCCCTGCGCGGCTATTCGATTGTCGGGGTGAATCCGAAGGCAACGCCCGAGTCCGCTCCCAAATGCTACCCGAGCCTCGGGCAATGGTCCGAAACGAATGGTGCGCCGGACGCAGCGCTGATCGTGGTCAACCCAACGAATTCATTGGCAGCAGTGCGCGAAGCAATCGGTTGCGGAGTGAAAAGCATTTGGATTCAGCAGACATCTTCGTCGATTCCCGCCGAGGAGGAATGCAACCGAAATGGCGTTTCGCTTGTCAGCGGCAAATGCGTCCTTATGTATATGCCCCGTACGGCCGGGATACACAAACTCCATAAAGCGATTTGGAGCCTATTCGGGCTTACGGTGAAATAAATGAAAAAATTGAAGTATATATTATTTCTTGTGGCTGCCTTTGCCGCCGCATGCAACGGAAACAACGGCCACGGCGACGGCGCTCGCGGAGACGCTTCCGAAATGACCATCTCGGAAACAAAAAGCGTGGCCAAATCCAAATCGGACTCGCTGCCAAACAAAAAAGCAATCTTTTCGCAGATTGCCATCACTCAGACAGCAACGATTAAAACATCTATGGGCGATATCGAGGTCGCGCTGTACGGCAAGGACGCCCCAAACGCCGTGGAGAACTTCGTAACTCTGGCGAGGCGCGGTTTCTATAACGGTATCCTTTTCCACCGCGTTGCGAAAAACTTCGTGATCCAAGCCGGAGATCCGGCCACCAAACACGACAAACTCCGCACGGATTGGGGCATGGGCGGCGAATCCATTTTCGGTAGCGGATTCGAGACCGAGCTGAACCCCAAATCTGCCGTTTACAAGGCCGGATACGCCAAGGGGACTCTCGCCATGGCCAACCGCGGCCCGGGCACGAACACCAGCCAGTTCTTTATTTGTTTGGCCGAAGCCTCAAAATTGGAAAAAGAATGGACAATCTTCGGGCGGGTTACGAAAGGCATGGAAGTGGCCGAAGAAATCTCGACTGTCGAGGTGGAACCCAGCCCCCGCGGCCGGTTCGACGGCATCCCGAAAAAACCGGTGAAAATTATCACAATCAAGCCCAGCCACGAAAAGGAAAGTGCCAAATAACAATTTTATTCGTACTTGTATTAGTTCGGCCTTTGAATTATGAACAACTTGAAAACAATCCAAATCGACGGCGAGACATTCCTTCGCGAAGTCCAGGCCTCGGACGCCTTGGATATATTCCGCGCGATCGATTCCGGCCGCGACCATCTGGGCCGGTGGTTGCCATTCGTGGCCCTAACGCTTTCGGAATCGGATTCCGAGGAATTTGTCCGCTCCGTGATTGATGCGCCGGAAGGCTCGAGAGAGTTTGTTTTTATAATAAACTCAGGCGGACTATTCTCCGGGCTGATTGGATTCAAACTGACAGACCGGGCAAATAAGAAAACCGAGATCGGATATTGGCTGGCTCACCACGCCACCGGCCGCGGGATTGCGACCAAATCCGCGAGGGCACTGTTGGAGTTTGCTTTCGGACCGCTCGGCATGAACCGCGTGCAAATCAAGTGCGCCACCGGAAACGAAAAGAGCAAAAATGTGCCCAAACGCCTCGGATTCACTTTCGAGGGCATCGAGCGCGACGGGGAGTTGCTGTCCGATGGAAAATTCACCGACATCGAGGTGTACAGCATGTTGAAGCATGAGTTTGTTAAGAATTGAAATAATGGCGCGTTTTGGGCGATTTTTGAGGTTGACTAAATATCAAAAGATTAACAACAATTGACTTAACCTCATAGCGCAATTGCAGTAATTATTTGAAAACTAGACAAATCCCCCTGGCCCCCTTTTGAAAAAGCAGGAATTAAAGAGGATCGCTAATCACTTGGGGCGTATGTTAATATGTTGCTAATCGGAGTTGTCTCAATAGGGTCATTCTGAGCGAAGCGAAAAATCCATTATTGTTCGTAAGCTATTGCATATTATGGATGTTTCACTTCGTTCAACATGACAAAAGTAATCAGTTTTCGGGCTTTTGTGGCAGCCCTAAGTACAGAATAACTTTTTCAGCACTTGGAAGGCCCCGCAGCCAAAAGAAAGATGTACAGTAATGGATGAAATCGCAAAATGAGTATTATAACAAGATATTTGCTTCGGAACCACGTCGGCCCTTTCCTGTTCGGATCGCTGACGGTCGTGTTCCTGTTCCTGTTCCAATTCATTTTAAAATACATCGATGCACTCGTGGGCAAAGGGCTTAGCGAGTGGATTATCATCCAGCTGATTCTGTACAACACGGCCTGGATGCTCGTGCTTGCAGTGCCGATGGGAGTGCTGTTCGCCACGCTGATGGCATTTGGGAACATGTCGCAAGCGCTCGAAATAACTGTGATCAAATCCAGCGGCGGCAGCCTTTTCCGCATGATGGTTCCGTTGCTGATTGCCGGCACGGTGCTTTCGTTTGCGCTTTTTTGGTTCAATGACGAGATCATGCCCGAGGCGAACCACCAAGCGAAAATCCTCCTGGAAGACGTCAAACGCACAAAGCCAACGTTCGCAATCGAGCCGGGGCAATTCACCACAGGTCTCGAGGGCTACACGATTCTGGCGCGCGCAGTCGATACGACAACCGGCTACCTCTATGGCGTTACTATCTACGACAATTCAAACCGCGTCAGGCAAAACACAGCCTCGGCGGACACCGGACGAATCGAGTTCAATGCGAACTATACAAAGCTCTTGCTGACATTGTTCAATGGGGAAATTCACCAGCGAGTGGTGGCGGACGTGAACAATTACCGCCGAATCGATTTCGCCCAATACAAAGTCTCGATTCCGGCCGCCGGCTTCAATTTCGAGAAAAGCAGCAGCGACCAAGTCTCTCGTGGCGATCGCGAATTACACATACGCGACATGGAGGCCCGCCAAAACAGCTGCCGAACCAACATCGAGGCAGCAAGCGCGCGCATGAACAACTTGCTACAGAAAAACATTGACTATGCCACGTTCAACGCCCAATCGACCGACCCGGACGCTCGGCGTATGCAACCGGCCGGCATTGGGCAATCGCGCGAGCAGGCGCTCAGGCAGTTCGAACAGAAAATGACGGCGCTCCGCACACAGATTGCCAACGACGCGAGCTTTACGGCCGAGCAACAACGCACAATCGGCCAATACGAAGTCGAGATACAAAAGAAATACTCGATTCCGTTCGCATGCTTGGTATTCGTGCTTGTCGGCTGCCCGCTCGGAGTGGCCACACGCCGCGGGAATTTCGGCATTAGTGCCGGGCTGACGCTGGGCTTCTATATTTTCTACTGGGCCTGCTGGATCGGTGGAGAGAAATTGGCCGACCGAGGATTACTGTCGCCATTTTTGAGCATGTGGGGCGCGAACTTCATTGTGGGCGCTGTCGGCATTCTGCTTATGATTAAGATCAATAGCGAATCGTGGAAGCTACCTGGATGGATTTATGTCCGCCGTCTGTTCTCGTTCGTTTGGCGCGCCATTGCCTCGCTTTTCCGCAGAAAGAAACAAGCAAACGCAGAGACTGCTTGACCGGCGCCCGTTCGAGCAACAATGGCTCGTCGCTATTTTGAGTGGGAACTGTCCATTATAACATTTTGAAATAAGGATATCTCTCTTTTAGAAATAATAAAAAATGTGAGGGCGAGGTTACCTCGCCCCTACTTTGGGCAATACCTTGATTCTCTGGTAGTTAAGTAGGTCAATGAAGTACTCATATTTCAGGGGACACTTCGGCAAGCTCAGAGACCGCGGAAGTGAGTGGTTGCATTATCCACTCAATATAGCGATGAACCAAAAAACAATAAATTAAGACGAAAAGAGTGTATTAATTTATAAGTAACAAATCTCTATGATTTGTTTTTGATATTGCAAGGGCATGGAAGGGAATATTCTGTTGGAGACACAAAATCCAAGAGTAGGAACCGATATAGTTACTTGATATTAATATTGAGTTGATTACTTTAAATTAAAAAAAATCATTAGGTTTGATTATCATTTTTTACGATATTTGCTGATATTGAAAACCGAAGCTGGCGGGAAAAGTTTCCGAGCTGCGGTCTTTTATTATTTTTGATTCGTATATATACATGGTGAATAGATAGAACGAATTGTATTATAGAATAAACCGGAGTTACAGATGAAAGCAAAAAGAATTTTAGGAACAGGCTTAGCAATGGCATTCCTTGCCGGATCTATGTTTGTTTCCTCTTGCTCGAACAAAATCACCGAAGAGCAACTTGCGAAGCTAAAGGATATGCGCCATCAAGAAAAAATCAATTTGGACGCAATTGCAAAGAAAAAAGCCGAAAACTCGGCACTCGAGAAAGAAATCAAAGCACGCAAACAAGAGCTTAACGATTGCTCGAAGACTTCCGATTTCATCAAACAGAAATTAGCCCAGTGGCCTAACGTTTGGCCCGATTACCCCAGGCCCGCAACAGAGCCGGAACAGAAATAATTAACTGCTAATTTTTGTAATGATTAAATAAGGAAAACTAAAATGAAAAAAATATATTTCGCATTTTTAATGCTTATCGCTGCAATTGCTTTCCAAAGCACCGCGCTCGCAGAGGACATACCCTATGCCCAAAAAACTGACGAACAGCTGACAAAAGACGAAGCTGTCCGCCGTATCGCCGAATTCGATACACGCCTGAAAGACCTCGCCGAAGAATTAAAGAAAATCGATGCCGACAACGTCCGGCTGAAACAAGAACTCGAAACGACCATCAAAAACCTCAAAGATTGCCAAGAAAGCGTCTATAGAATGCTCGGCGCCACAACGGCAGACGTGGATAAATTCCGCCAATCGCTCGGCCAAGTCGAGGGCAAAATCCGCGCCAAACAAAGACTTTCCGCCGAAGAACTTGCCGGCAAAAAAGACGAACTCTATGCAATTCGCGACGAACTCGACGCCCTCCGCGGCAGCAAGATTTCCGTCCATCCCGAGTTCTATAACAAAATTATCGCTCTGGCCAAAGACCTCAACGACATGATCCAAAAGGCCGAAACATACGTCGATACCAAAGAAAAGAGCTACACAGTGGGCACATGGGCCAAAGACAAAGACTGCTTGTGGAACATCGCAGGCAAAATCGGCATCTATGGCGACCCGCTCCAATGGCCCAAAATCTGGCAGGCAAACACTTCGGTGATCAAAAATCCCGATATTATCCATCCGGGCGACAAATTGAAACTGCCCCCCGCCGGACAGAAAACACCCGAAGAAATTAAAGCCGAACGCAAATACTGGCGCTCGAAACGCGCAATCGAACAAAAGAAAATGGAAGAAGCCACAGGCAAAAAAGGCCAATAAGCAATTCCGCATCAAACTTTCATTAACTCCGCCCTCCTCCATAAGGGCGGAGTTTTTTTATATAAGCCCGACCACTGATCAGATGATTAGTTGATGTGATGATTGTCTGAACTGTGTGATTCGTATGATTTCTGTGATTGGTTTGATTGGAGAATGGAAACATTCAGACGACTTATAACTACCTGACATTCAGATACTTACATTTCCCTCCTTGCCAAGGAGGGGTGCCCGAAGGGCGGGGTGGCTATTCATGTTCATATACTTCGTAGCTGATTTTTGAAATTATCAATTCATCATCGGGCTGGTTCCAAACCCGTCCGATGATATAATTTATATAGAACAAAAAAAGATATTCTGGCGAGTATAATATAATTCTGAGGGCACGGCGTGCCGTGCCCCTACAGTTGTAAACTATGGTTTAATTCATTTAATCATTCCAATCGCAAGAATCAGAGTTCAGACAATCATCTCATCAATCTCGCTGAGGGCGGCGATTGTTCAGGTAGAACAGCTCGATCTGCCGCTTCTCGATGTTCACGTGGGAGACCTTGACGTTGATCCTGTCGCCGAAACCGAGCGAACGGCGCGTCTTGCGGCCTACTAATTTCATGGCTTTCTGTTCGAAATAGTAGAAATCGTCGTACAAATCGCGTATGTGGACGAATCCTTCGGCGTTTATTTGGTCGATGCTAACGAAAATTCCAAAGCTCGTTACGCCGCTGATTGTGCCCTCGAATTCCTGGCCGACGAACTTCCGAGCGTACAGGGCCTGCGCCAAGCGGGTGGAAGCGCGTTCGGCCTCCATTGCCACCCGTTCGGTGGCGGTGGTGTGGCGCCCGATGTCCTCGAGCGCGCCGAAGAATTTCACTGCCGATGTGGCGTTGAACTCTTCCGCTGCGTATTCCTTCAGCAATCGATGCACGATCAGATCGGGATACCTGCGGATCGGCGAGGTGAAGTGCGCATAGTCCTTGAAGCCGAGGCCATAGTGCCCGATATTTGTCGGCGAGTATTCTGCCTTGGCCATTGCGCGCAGCAACACTTGATTAACGATGTGCTTTTCGGGCTTGTCCGCGCACTCGCGGAGGAAGGCATTGATGGCCTTCGAGTCGCTGGCCTTCTTCAGGCTGTGTTTCAGTCCGACCGCTTTGAAGAACTCGAGCACTTCTGTGAACTTCGTCGGAAGCGGTTCGTCGTGGATACGATAAAGGAAAGGCAGAGTGCGCTTCAGGCCTTTGTCGCGCGAGAATTTGCGTACGTGTTCGGCGACGGTTTTGTTTGCAGCGAGCATGCACTCCTCCACGAGCTGCGTGGCGCAATTGCCCGTGCGGAGGAATGATTCCTCGGGATTCTTCGATTCGTCCAATCTGAATTTCACTTCGTATGTCTCGAAGTCCAAACCGCCCTTCGAGAAGCGTCTTTTCCGAAGGGTACGCGCCAATGCGTTAAGCTTCGCAAGCAGTTCGGCATGGTCGCCGGTGCCGATCTCGATTATCTCTTTGACCTCTTCGTAGGAAAAGCGGCGTTTGCTTTTGATCATCGATTCGCGGATCTGGTAGTCCTTCAGCACGCCGAGTGGCGTAAACTCCATGAACACTGTGTGGGCAAGCCTCACCTTATTCGGTTGTAGCGAACAGATTTCGTTCGAGAGGGCTTCCGGCAGCATCGGCACGACGCGATCCACCAAATAGACGCTATTGCCGCGCTTGATGGCTTCTTTGTCGACCGCCGAACCCACGCGGACGTAGTGGCTGACGTCGGCAATATGCACTCCGAGCCGCACGTTCCCGCCTTCCAATTCTTCGAGCGAGAGCGCATCGTCGAAATCGCGCGCGTCCTCCGGGTCGATCGTTACAATCGTCATATCGCGAAGGTCTAAGCGGTCGGGATACTTCGATGGCGTAACTGTCTTGGCCACGGCCTTCGCCTCGGCGAGAGCTTCGCTTGGGAATTCGGTCGGTAGTGAGAACTCGCGCATAATTGCTTCGTATTCGGCAGTCAGGTCGCCCGAACGACCGATGATTTCAATAACTTCGGCTTTGGGGTTCTTCTGCGGGTCGTCCCAACTGACCAGCCGGCCCACGACCTTGTCGCCATGCTGCGCGCCCAAAAGCATATCCGGCGGCACGAGGAAGTCCACGTAATATTTTTCTTCGTCCGGCACGAGGAAAGTGAAATGCCCATCCACGTCGATATGGCCGGAGATTTCGGTTTTCTTCCTCGAGACGACTCGGACCACCTCGCCCTTGGGCTTTTTATTCTTCTTGCCTGCCAGCAGTCGCACCTGTACGGTGTCCCCGTCCAGCGCTGTATTGAACGAGCTTTGGTTTACGATAATTTCCGGGAAGTATGGATCCTTTGTCTCGACGGTGCCGCGTTCTTGGCCGATAATCAGGACGCCCTCAAGCGAGCCGTCGGAGAAATCCTCGCGAAGGGAGTAGCGGCGGCGTGTGGACTTATCGAGAATGCCGTCATCGACCATCGAATCCAATGCGCTGCGCAATGTATCGTAATCGTATGAATCGGAGTGGATCCGCAGCTTTTTTGCAATCTCGAAAAGTTGAAAATTGCCTTCGCCATCCTTGAACAAACCGAGTATTAATTCTATTATTTCTTCTTTAGACATTTTTATTTCCTTTATATTTCAATCCGTACAATGTAATTAATATTTCTCGGATTGCAAACAATTATATTATCAATTACAATTGCTGGGCGTACGTTTCTCAGGCGGCCTCGATTGCGGCGGAAATGTACTCCGATAGTTTCTTTTCTGCGGCGGCGGCGGCGGCCACCACGTCCTCGTGGCCGAGCACTTGAGTGTCCGTATCGTGCAGAACGTTTGTGATCAGCGTGCAGGCGATTGCCTCCATGCCGAGCAGTTGGGCGGCCAGCACTTCGTGGACTGTGGACATGCCAATCGCTTGGGCGCCCGTTTTCCTGTAGTATCGAATCTCTGCCGGCGTTTCGTAGGTTGGGCCGGTAACGGACACCAAGACGCCCTCTCGGAAATGGACATTCCTTTGCAGAAGCAGTCTCCGCGTGCGCTCGCGCCATTTGCCCGAAATAAACGATGGCCCAAGCCCGTCAACTTGCCCAACCGTGGCCGTCAGTCGCCTGTTCGTGGCATTGATTGTATCGGTGGTGAGCATTATATCGCCGATGGAATAGATCGGATCCAAAGCGCCGCCAGCATTCGTAAAAATTATGTTCTTTATTCCCATTCGCGCAGCAATTACGACTTGTGCCAGTATTTCCTTCAGCGCGAATCCTTCGTAAAGGTGGAATCGGCCGGAAAATGCCAGCACCCTCTTGGAGCCGAATTTTATCGCCGATAGCCTGTTTGCGTGCCCATCCACCGACGAACGGGGCATCCCGGGTAGCGCCGAGTATGGCAATTCGCCGAGGATTTCGATACCCTTCATGGCCGAGCTGATTCCCGACCCAAGCACGACGGCGCAGTCGAATCCGGTTCCCAATTCTTGGGTCGCCACCTGTGCCGCTTCTGCGTATAGCGACTTTATATCTTCGATAAATTCTTGTTTGGGCATTGCTACGTGTTCCTTCAAAGGTAAACAATTATATGGTTCGACGTATCCATTTCGGCGATCTCGAGAATCAGGTTCCGGAAGGCGTACAAGCCGAGTTGCGAAATCAAATTGGCCGCCGTCAGGATGCGTTCTTGTAGCGTGTCCTCTGGGAAAAGGAAGTTCTTGGCGCCGAAAGCTCGCTGCATGTCTGCTTCGCGGAATTTTTTCATTGCTGCAAGGGCTTTTTTCTCCAAGTGTTCGATTTGCTGCATGGCGGCGCGTTCGTGGGATTTGACAGCCGCGCCGATCCCCAATTTCTTTTCGTCGAATGCGCGTTCGAGCAATTCGAAAGATTGGGCCAATAGCTCAGTGGCGCGATTGAATTCGCTTCCGAACTCGCCTTCGGCCAATCGGGACGTCAGTATCGATTCCAATTCAAGTTTTTTGATGAATAGACCCTTCGGGTCGAATCCGGATTTCTCGGCGGCGGCTGCGATTTTTGCGGGAATAATCGTTGCGCTGTGGCGCGAGAAATACGCCGGCATGTCGGCGCCAAACATGGAATATACTCCCTTGATCTGCGCTGCGTACCCGATTTCGGCCGGACCGCCGATGTACGCAATGTTTGGCAGGGCCAAGTCTTGGAAAACAGGCCTCAGCAGCACATTCGGCGAAAACGAGCCGGGACTCTTGCGTCCCAATTCGATCAATTCTTCTTTCGAGTACTTCTCGCTTCCAATTTGGAAAGAGCCTTCGCTATAGACAATTTTCTGACGCAATTCGCCGAAATGCGCGAATAGGTTCGGCATTTTGGATTTGGCCTGAATGTGGTATCCGGCCTGCTCCAAGTGTTCGTTTGCTTGGGTGATAGCCATGTGCGACGAGGCATTCGACGTGCAGTTTTCCAATTCGGCCAGGGCAGGGCCGTCGAAGAATCCCATCCGCCGCAGCACGGACGAGCGCACAAACAGCAGCCCCGAATCCGAAAAGACGGCATTAAGAATCTGAATGAAGGATTCGGCCCACCCGCGGCCTTCTGTAATCGAACCCGACAGCAACTCTTCAAGCTCTTCCTTGAATTCGCCATAGGGCAATTCGTCGATAATCTGGCCGAGCTGTTCCGTGGCGGCTGCGGAAAATTGCCGAGACGACACCGCGACATCCGCCGGATGCTCTCCGAGGGCAGAATCGATCGGCCTGATTGTGTTTTCTTTCGATAGAATATACGAAACGGACGCCTCGCGCGAATCGTGGTCATTGTCCTCCACCCAAAATATTGGGACGAAGTCGAACGAGGGATTGCGCTCGGCTATACGGCGGGCGGAACTGATGGCAGTCGCCGCTTTGAGGTATGTGTAGAGCGGGCCGCCGAGGAATCCGGGTTGTTGGCCGGTTGTGATGGCCAGCGAGTTTGATTCTCCGATCTTTTGAATATTGGCGGATTGGGCGTCCGAAAGGTCGGTGCATTCCATGGATTTTCGTATCGCCTGGCCGAGTTCGCCACGCCGGCCGTAGCGTTCGGCGATTCGGGACAGGTGCACAGGGTCGGTGCTGAGTTTGTTGCCCGGGAAGCGATTCCTGAAGAACTCCCCGAAACGGAGATAATCTTTGAAAAGCTTTGAGAATCCTAACTGTTCGGTAAATTCAATCGTTTCTGTTCTTATGGCCATACGTATCTTTTCGCATTGATTCATGTCAAAGTTAATTAAGACGAATCAGGTTGATTTTTTATGCAATTGTAGTTAATTTTCCAATCATTTTCTGGTGGTTGCCGGACAGAAGGCCAAATATGGATAGAGACCTGAAACAATTGGCATGGGTCGGTCCAAAATACCATCAGCAAGCTGCCAGAAAAAGTATCAATGGAACAACAACCAACGGGTTAACTCGTGGGTTGGCATAGAGATACTTTTTCAACGCACTCTAAGTATGCTTAATCCTCGCCGTATCGGTTTTTCCATCTCTTTTTTGTCCGTTCGGCAATTGCAGCTTCTTGGCCATTGTCCGTCGGACGGTAGAACACGGGCGTGCCGATCCCTGCCGGGAAGTAGTTTGCCTCAACGAAATGGCCATCGAAATCGTGAGGATATTTGTATTCCTTGCCGTAGTTCTCGTCTTTCATCAGCTGGGTTGGGGCGTTCCTCAGGTGCAGCGGCACGGATTGGTTGGCGCCGCCGCGAATCATCGCAAGCGCAGAATCGATACCGAGGTACGAAGCGTTCGATTTCTCGGCGCAGGCCAGGTATGTGGCCGCTTGGGCCAAATTGATACGCGCCTCGGGCAGGCCGATCATCGTTACGGCTTGGAACACGGTTACGGCCAGCGACAGCGCCATCGGGTCGGCGTTCCCGATGTCCTCGCTTGCGAAGATCACCATTCGCCGAGCAATGAACTTCGGATCCTCGCCCGAATCTATCATTTTTGCCATCCAAAACAGCGCAGCGTCCGGATCGGAGCCGCGAAGCGATTTGATGAATGCCGATATCGTATCGTAGTGCGACTCCCCCGCTTTGTCGTATTGGGCAGTCTTTTGCTGAAGAGCGCGCTCCAGAGTGCGTTGGGTTATTTTAATAGCGCCGTTCCGCGCGGTCGAAAACTTCACGGCCAGGTCGAGCGCGTTCAGCGCTGTGCGGGCGTCCCCACCGGATATTTTAATGAGGAAATCCATGTTCTCGACTTCGATCTTGTATTGGCTCAGGATTTTGTCTTGCTCGATGGCCCGCTGCACCACAGACCGGATTTCATCTTCCGTAAGCGGAAGCAGCCTATAGACTTGGCAGCGGCTCAGAAGGGCAGAGTTCACCTCGAACGACGGGTTTTCGGTCGTGGCGCCGACGAGCGTGATCGTGCCGGTCTCCACGGCGTGCAGCAGCGAATCTTGTTGCGATTTATTGAATCTGTGGATTTCGTCGATGAATAGCAGAGTTTTTTTGCCGCGCCGCAGCAGCGCCTGAGCATTTGCGATAAGCGCGCGGATTTCCTTGACGCCCGATTCGATGGCCGAGATGCGTGTGAATTCATAATCCGTCTTTTCTGCCACGAGCAGCGCGAAAGTGGTTTTGCCCACTCCCGGCGGCCCCCAGAATATCATCGATGGGAAATCGCCACCATCGAAGAAGCGGCGCAGCGGGCCGTCCTCGCCGAGCAAATGGCTCTGGCCCACTATTTCATCGATCGTGCCTGGGCGCATTCTGTCAGCAAGCGGCTGGTTCTTTATTTCAGGTTTCTGGCGTGGGGCGTCCCCAAATAAGTTATCCATTTCTATCACTTCAAATTTTATTAGGATTAATCACCATTTCCGGGCGCGAATCGACGAATTCGCTCCAAGACTTGGGCTTGGCTCCGCCGGAGAGCATACGCGCGGAGTGGCATATCGCAATGGCGAGCGCATCGGTCGCATCGAAGAATTCGGGCGTTTCGTCGATTCCGAGCATCGAGCGCACCATGTAGCTCACTTGGTCTTTGCTGGCATTGCCGTTGCCTGTTACGGATTTTTTGATTTCGCGCGGTGCGTATTCGGCTATCGGAAGCCCACATCGGGCCGCCGACACCAAGGCGGCAGCGCGAGCGTGGGAGAGCTTCATCAGCGTCTGGGCGTTCTTCGAGAAGAAAAGCGATTCGAAAGCGGCGGCCTCCGGTGCGCTCCGGCGTATGACGGTCTCGATGCGTTCGTAGATCTCGACCAAGCGCCGAGGCATGTCCTCCGAGATTTTTTTTGCCTGGATCACGCCGTATTCCACCAAACGGATCTCGCGTTTGTCCTTTTCGATCACGCCGTATCCGCATACGACCGAACCCGGGTCTATTCCGATTATTCTCATCAATCCATTCAAAAGAATTATTAATATGCCCTCAAAGTCCCCATTCAAATATAGCAATAAAATATGTATTTCGATAATCCAATGCTTCCGCGGGCCTGCGGGAAAGATGGCAGCCGCTTTTTTTTGGTTCTGTTCCAAATACTCATCCGATGACTCATTGGGCTGTCATTCGTGATTAGTTCGAAAATTGGTAGTCATCGGATGAGTTACCGATGCGATCTTTCGCATAAACCCTTTCACTACCTGAAATATACGCCAGATGTGCCACACTTCGGAAGTGGGGCACATCTGTGTTCAAATACTCTCCATGTATATTTTCCTGCCCGTCTCCCGATTCCCCCAGCTTGCGAGCTGGGGCTATTCATATTCAACCCCTTCGGGGTTGGTTGTTTATCGACAATAAGGACAGGTTTGGAATTTGCCACAACATTGCTTTCATCTGATTCAATCACAATAATCAAATGAATCATATTAATCACAGTTCAGACAATCATCACATCAACTAATCATCACATCAGCTAATTAGCGAATCCTCGGACGGGTTTGGAACCCGCCCCTACAAAGAATTTGACATTACCATAATAAAAATCACAAGAATCACAGTTCAGACAATTATCACATTATCACATCAACTAATCATCACATCAGCTAATTAGCGAATCCTCGGACGGGTTTGGAACCCGCCCCTACAAAGAATTTGACATTACCATAATAAAAATCACAAGAATCACAGTTCAGACAATTATCACATCACCACATCACCACATCACCACATCACCACATCATCACATCATCACATCACCACATCATCACATCACCACATCATCACATCACCACATCAACTAATCATTGCTCTTTTATTAATTAATAAATGTAAACAATAGTTTTTACTTATTCAACTATTTGATTATTTTTGTGTTAGTTTTGTAAAACTCGAAACAGCAAACGAAATGTCACCAAAAACAGAATCAAAGAATCGGTATTTTGAACTATCGGAACACAACTCATTTCAGTTCGCAGGATTTGGTTTGCTGATCGCAACTTGCGCAGCAATTGTATTTATGCTCCTAATTCCAGTCCTGCAATCGCTTTTCGAGAATTTCCTTAACGGCAAGGTGTTCAATTCCGGGGAGACACTCTCCTATTATGCTAACATGCCCAAGCCCCTCCAGACCACGAATTACATCTTTTCTTGGGCTGTGGACTTGTACTTCAGCACGGACGAACCCTCGCGCTATTGGTTCTCGCCGTTCATTTCGCTGATGTTGCCGGCCGGAATGCTCGGCGTCGTGCTCAGCGTTATTTTCACTACGATACTGCCGGAAAAGCTCGGGCTGATGCGCTGCAAGATCGAAAGAGAAATCCTGAACCAAGTCGGAAAACTCTCCATCAGAAGGACCGGACAAGAATCGGACGAGGACATTGTTGAACTTCAAGACTCGCTTTACAATGCAGATATTCGATTCCTCCATTCTCTTTCGAACGAGCTAAAAGCTTCGCTGGACGACCTGAAGGCGATCGCCAAAGCTATCAAATGGAAACGTAGCAACATTTTGTACCGTGTGCTGCATTTCAACCATGCGCTAAACGTCTATATGCGATTCTATTTCACCGTCAAATACAGCAATTCCGTCCTTGGCTTTGTCTATGTGGGCGCAGCCGTCCTGATTATTATCATCGGCCTGCGTGGTTTGAAATTCATTCCTCCCACCCAGCCTTCGATCATCATTTTCTCGCTTGGTTTGGAGTTCAGCTTGCTCATCACC
The DNA here is from genome assembly GCA_964610885.1 of uncultured Hyphomicrobiales bacterium. GTDB lineage: Bacteria > Bacteroidota > Ignavibacteria > Kapaibacteriales > UBA2268 > CAZSWR01. Next base: position 6,314 of record CAZSWR010000037.1, on the reverse strand, counting down.
TATGCCATTACGCTTATGTATTCGCGCCAAGAGGAAGAGGAAAAGCCCGAACAGGTTACCGATTCGCAATCGTCCGAGAACTTCTTTGTGAAAACCGAGCTTGGCGAGCATAGCGAAGTGGAGAAATTGCTTCGCGTGTTCATTAAATCAAAGAATTAATTGCCTTGCAATCGAACCAATTCAGCAGTGCTTTTGGCACTTGCGCAAGTGTTTTTTTGAATAATAATTAGATTGATATGCCCAGCCTCCTGAACAAACAGATTAAGCCTTATATTTTGCTCGCTGTATTGGGCCTGCTATTCTTTATGCCCTATCTGGGGCGCGTCGATCTGTTCGATTGGGACGAGCTAAACTTTGCCGAATGCTCTCGCGAAATGCTAGCCACGGGGGACTACCTTACTGTCCGGGTGGATTTCAAGCCATTCCACGAGAAGCCGCCCCTGTTCTTCTGGATGCAATCGGCGTCCATGGCTGCTTTCGGCACAAATGAATTCGCGGCACGCCTGCCCAATGCGCTCGTCGGCATTGCCACCCTACTCGTGATATTCGGCATCGGCCGCAGGCATTTCGACGAACGCTTCGGATTGCTCTGGGCTTTGGCCTATATTGGCAGTTTCCTGCCCCATTTCTATTTCAAAACAGGGCTGATTGACCCAACTTTCAATCTGTTCATGTACCTGTCTTGCTATTGGCTTAGCCGGTACAGCAGCGCCATCGCATCGAATTCGCCCAAAGAGCGCAAACTGATTGCCGCGGCGGTGTTTGCCTCGCTGGCCGTAATGACCAAAGGGCCGGTCGGCTTCGGGCTTCCTGCCATTGCATGGGCAATTTTCTACCTGCGCCACCGCCGCACTCTCCGCTTCCCCGCTAAGGATTTACTGACATTCACGGCGGTATCGATTGCGCCAGCGCTTCTGTGGTATTGTGCAGTCTTTGTCCGCGGCGGTTCGCAAGTGGTCGAAGAGTTCATTTCGTATCAAATCCGCCTGCTCACGACTTCCGACGCAGGTTTTTCCGGCCCGATATACTACCATTTGGTCGTATTGCTCATCGGTTGCTTCCCCGCGTCGATAATAGCACTCCGCGGTTTCCGTGTGCGATTGGACTTCGGCGAGGACGCGAGCTTCCTCAAGCAATGGAACATTATCCTGCTTTCGGCGGTGGTCGTCATCTTTTCAATTGTTAATACAAAAATCGTACATTACTCCTCGCTTAGCTACTTCCCGATCACTTTCCTTGCCGCGCTCGCCGCATATTCGATTTCGTACAAGGGATTGGTATGGAAACGCACAAGCACTTGGCTGCTCGGCGCTGTCGGCACGCTTTGGGGCGCCCTGCTTTTCTTTATTCCGTATGCGCTGATCAATACGGACGCAATTATACCGCTCGTCAAGGATGAATTCACGCGCGAAGTGCTCCGAAGCCCTGTGCAGTGGGGCGGCGGCGAATACGCCTTGGGCATTGTGTATTTGGCGATATTGATTTTCTCGCTTTTCCTCATTGCCCGCCGAAAGATGATTCTTCAGGGCATGCTCGTGCTTTTCGTCGGGACGGCCTGCACAATCTTCGCCGTTATGCCGCTGCTGGTGCCGAAAATTGCTGAATACACCCAAGGCGCCGCAATGGAATTCTACAGGGCGAATGCCGGGCAGAAAGTTTATATCCATCCGCTCGGAATCGGCAACTATAAATACGGCCATTTGTACTATGCAGAAAAACCGCAAGAGCTATCGGCATATTTCAATAAAAACGTGCCCGACGACCAAATCGGAGATTGGCTGCTCAAGGGCGACATCGACCATCCGGCGCTATTCGTGGCCAAAGGCACCGATGCCGATGAATACGTTACGAAATTCGGGCTGGAATTGCTTTACAAGAAAAATGGCCTGGCATTCCTCCGACGCCTGCCACACACGGATTCGAGCCAATCACAGAAGGCTGTTGTTCCAATTAAATAATTCTATACGAGAATGCTCAAATTATCAACAAATGATTCTATCTCGTTTTATGTGGGAAAATATTTATGAATATATCATTTGGGAACTTCGACCTCCCCTTTTTCCCATCCTTGCCAAGGAGGGGAGAGAAAACCTTTGCGAAACGAAGGGTTTCTGGGGTGGTTTGAAATTCAAAATATGAATGATTTCTTGAGATAAAGCTGTTATTGCTTCATGGGAATTACGAATTAAGTTTGCACAGAATATTATAAAAACAAATAAAGGAACACTATAATGAAACCAACAAATGCAAAAGTTGCTATCATCATGGGCAGCGATTCTGACCTCGGGATCATGCGCGCGGCGGCAGACGCCGTTAAACAATTCGGAATCGAATACGAAATGATGGTTATTTCGGCGCATCGGAACCCGATGGATGCCATCAATTACGCATCTTCGGCACACGATCGCGGTATCCGCGTCATCATCGCCGGAGCCGGCGGAGCAGCGCACTTGCCCGGTGTATTGGCCGGGAACACTGTACTGCCCGTGATTGGCGTGCCGGTTTTGGCGAAATCGCTTTCGGGCATGGATTCGCTTTTCTCGATCGTGCAAATGCCTCCGGGAGTCCCCGTTGCCACTGTCGGCATCGACGGAGCAAAGAACGCCGGACTGCTCGCCGTCCAGATTCTGGCGGTAGCCGACGAAGGACTTTCGGCCAAGTACTCTGAATTCAAGAAGAAACTCTCCGCCGAAAGCCGCGCTAAAAATGACAATCCAGAATTTACCAAGCTGTAAGAAATGAGGATTGCCCTTACGCAACTCGGCTGCATTGGCGATGCAATACTTCTGACTTCGTGCTTCGATTCGATTCGCTCTCGGTACCCCGATTGCGAAATCGACGTCGTGGCCGGCGAAGGGAATTATTTCATTTTCGACGATCATCCCGACGTTGCCCGAGTGCTTGTTTACAGGAAATCGCTTTGGGGCGCGCTGAACTTCGCAAGGCAGTTGCGGCGCTTTGAATACGATTTCTACATCGACCCGAAGGACCACCATTCGTCCGAAAGCAGCATCATTGCCAAGCTGGCTCGCGCAACTGTGAAAATCGGGTTCAATCGCGAAAGTGGCGGCCCGTTCACGATCGGAGTGCCACCGAGCAGCCGGAACAGCGGCAAGCATTACGTGGAACGCCTTGCCGCAGCACTCGAATCTGCCGGCGTACACTGCCCGCAGCGCCAACGTCCCTCGATCGCTTTGCAAAAGGATTCTGTCGAATTCGCGAACAGATTCACTAATTCATCCGCGAAAGAGCTGCTTTTGCTGAATATTTCCGCCGGCAGCCGAGACCGCGTCTGGCAGACGGAAAAATGGGCCGACGTGATGCTCTCGCCGGAGCTTGGCCGATTCGATGTGTTCGTTACGTCTTCGCCCGCCGACAGGGCCGAGGCCGTGAGGCTTTGCGCCATGGTTCCCGCACTGAAGCACTACGAAACTCGCAATTTCCACGATTTGGTGGCAATGATCGCCAGGGCGAAATTGTTACTGACGCCGGACACAGCAGCCGTACATGTGGCTTCTGCCTTCAACGTCAGTATGGCAGCTGTTTACGGCGGCCGTCCAGACAACACGGCAAAGTACTATCCGCTCATGGACAATTTCGCAATAGCAGAAGCCGCCGAGGGCACCGATTCCGTTTCGGGCGTCAGCGCCGAGGAACTGCGCAAAGCAATAATTCAAGTATTAGAAAAGTTGTTGATGAACTGATGTGATGATGTGTTGATTGTCTGAACTGTGATTAATATGATTCATTTGATTATGTGATTGAATAATGGATACAATATTTAGAGGCACGGCATGCCGTGCCCAGGCAGCCAGTCAGAAAGAGTCGGAAAATATTATACCGCGGAGCGGTTGTTGTATTGTAGCTATATGTTGATTTTTTTGTTTATGATTTCGCGTAGCGAATGTTCTATGTGCAACACATCGGATAAGTAATACAAAAAGCCCGGCTCATACTTTGGAAGCGTGGGTCGGGCTTAAGATATTTGGGAATCGGTGGGATTAGTCTTCCATCAATTCTTTTTCTTTCTGTGCGATAGCGGTGTCGATTTTTTTAATAAACTCGTCGGTAATCTTCTGAGTTTCTTCTTCGCCGCGTTTCTTGTCGTCTTCGGTAATTGCTTTGTCTTTTTCGGCTTTGCGAATGGCTTCGATTTGGTCGCGGCGTACGTTTCTGACGGCTACTTTGCCATCTTCGGCGTATTTCTTGCAGACCTTAACGAATTCTTTCCTGCGTTCCTCCGTCAGCGGGGGCACGGGGATGCGAATAATCACACCATCGTTTTGGGGATTGAATCCCAAATCGGCGGCTTGGATTGCCTTTTCGATTGCCGAAAGGTTTGTCCTGTCCCACGGTTGGATGACGATTGTTCTCGCATCGGGGACGGAGATATTTGCCATCTGTGTGATGGGCGTCGGCGAGCCATAGTAATCTGCTTTAACTGTATCCACGAGGCTGGCGGAGGCGCGTCCGGTGCGGACTTTGCCGAATTGCTGTTTCGTGAACTCGACCGATTTTTCCATTTGCTCGCGAGTTTTTTTCAATATATCTTGAAGCATTTTTCACCTATCTCGATAGAAAAACAAAAAACTATTTGACTACTGAACCTATTGATTCGCCAAGCACAAAGCGCTTGAAGTTGCCTTTTTCGTTGAAATTGAAAACAACGATGGGCAATGCGTTTTCCATACACAAAGTGATTGCTGTATGGTCCATGACGCGGAGATCCTTATCGAGCACTTCTTTGTACGTGATTTGGTCGAAGCGGACAGCGTTGGGATTTTTCTCCGGGTCCGAATCGTACACGCCATTGACGCGGGTGCCCTTGATCACCAAGTCCGAATCGATTTCGATTGCTCGAAGGACGGCAGCTGTATCTGTAGTGAAGTATGGATTGCCCGTTCCGGCGCCGAAGATAACGACGCGGCCCTTTTCCAAGTGGCGGATCGCGCGGCGGCGGATGAACGGTTCGGCAATTTGTTCCATTTTGATAGCTGTCTGCAAACGGGTAGGCATTCCGCTCATCTCGAGTGCGTTTTGCAGCGCAATCGAATTGATAACGGTAGCGAGCATACCCATATTGTCGCCGGAAACCTTGTGAATACCATGGGCAGCGGCCTGCACACCACGAAAGATGTTGCCGCCGCCGATGACGATACCGATTTGGACGCCGAGATCGTGCACTACCTTGATTTCCGCAGCGAATGCCGATAGCACTTCGGGGTCGATCCCGTAGTGTTGGTTGCCCATGAGGGCTTCGCCGCTTAGTTTAAGCAAAATACGTTTATATCTTGGCTCCATTTTTCTAACCATTAGTTAATACTATTGTTCAAATATTAGTCCAAAGACTCGCCAAGCAGGAAGCGGTGCATTCCGGCAATTTTCACGTCGGAGCCGCATTCGGCGGAGATTTCTTTGACCACGTCGTTGATTGTTTTTTGTGAATCTTTGACGAAAGCTTGTTCCATCAGGCAGTTCTCTTGGTAGAATTTCTCGAGGCGGCCAGCGGCGACTCTTTCGGCGATTTCGGGTTTTTTGCCTTCTTGGGCTGCGATTTCGCGATAGATTTCCATTTCTTTAGCAATTTTTTCGGCGGGCACCAAATCGCGCGAGATGTAGAGCGGATTCATTGCGGCGATCTGCATTGCGATGTCGCGGATCATTGTGCGAGCTTTGTCGTTGACTTTATCGGAGGACACTTCGATGAGCACGCCAAGTTTGTTGCCAAGGTGGTTGTACGATTCGATGAATCCTTTGGATTCGACGGTCTCGAAGCGGCGGATACCGATATTCTCGCTGAATTTTGCAAGGATTTCGTTATGGATGCCTTGGACTGTGTCGTTATCGACTTTGGCTGTCATAAGCTCATCGACGTTAGCAAATTTGCCGGCGAAGAGGGCGTTCGATACGATGTCTGCATATCTTTCGAATTCGGCATTGCGGGCGACGAAGTCAGTTTCGCAATTGATTTCGACGACGACTGCTTTTTTTCCATCGGTAGTGGTTTTTGCCACGACGAGTCCTTCTTTGGCAGCGCGCTCTGAGCGTTTTGCAGCGCCGGCGGCGCCTTTTTTGCGAAGGATTTCGATAGCTTCCTGCATATTGCCATTAGCCTCTTCGAGTGCTTTTTTGCAATCGCCCATTCCGGCGCCTGTTTTCTCGCGAAGTTCTTTTACTGTAAGTGGTGATATTGCCATGATTACAATCTTTTATTATATTAACAAAAATATTTCAATTTTTTATATAAAAAAAGGGGTTGTTTTAAGACCCCTTTTTCCAAACAATATATAATTAGTCATTGTTTTCGGTTGTTG
>CAZSWR010000036.1:0-32693 GCA_964610885.1 uncultured Hyphomicrobiales bacterium | reverse complement strand
GTCATCCTGAACGAAGTGAAGGATCAAAAGAATATGGATTCTTCGCCTGAGGCTCAGAATGACGAGAAAAAATAGTCATCCTGAACGAAGTGAAGGATCAAAAGAATATGGATTCTTCGCCTGAGGCTCAGAATGACAAGCACAAAAAAAATTTCTAATCACACTAATCATCTAAATCTCAGCTCAGACGATTGAAAAATTTGTAATTTGCGGCCATATGCTTGCTTGCTAATGGGACAAACTCGCGGGCGATAATTGATCGATTTTTTAATGGTGCCGTATGGTTTCTGATGCAGATCAAAAGATATTGGGGCTGGAGAGGAACGTGTTCTTCACCGGTCTGACGAGCTTCCTCACCGACGTCTCGATTAAGATGATATATAGTATCATGCCCCTTTTTCTGCTGTCCATCGGCGCATCGAAAACTTCGATTGCACTCATCGAAGGTGTGGCCGAAAGCACTGCCTCGGCTTTCAAAGTTATCTCCGGCTACCTGAGCGACCGGATCGGCCGGAATAAGCCATTCATGATTATTGGATATGGAATAACTGCCTTGGTTACGCCGTTTTTTGCGTTTTCGACCAATTACTTGCATGTTCTGTTCCTCCGTTTTGCCGAACGCATTGGCAAAGGGATACGCACAGCACCACGGGACAGCTTGATAAGCGGCTCGGTTCGTTCCGGCGAGTCGGGGAAAAACTTCGGGTTCCACAAAGCAATGGACAATAGCGGCGCAATTATCGGCCCACTGGCCGCGTTTCTCTTGCTTATTGTCTTCCCCGATGATTACCGGCTCATATTCGTTCTCGCGACGATTCCGGCAGCGCTTGGGGTGGTGTCAATTGTCGCCTTCATCAAAGAGGCCAAGGCAAGCCCATCGGGCGAATCCGCCCGGCCAAGCTTGAAGGAATTGCCGCGGAAGTTTTATTGGTTCCTGGTGATCGTTTTCGTGTTCACGCTTGGAAATTCGGCCGATGCGTTTTTGCTGATAAAAACAGCCGAAACCGGCATACAGAAGACCATGGTGCCATTCGTCTATATGCTTTTCAATGTGGTTTCTGTATTTTTTGCTATTCCCATCGGCAAATATTCCGACAGAACCGGCCGGGAAACGCTCATCATCGCCGGATTCGCAATGTACGCAATTGTGTACTTTTTCTTCGGATACTCCGACAGCATCGGCGTATATATGTTTTTGTTCGTACTCTATGGCCTGCACAGCGCGCTAACCGACGGCAGCCAAAAAGCATTGATTTCCGATATAGTTCGTAAAGAATTGCGAGGCACAGGATTTGGCCTGTATCACGCCGTGCTCGGGATCACGCTACTGCCGGCGAGTTTGATTGCCGGTTTGCTCTACGATGGCGTTGGGTCGGCAGCTCCGTTCTATTTCGGCTCGGCCATGGCGATTGTGGCCACAATCCTAATGATGCTATACACATTTATAAATCGCCAGACGAAACGGCAGCGATGGGGCGCGATTGATAGTGAGAATTCGCAAATCTGATCAACAACAGACTTGCTCCCATTTGGATTGCTATAAGAGAATTTGCCCCCGAAATTAAAATTGATTGCTGGGTTATTCGTTGAATTATTAGCGTCGAATTAAACTTTCATTGGAGATATATGTATCCATTTGATCAGGAACGGAAAATAAATTTAGTTTTGGCAGATGACCACGAAGTTGTGCGGGCAGGGCTTAGGCGCTTACTCTATATCAGTAAATCGATTCATATTCTCGACGAAGCCTCCAACGGCGAAGATGCCATCGAACTGGTGCGATACCACCAGCCGGACATTGCGCTTCTGGACGTGCTAATGCCGCGAATGGACGGCATCGAGGCCACAAAGATTATCAAACGCGAAATGAAAAACGTGATGGTGGTGATGCTGACTGCTTTCGAGGACGCGCTGCACCTTGAGCAAGCGCTCGACGCGGGCGCCGATGGCTACCTGACGAAAGATATTAGCGCGAAGGATTTGGTTACTGCGCTCTACCAAGTGGTGCAGGGAGAGCGGGTCTTCAGCAAAACGATTATCCAATTGATGCAGAAATCATACTCCACTTCGTACGCCGCCGATTCGTCCACGGTGTCGATTTCGCCGCGCGAGCAGGAAGTGCTGAACCTGATTGCCCAAGGGAAAACCAGTCCCGAGATTGCCGACATGCTCTTCATCAGCGTCCGCACTGTGCAATCCCACCGTTCGAATATTATCCAGAAACTGAATATAAAAAGTGCCAGCGGTTTGGTCCGATACGCCGTTTTGAACTATAATCAGGACGAAACCAAGGAAAAGAAAAAGCCTAACGAGTGATTATTCGGAGAGCGAACCAGCCGTGCCGGTCAGGTTCTTTATTCCATTCGCAGAATTGATTGAATCGAAAAGCCCGCTTCTTTCGGAGCTTTCGGATGTGTCTTTTGTGTATGCCTTCGCAGCCGCCTGGGATTCGACCGGTTTGGAGGCCGGTTCGGATTTCGCACTGCTTTTGCCAATATTGGAAGCGATTTCGGCCTGCGCTTGCGACTCGATTGATTGGGCTGTCGAGGCGACGCTTCTGTCCTGAGGCGAGGGGTCCGACGGGGCCAACGCTGCTCGCCGGATATGTTGCATTTTTTGCATTGTGGCTCGCGGGTCGTTTGCCACGGGAGAAATATCAATTTGGACTTCGCCGCCCACTGCATAGCGTTTGCCATCAGGCCCGACGGCATAGTCGAAAGATTTGCCTCGAACCAAATCGCCGCCCACAGCCGCATGGGCCGCTTCGTGGGATTTGACTTTCGTGTCCCCAGATTTCAATTCATCGACTTGCTTTTGTTCCTCTTCGGAGAGTCCGTTGCCGATGGTGTTTTCCTTCTCGGTGGCGTTATTGGCGGAGGTGCTTTCGGAGTCATTTGTGGCCATTAGGCCTTCATTGGCTTCGTCGCCGTTATTGTCAGGATTTTTTTCTTCAGTAGTTTCTTTGGGGGTTGGGATGAGTTTTGTGTAATCAGAGATATTTTTTTCATTTGGTGCGAAGCTGTCGGTTTGTGCATTTGCCCGGTTTGTAGCGTTGCTCGGTTGGTTAGTCCTGTCGGAAGAAGTGGAACCCAGGGCGCTTTTAGCAACGGTGGAAGTCCCGCCCACGGCAGGTGAAGTATTTGCTTTTTCAGCATTTAACCTTATCGAAGAAATCTCCGGCATCCCAATCCTTAAGACATATTTTCAAAACTGTCCTACCATCCCATTAATAGTATCGGCAGGAAAAAATGAAACTTTAGCTTTTTTCTTAAAAATTTTAATAAATATTAGAAAAAGTTTCATGCAGTTGGAGATTGCTCTCGGGATCGGAAGGAGCATTACAACCATCGGAAGGATGAGATGCATCATAAGTGCTTACTTCATCAAGGAAGTGGTACTACCATTCCAAATGGTAGTACCACTCTATCTGTTTATATTTCAACTGTTAACGCAGATGTGCCACACCTCTGAGGTGTGGCGCATCTTTCTATTTGCAACTTTTACCTTTTCCCTTGCAACTATTTTCACCACATCATCACATCATCTCATCGGCATATCACCACATCAGCTAATCAACACATTCCCCTTGTCCCTTTTACCTTTTCCCTTGCAACTATTTTCATCTCATCATCACATCATCTTATCATCACATCATCTCATCAGCTAATCAACACATTCTCACTTGCTCCTTTAGACTTTTTCCATGCTACTTTCAATCACAAGGATCGCAGTTGGCGCTGTGGCGAACAAGTAAAAAACTCTTGATAAATAATTAATGTAAAAATTCGTATATTTGAATTTGGAAATTCTTACGTAATAATCTGGTAAGGAGGCATTATGAAGTTAAAGAATATTTTCATTTTAATTCTGGCTTTTATCATTGCATTCGTAGCGTTCGGTATGATATTGCAGATATTTCGCGCAGCTTTGACAGCAATTTTTACTGTCGCATCATTTGTCGTGATTGCTGTGATCGCATTTCCTGTTTACGTCATTCTCAAGAAAAAATTCTTCAGGGGCTGAGATGAGGAAAATATTGATTGCAATGCTCCTTGCCATTGTCCCGACTTTGGCCGTGGCGCAGAATACCGAATTCAACGCCGAATTGTACCGGATGCTTAGCCGCGATATTTTCTCGACCAACGGCACTCTGTACCTGAAGCCAATGGTGGAGTCGGTCAACGCGACCTCGAACTCGCGCTTCTTCAACTCGGCGTATATCCCACGCCAGTCCGCCAAGCCGTATTTCAAGGTGAGCCTGAACGGAATGCTGGGCTTGGTCTCCGACAAACGCAAGAATTACACGCCGGTTTTCCCGACCGATACTCTAACCCCCGCCGGGCTGCTTCGGTACGGCAGTTTTACTCTCGGCGGCTTCAACGTGCGCGATACCTTGGGCCTCACGTACTATGCTATTAAAACCATACTAAGCGACGGAATACGTCAAGGAAAAATTGCTTTCCCCAAGCAGGCTCCAACAGTGCTCGGAGGTCAAGGTGTGAAAATAATTCTTGACCACCAAATTCTGAAAGAGTTGATTTCGGCCAATCCGGCTTTCTCTTATCTCAGCAAAGCATTCCAGGACACCGTACTGTCGAAAGTTGATGCTTTTCCCTGGTACGTTACGCTTCCTTCCGGCGGCAATATGAGCGCAATCGCAGCCATGGTTCCGCAGGTCGAAATCGGATCGCTCTTCGGTACCGAACTGCTCGTGCGCTGCATTCCGCCCGTCGATCTCGGGAAATACATTGGTAAATTCTCTTTCTGGGGACTCGGGCTTAAGCATTCGATCTCGCAATATTTCCCCGAATCGTCCTACAGAATCGACGAACAGGGCTTCAGGCAACCCGCTCCGATTTTCGACCTCTGTCTGCAATTCGTCGGCCAGGGTTCGCACCTGACGAACACAGTGGGCGAGACCAATGCCGAACTGACGGCCAACGCCGTGATGTGGGACGCGAACATTCACGCCTCGAAAAGCATCCCGGGCATCTTGGATGTCTATACAGGGCTTTCCTACGAGAAGTTATATATTAACTCAAGCTATTTGTTCTATATACCTATCGAAATCCAACACCAAATTTCACCCGATTTCAAGGACACAAAACCCCAGTCCGTGAATCTGGAAGTGGACGACGACAACTTTAAGTTTGTCATCGGTGCCAAAAGGGATTTCGGCAGGCTAACTATCTATTTAGATTATAATGTAAGTAAATTTGATATATTCACCGGTGGTATTCAATATAGGTTTTAATTATGGCAATAATAATTGATGGAAAACAGACTGCGGCCACGATCCGCATGGAATTAAAAGAAAAATGTGCAGCTTTGGCCGCCCGAGGCGTGGTTCCGAAGATAGCCCTGCTCCTCGTGGGCGAGGATCCGGCATCGATGTCTTACGTCGGCTCGAAAGAGAAAGCGACCAAAGAAATCGGGATGGACTCAATTGTCGTGCGTATGCCCGAAACGGCCCAAGAAGACAAAGTGCTCGCACTGATAAACGAATGGAACGCCGACCCAAGCGTCCATGGCATTTTGGTGCAACTTCCGCTGCCGAAGCAGATAAACGAGCAAAGAGTTATCCGCGCCATCGATCCGGCAAAGGACGTGGACGGATTCCACCCCGAGAATTTCGGACGCCTCGTCATCGGGCTGCCCGGATTCGTCTCGTGCACTCCGGCGGGCATCATGGAATTGATCAAACGCTACAATATCGAGACCAAAGGCAAACACGTGGTCGTCGTGGGCCGTAGCAATATCGTCGGCAAACCGATTGCAAACCTTTTGTACCAGAAAACCGAAGGCGCCAATGCAATCGTAACAATTTGCCACACTGCCGCCCCGGACATCTCTGTTTATACTCGCCAGGCCGATATTCTGATCGCTGCCATGGGCGTCCCCGAGGTGATCAAGGCCGAACACGTCAAGGAAGGCGTTACGATTATCGACGTCGGAGTGAACCGCGTCGAAGATCCGAGCCGTCCGAAGGGTTCCCGCCTGACTGGCGACGTGGACTTCGAATCCGTCCTGCCGAAGGCGTACGCCATTACGCCCGTCCCCGGCGGCGTCGGGCCGATGACCATTGCAATGCTAATGATGAATACTTACAAATCCGCAGCGGGCGAGATCAAAATATGAGACAAGAAACAGTAACAGTACTTTTCGAGGACGACGACGTTATTTGCGTTGCCAAACCGGCCGGGACACTTACGATACCCGACCGCTACGACAAACGCATCCCCAATCTGTACCACCTGCTCGAGGACGCCTACGGGAAAATCTTCGTTGTGCACCGTTTGGACCGCGACACGAGCGGCGTAGTGATATTCGCCAAAACACCCGAAGCTCACCGCGAGCTGAACGAACAATTTCTCAACCAAACCGTGAAGAAGATCTACCATGCAGTGTTGCAGGGAGTGGTCTCGCGGGATGAATTCGATATAGACATCCCGATCGCGGCGGATCCGCTGGTCAAGGGCCGCAGCAAACCATCGGCCCGCGGCAAGGAATCGCTTTCGCGCGTCAAGGTGCTCGAGCGCTACCGCAACGCCACGCTCGTGGAGGTGGACTTGGTCTCCGGCCGCCACCACCAATTGCGCGTGCACGTCTCGGCTATCGGCCATCCGCTGCTCATCGACGATTTCTATGGCACTCAGACCGAATTCTTCGTCTCTTCCGTGAAGAAGAGGTTCAACCTGAAGAAACACGAAGAGGAGAACCCACTGATCGACCGCATCACCATGCACGCATACTCTGCCGATTTCGCCCAGCCCACAACAGGCGAGCGCATCAAGGTGGTGGCGGACTATCCGAAGGATTTCGCTGCCCTGATATCCGTACTGCGCAAGTATTCCACACTGAAGAGTTTTTTCGCTCGCGAAGAGGAATAGATGGAAAGTGAAACTCAAGAACAGATTCTCGATTTGGGCCGCTCGCTGAAGGAATTGCGCCAGATCCCGGGCGTGGGCAAATCGATTGCGATGGATTTGGTGAATATCGGCATTCGCTCGGTCGCGGAGCTTCGCGGGCGCCGGCCGGAAGACCTTTTCGACGAGTCGAACAAATTCGCCGGAACGGTGCAGGACCGTTGCCTGCTCTACGTGTTCCGCTTGGCTGTCTATTGGGCCGAAACTGCGCCCGAGCAGCGCCGTCCCGAACTGCTTAAGTGGTGGAATTGGAAAGGTGGCGACTGCCACTATTTTTTCCAAGGGCAGCGCAATGACGAAAGGAAAGATTAACATGAATTCATTTTCCCTGATATTAGGAGTCTGTTGAATAAGTAGTTTTTACCCCTCGCCATTAATGGAGAGGGGCAGGGGTGAGGCTGGGACAGTTCGCATAAGTATTTAATCTACTTTGAATTACGAATCTTTGCCTCTCGCCCTAAATCCCTCTCTCCATTCTGGAGAAAGGGACTTTCAGAAATAATCTTACTATTTCAACAAGCTCTTAGAGAATCACTTCCTTGGATGAGTTTATGAAATACAAAGGCTTAAACAAAGAAATTCTCGGTCAGGACATTGAACAATAAGAACGCCAATAATGGATAAGATACACGTACCTCCGATAAAAATCCAAGGAATAAAGACCAAATTGGTACCTTGGATAAAAAGAAATGTAGAACTTACAGATGTGGACCTGTGGGTCGAACCATTTCTGGGATCCGGTGTGGTCGTTTTAGGGCAGGGCATAAATCGAAAGGATAGATGTGTGCGAGTTCATTTTTCCCAGTATTTGAAATATTAATTCTTTATAGAAATTCTTTGAGCTAGTTATGATAGTGAAATTAAGATCGTTTCTTCTGATTCTTTTTATCATGCATGCCACGTTACTTGTGGCTTGCGCCTCCAACCAGAGAATGATAATCATATATACGAACGACGAGCATGGCTGGATCGACTCCAGTTCCCGCTCCGGCGGGGTCGCTGCCCTCTACGATGCAGTGCGGACGGAGCGCGAAGGCGATACCACTGCTGCATTCCTTATTCTCAGCGGTGGGGACAATTGGACCGGGCCGGCAATTTCCACTCTGACGAAAGGCGCGCCTGTGGTGGAGGCTTTCAACGCGATCGGGTACTCGGCTTCGGCAATCGGGAACCACGAATTCGATTTCGGCGTCGAAACCATGCGCCAGAATTTCTCGGAATGCAGCTTCCCGCACCTCGCGGCGAATATCCGCTCGAGGGCAGACAGTAGCGTGCCCGAATTCATCAAGCCGTACATCATCAAAGAAGTAAAAGGAATTAAGTTCGGAATTATCGGACTGACCACACTCGAAACGCCTTCGGTGGCAATGGAGAAAAACGTAGGGCCATTCGTTTTCCTACCGTACGAAAAGGCTCTGGCCGAATTCGTACCGAAAATGAAAAAAGAGGGCGCGCAAGTCCTTATTGCCATTTGCCATATCTGCTCGAAAGAGTTGAAACAGGAATACGCCGCACTCGCCGAAAGCTACGGCATCGATTTCCTGCTCGGCGGCCACTGCCACGACGTCTTGTCGAGCGTGGGCAATACAGCCGTGATGGAGACCGGAAGCGGACTGGCCAACTATGGTTTCATCGCGGCCGAATTCAATTCATCCACCGGCAAAGTCGAGAGCAAGGATTTAAAAATTAAAAAGATAGGCCAGGGCGCCCCGGAGAATCCCGCGAAAGCGATTGTCAGGAAATGGAAAGCCAAGACTGATGCGCTGCTCGGCGAGAAAATCGGATACGCCGAGAGGAACCACGATCTCTACGACTTCGACGTTACAAGGCTGATACTTTCCAGCTGGCTCCGTGCGTTCCCACAGGCGCAAATCGCTATGAGTAACCACCGCGGCTTCCGCCAGGGAATCCCTCAGGGCGATATCACTGTAGGCACTGTCTATGGTATCCTACCGTTCGAGAATGACCTCTACATGGTGAAGCTGACAGGCGCGCAAATACTTGAAAATATCGAAAAATGCTCGCCGGACGTCTTCGGACTTCTTAAACGTTCGGGCAAATGGTACCTTTCCGGCGGCGCAGAATTGCTTCCATCGGCAACGTACCGAGTGGTTGTGAATAGTTTTATATACTCCGGCGGCGATAAGTTCGTAATAGAAAAATACGATCCGGCGCCCGTGAAATCCACTGTGAACAGCCGTTCGCCATTCATCGACTTCCTCCGCGAGACGTCCACCACAAAGGAGCGGCCCATCGAAAGCCTTATCCGAAGGGATTAATAATTAGCCAACTGGGCCTCGTGGCCGCCGTAAGGGCTTTTTATTATCGCCAATGCTTTGTATTTTTGTATGTTGCTGCTGCCACTTGATTGTTTCAAGGCCAGCGGTTGGATGAAAGAATTGATGGAACTATTGGTTCCATATCGTTTGGTGTGGGAATGTTTTTTGAATGAATAAATCTCCCCTTTTGGGGCTGTCTCAAAAGCGAGAAAAACTGTTGTTGGGTCATGTTGAACGAAGTGAAACATCCATATTTAGCATTGACTTATGAATGACAATGGATTCTTCACTTCGCTTGAGAATGACACTCTTGAGACAGTCCCAAGGAAAGACATTCAGCAGTATTAGTGATATTTGGCTGTACCTGCTGAAAGATACTTTGAACCTCATTATTTATTATTTTTGAATTGTAAGTACTTGGTAACTGATTGGAAAATGAATGCTTTTTATTATTAACCGTATCGGCCGCAGCGTCCTCAACTTCTTTAGCGAGTTGGGGCAGATCTCAATCTTCATTCTGAACGTAATTCGCTATTTGCCCAGGCTATACAAAGACCGCCGAATCGTTCTGGAGCAGATGGCCGTAGTCGGGGCCGATTCTCTTCCTTTGGTTATTCTGATCGGTGCCTTCACCGGAGCAATTGCCGCACTCGAGGCCACAATGCTCTTCGATAAGTTCAACCTGATTTCGATCACGATCCCGTTCCTGGGCGCTTCGATCGCCACGGCCGTCTTCACGGAACTTACGCCCGTACTGACTGCGCTCGTCATCGCGGGGCGAGTCGGCGGGGCAATTGCCGCGCAAATCGGGACAATGAACGTATCCGAGCAGATCGACGCACTAGAGATGATGGCCATCGACAAGAACCGGTACCTCGGAATGCCGCGCGTGGTGGCCGCCTTCGTGATGATGCCGATACTCGCGGTGTTTTCCAATCTGGTCGCACTGCTGGGCAGCTACGTGCTAACGATTCTGAAATTTGGCATTTCTTTCGATACATTTTTCGGCTCCATACAAAACTATTTTGCCATGAAAGAAATTCTGATCGGGCTGACGAAGTCCTGCATGTTCGGCTGCGTTACCGCGCTGATCGGCTGCCACGTCGGTTTCCGGGCCGAGGGCGGCGCCGAGGGCGTGGGCAATAGCACTGTCCGGGCGTTCACTTTGTCCGCCGCTTCGATACTCGTACTCGATGCACTGTTTGGTTATGTTATATAAAAAGAAATAAAGATGGAAATAGATTTCATAAAATATCCGATGCCGCACAGGTTGCGCCACCACACGTCCCCCAATTTGTATTTCAAGCACGACGAATTGAAATACGACGCCCACGACTATCCGCCGCTCATCGAATCGATTGATTGGCAGACAATTTTCCGCGATGGGCGCCCGCCGCGCATGCTCGATATTGGCTGCGGCAAGGGCGGCTTCCTGCTGGACTATTCCGAAATGTTCCCAGAGAGGAATGCGCTCGGCATCGAACTGCGCCACGAGCCGGTGCGTTGGATCGAACGCTTCTCGAAGGGCGAGAAGCTGCCGAATTGCTTCGCGATCTGGTATTCGGTGGTGAACGGAATCGGCTTCGTCGGCTCGGAATCCATCGACGAAGTTTTCTACCTGTTCCCAGACCCGTGGCCCAAGAAGAAGCACCTCAAACGCCGCGCTTTCAGCAGCGAATTCCTCGGCGAAGTGCACCGCATACTCGTTCCCGGCGGCAAGCTCTACCTCGCCACGGATATCTTCTCGGTGGACGACGACCAACGCGAATTGATCGAGGAATCGAAACTATTCGATTTCAAATATGTTGAATCCGACGAAGAATGGAATCGGCCGGTTACGAACAAAGAACGTTTCTGCCGCGCCGAGAGCATTCCATTCCGCCGGATGATTTGCACAAAAGTTGTTTGAAATAATTGAACTTCGCGGAATTGGGTTGCTCGATGGATTAGTGCTAAGAGACTAAATAGTATCGCTGTGCCAAAGGGGTTGTCTCAAAGCCTAAAAACTGTTTTTAGTCATGTTGAACGAAGTGAAACATCCATATTTTGCTTTGACTTATGAATGGCAATGGATTCTTCACTTCGCTTGAGAATGACACTCTTGAGACAGTCCCTCACAATTTGTATTATTACGATAAACAAGAAATCCTAATTTCGTAATGTTATATTGGACTGCACCCACACAAAATAGCGAAGGCTCAAGGATAATTATTTAGGCAGGCAGCCAGACACACGTCAACTGCTTATAAGTCAATTTATTATTGATTTCGAATGAAAGTGTTTCCTTGTTACTTTGAATATACACATGTTGAAATAAACCGTAAACGAAAATGAGATTGAAACGAAATTGGATCGGTCCGGCATTATTCATCATTAGCCTCGTCGTTTATTATATCACATTGCAACCCGATTTGGGGTTCATCGACTGTGGCGAGCTGGCCGCTTCGGCCACCACTCTTGGCGTCTGCCACCCGACGGGCTACCCGCTTTGGACGATTCTGGCGCATTTCTGGACATTGCTGCCACTGCCCGGCAGCGCAATTTTCCAGCTCAACCTGTTTGCCGCGTTTGTAACGGCGCTTTCAGTCTGGATAATGTTTCTGGCAACTGCTGACTTGCTCGACTATTTGTCGTCCATCAAATCGGCCAAAGTCCAGCCGAAGAGCCAGGGCAAACAGAAGAATTCGGACGCAAAGCCAGCTCAGCAGCAAGTTACTGCCGATGTGGCGGGCAATTCACACGGACTCGTCAATACAATTGTGGCGGCTGCCTCTGCTTTGGCCTATGCTTTCGCCCAAACTGTATGGGCGCAGGGCAACTCGATTGAGGTGTATTCGCTTCAGTCGCTGATGATTGCTTCTGTCCTTTTTATTTATCTGAGGGCTGTCCGCGCTCAAAACAAATCTCTGTTCCTGCTTGCATCTTTCCTGCTCGGGCTTTCGTTTTCGAACCACATGACGACGGTTTTGCTCGTCCCGGCGATGGCATTCCTTTATTTCTTCCCTGTGGGCAGCCGCGCCGATTTTTCTGCGAACCGCTGGAAAGCACTGCTGCCGATGTTTGTTGCCTTTGTGGCCGGACTCAGCCTGTATTTGTACTTGCCGCTTCGCTCGGCCATGGAGCCGGCAGTCAATTGGGGATGGGTGCACCGCTCGCTGAGCAAATTCCTATACCACGTGCAGGGCAAGCAGTACCAAGTCTGGATGTTCACCGGTGCGGAAGCGTTCAAGGCGAACCTCGTGAAATTCCTTTCGATCGCGCCCTACCAGTTAGGGTTTATCGGTTTGGTGCCGATGTTTTGGGGCTTGACTGTTGCATTTCGGAAGGACAAATCAATTTTCTGGTTCCTTATTCTGTTGATCGTGGGCTGCTTGGCGTATTCGCTCAATTACGCGATTCACGATATCGAAACATATTTCCTAACGGCAATAGTATCGATGTGCCTGCTTACGGCTATTGGCCTTTGGGCGATATTCGAGGCACGCCCGAAATTTGTGTGGACAGCATTTGCGGTGGCCGCGGTATCGTTTTTCTTGAATTTCCAGACGAACGACCTCTCCGAAGACGTAGTGGTGCCGGAATATACGCGAATTATGACCGAAAAAATGCCCGCAAATTCCGTGATAATTTCCTCCCAATGGGATTTCTTCTGCTCTGCTTTCATTTACAAGCAACAGGTGGAAAAATACAGGACCGACATTGTCCTCGTGGAGCAGGAGCTGCTCCGCCGCACATGGTACTTGGAGCAATTCAGGCTTTGGTACCCGGATCTGGCCGCAAAATGCTCCTCGGAAATCGATGCTTTCTTGGCCGATCTGGAACTGTTCGAGTCCGGCAAACCCTTCGACGCACAGAAGCTGCAAGCCAAATACGAGGCAATGATCAATGCTTTTATCGACCAATCCAAAGCCTCGGGGAACTCTGTTTATATCACAAGCGACGTCTTCGAGCGCGAGCCCAACATAGGCAAGTCATACGACCGTATCCCCGATGGGCTGGCCTTCCGATTGGAAAAGGAAAAGAAACCTTGGCCGGTGTCCGTTCCTGACTGCGGGGAGGATAGAATTCTGAATTCTTTGAAAAAATACCACGGCCGACTCTACGACGCCACTCGCCAATTGTTGGCAAATTCCTATACCAACGCCGGATACTATGCAGTGCGCACCATTCAGGGCACTGGCGCAGATTCTTCATTCGTAGCGTCGCAACTGGCCTCCGCCGAATCCGCGTTCAAATCGGCCCTGAAGATCGACCCGCAAAACCCGAACGCCGCGAAAGCGCTCCAAGCCATTTCTTCGGGCAGGCAGGCACGGTGAGAGTTGCAAGTAGCAAGTAAAAAATGGATTAGCTGATGTGATGATGAGATGATGAGATGATGTGGTGATTAGCAGATTTTTAAGATACTGTTGAAATAGTATAGATTTGGCAACAATGGGCTTCAGCCCGTTGATTTTCGCTGTAAGTTATTGAAATATCGACAAATCCCCCAACCCCCTTTGTCAAAGGGGGCTAAAGAAAGATTCGTGCTAATACATTGATAATATTGGAGATATGGCATGGATCAAACCCACGGGTTTACCCGTGGGATGGCTCAGAGTTACTTTGTCAACACACTATTAAGAAATTCGTACTTTAATCTTGTTAGCGAATCACAGAATGCTTAGAGAATGAAAAGCAAATGGCAGATACTGACAATAATAGCTTTAGCAATTGGTTTTGCTTGGTACTATTATCCTGAAATCATCCGAAATGATGGGGGAGAGGGCGTAGCGACGGATTTGGCTTCGTATTACTTTGCGGGAGAGTTGGCCGCTGCCGGGCGGGATTACTACGATTTCGCCAATATCGTGGAGCAACAACCATCGTCGGACAGGGTATATCCGTACATCTATCCGCCACCGATTGCCGACTTATTTGCAGCGCTAAGCGCTTGGGGCGGCATCGGACAAGTGAAGCCGCTCTGGTCATTGTTTTCGTGTATTTGTTTGGCTTTCGGCGCGGCCATGTTCTTGCGGAGGGCTACATCGTTCGGGCTTACTTCGTATGCCGGTTCGCGGGCGCGGGAACTGCTTGGCTTCGGTTCGCTTTGTATGCTAGTGTTTGCCGTCTGCTGGCTTCTGCGACTCAAGGACAATTTGATTCTTGGGCAAGTTAATATATTCGTACTGTTTTTTATTATCATTGCAATTGTCGGATCGAAAAGGCAGTCGTTCATCATCTCCGGCTGTGCGCTTGCGATTGCCGCCATGCTGAAGATCACGCCTGTTTTCCTACTGCCATTCCTCGCACCGGCGGGGAAATATGATTTAAAAAGGTTCTTGGTGGGATTCGTTTGCTGCGCGGTGGGCATTGTCGCGTTGTCTTCGTTGGCCCATGGATATGGCCATTGGTTGGACTTTGTTTCCGCCTCTACTGATTGGGGTTACGGTTCCACTGTTGCGGGGCTGTTTCCGCCGACTGTTCCGTCCAACGTTTCATTCGTGGGATTGTATTTCAAATGGCTTGGCGATGGCTCGTCGGTCGCCAAATTCTTGTCTTGGGCCACATTAATAATCATGTTTGGATATTTATTCCATGCGAAACGAAAATACGGAATCAACTCGGTTCTGCTGCCTCTGCTGATTGCGGTGGTTGCCTCCTCGCCGATGGCATATAGGCATCATTTCATTTTTTTGCTGCCCGGCGTGTTGGCCTTCGTAGATGCCCTGTTGCAGTCCACGCGGTATTCCGCGCTACAGAAGACGGCAATAGCTGTGGCGGTCGGGGCGTGTTTGTATCTGGCTGGTTTTCCGTGGGATTTATTGGCCGGCGGCGGTGCTTTGGGGTTAGTATGCAATTCGGCGGGTGCGGTTTTCCTTCTGCTTTCGTTTGGTATTTCGGTAAGAGTTTGCATCAGCAACTCATCCGATGACTCAACAAGTACATGAAAGCAAAACATTTGGAAGGGTTAGAAAAATGCAATCTTTAGCCGAATTCTCTGCCGTTGTGCAATTGCACGGCAGCCGCGCACCTACAACATTCATTTATATGCTACACCGCAACAAAAACAATACATACGATACATCTCACTCCAACCACTCCACAATAGGACAAAAGGATGAGCACGGCCAGAAATGGAAGCAGGGGGCTGTCTCAAAAGTCCCAAAAACTGTTTATTGGTCATGTTGAACGAAGTGAAACATCCATATTCAGCAATGACTTATGAATGGCATGGATTCTTCACTACGTTCAGAATGACGCTTTTGAGACAGCCCCCTACAAAAGCATATTGAACGCTATAACTGAGCCATTAACCTTCGGATGGTTCAATACCCATTTTATCTAATGGCTATACCCACACAAAACGTTATGGACCCCAATTCATACACATCACAGATCAGACATTTGCTTTCGGAAAAGAGGAGATTCCCGCATCCACGTGAATGATAAAAACAACAGTTCAGATAATTACGCCAGGCAAGCAATCACCACATCAGCACATCAGCACATCACCACATCAACAAATCTCATTTCAGAGTATGAGAAATTTCACGAATTCCTTATTTTTGGCAAAGTTGTTGTTATGCCAAGCAACTATGTTTGTTGGAATATGAATTTGTACGAAATGAAGAGATTTGATAAATACATGAAATATATAAATATTGCTTGCTTGCTCCTGTTTTTCTGTGCATTGCCAATCCGCTTGGCGGCCGAGGAAGCCCCGCCACAGGGCGTGAAATTGGGAATCGATATGCTAATCGAAAGCGACTTCGAGCAGGTGAGTGGGAAAAGAATTGCGCTGCTGACGAACAACACCGGGCGCTCGCAATCGGGCGACCTGACCGTGGAAATCCTGATGAAATCGAAAAAATGCACCGTCGTATCGCTACTGACGCCCGAGCATGGCTTCTGGACGACGATTCCGGCAGGCGAATCAGTGAAAAGCCACGAACTGTTCGGCTTGCCGGCCTATTCGCTCTACGGAGACAACCGCCGCCCCACTCGCTCACAGCTGGCCGATATCGACGCCGTTGTCGTGGACTTCCAAGACATCGGGATTCGTTCGTACACGTACATTTCGACGATGTTCAAGGTGATGTCTGCCTGCGCCGAGTATGGAATCCCCGTCATTGTGCTGGACCGCCCGAATCCGCTCGGCGGCGAGATCGTGGACGGGAATACGGTCGAGCCGGGCATGGAATCGTTTATCGGGATCGCTCCGATCTCGTATATCCACGGTTGCACAATCGGCGAGCTGGCCACCATGTTCAACGAAGAGGACTGGCTGGAAAAGGGTAGCGACGGAGCGGTGCGGCGCTGCTCGCTGACCGTCGTCGGGATGCAGGGCTGGCGCAGGAGGATGGCCTGGGAGGACACGCACCTTATGTGGTTCCCGACCTCGCCGAATATCCCCACGGTCGATGCCGCTCGTGGCGCTGCAATGCTCGGCCTGTTCGGCGAATTGGGTACTGTGGCCATCGGAATCGGGACGACGCTTCCATTCCAATACTTCGGGAATCCCGACTTCGACGAAGAGGCAGTGCTGCACACGTTCCTCGAGGAGTCGCACGATGGGCTGTATCTGTCGCCCACACGGTTCCGACCCACTCTGGGCAAAAACTCCGCGAAGGAATGCTCCGGCTTCCTGATCCGATTCACTGCCGACCGAGCTAGCTTGGCCCCTTTTACCGAAGGCGTTAAGCTCATGCTCGCGGCGCGCAAACACTATCCCGAGATCTTTGCGAAAGCCCAGATCTCCGAAAAGGCCGAGCAAATGTTCTCGAAGGCCGCCGGGACAAAGGAACTAATTAACGCATTCAAGAAAAAGGCAACCGATGCCTATATCCTGAAAATTGCCAACAAGGGCCTTGCCGAATTCAAATCGCTCAGGAATAAATACTTGCTTTATTTGTAAGATGACTTCTGACTGCTAAAATGTCTGAACTGTGATTAAGTTGAAAAGTTGATTAGCTGATGTGCTGATTAGCTGATGTGATGATGTGATGATTGTCTGAACTGTGATTAATATGATTCCAATGATTAATTTGAATTTTATTTACAACTTGAGAGACTGAGTAGGTGCGGATTCTAAACCCGTCCGGCTTTTCAGATAGATGTGCAACTCATCGGAAGTGTGGTTCATCAATCTATAACTTACAGTGTTTTCCAGACTGGCATTCACCATATCAGCTCATCATCACATCAGCAAATCAACGCATCCTCTGACGGGTTCCGACCCCCCCTACATTTTATCGTGATGCTAATCATGATTTTATCATAATAATCAGATGAATCAGAGTTCAGACATCTAATGAGCTATTTACGAATGAATGCTTCCATAGTCATCGGATGAGAAAAAAAACAAATTCTTCGTCACCAATCCTGAGACTAAATTCCAACCGCCTTGGCTGCCATTGGCTGAAGCCTTTGGCGATGCCCCGATATGCATTGGCGCGGGAGGCCAACTAAAGCCCGATTCATAGACGATGAAAAAAGGCATTATCTGTTTTGAAAATCATAATTTTCCACAAGTTTTGTAAAATAAAAAAAACATCGTATATTTGAAAGATTTGTTGATGCAGGATTGACAAAATGTTGAAAATTTATATTCAGGGCCTGAAGGACGGAACTCGTGATGTTACCGCAAGTTCGGCGGCCACAGACATACCGGACATGGCAGAGGAGTTCGTCGGCGACGTCGAATTCTCTGGGCGTCTCAAAGTGCTCGGCCAACGTTACTACGTGGAGGGGAATGCCCATTGCCGTGCCAAATTCCTTTGCGATATTTCCTTAGAGGAGTTCGAGGAGGAGATTTCGGTACCGGTCAAGATGGCTTTCCATGCGGACAACGAAATGCTACGGCACGGCGAGAAATACTCCGGTCGCGAGCAGCGAGAGGTTATTATTGCCGAAGAGGAAAAATACCTCGACTTGACTGACGAAATCCGCGAGGAGCTGACGGTTAGCCTGCCGATGAAGCGGATCGCCCCGAAGTACAGAGACAAATCAATCGATGATATTTATCCTGAGTTCACTCAGGCAAATACAAGCGAAGACGAACAAAATAATGAAATAGACGAGAGATGGTCTCCGTTGAAAAAGCTTAAACTAAATTAGTATCATTATCTTAAGAGAGTAAGAGTCATGCCAAATCCAAAGCGCAGACATTCGAAAACAAGAAGAGATAAAAGACGTACACACTACAAAGCAGTGGCGTCCACATCCGGTGCTTGCCCCCAATGCGGAGCAGCCAAATTGCCGCATAACGCTTGCCCCGAATGCGGATATTACAACGGAAGAAAGGCTATTGCCTCCTTATAATCTCGGGAAGGCAGTGATCTAACGAAGATGCCGAATACACGAGCGTCTTGTGGTTGCTGCCTTTAGTATTTTATGGCGCTAAGTCTTCCTTTTGTTCGCTGTATGATATGTGTTGGCCTCGGGCAACGCCTATCCGAAGCGCACCGTGTGAATTATTCCATGTAAATTAGTCTGTTTTACATCATTATTCCCTGCATAATGAGCAATATCGATAAAAAAACAATCAAAATAGTCCTTGACGCGATGGGAGGCGATTTCGCACCCGATAACGAAGTGGAAGGGGCTGTTATGTTTTTTGAGAATGCGAATCTTGATTTCGAAGCAGAAATAATATTCGTTGGCGACGAGGCGAGAATCAAAAAATCCCTTTCGAGGTTCCCCCGCTCGGCCATGAAATACTCGATAATTCATGCTTCGGAAACAGTAACGATGCACGACGACCCCACGGCGATTCTGAAAACCAAAAAAGATTCTTCGCTCTACGCGGGGATCGACTTGGTTCGGCGTGGCGAAGCAGACGTATTCCTCTCGGCTGGGAACACCGGCGCAGTCCTTTCTGTGTCCACCGTGCTACTTGGGAGGATCAAGGGAGTCTCTCGCCCCACAATTGGAACTTTTATGCCATCGAACAAACCGTATCCCACGCTGCTCGTGGATGCCGGCGCAAACGTGGATTCGCGACCGGCCTATCTGTATGAATTCGCGGTGATGGGAAGTATTTACGCATCACAAATCCTCGGGCTTGACCGGCCCAAGATCGGGCTTCTCAGTATCGGCGAGGAACCGACCAAAGGGAACTCGGCCGTGGTCGCTGCGCATCAATTGCTCTCGGAATGCCCGCTGAACTTCATCGGAAACGTCGAGGGCCGCGACATACTCAAGGGCACTGCCGACGTTGTAGTTTGCGATGGCTTTACAGGAAATGTGATACTGAAATTTGCCGAAAGCTTCTCAGGATTCCTCAAAGGGCGTTTCCTGGCTTTCGCAGCGAAAAGCCTCCTGAACAAAGTGCTGATGGGGCTTGCCGCTCCTGTGATGAAGAAAATTTTCAAGGAATTTGATTACCAGGAGTATGGCGGAGTGCCGCTGCTCGGAGTGAATGGAATATCCATCATAGGCCACGGCAAATCTTCTCCGCTCGCTTTCAAGAATATGATCCGAATCGGTGCCGAAATGGCAATCCGCGAGGTTAATCAAAAAATTGAAGCGACTCTTAATTCGGTAGAATTTTCGAAAACTAATTAAGTAAGAAAATCTTATGCCAGCAACAATAACTTCAATTGCGCATTATTTGCCCCCCGACGAATACCCAAATTCGTATTTTGAAAAATATTTAGACACAAACAACGAGTGGATCGTTGCCCGCTCGGGAATCGAATGCCGCCGCTTCGCCAAAGAAGGCGGAACGAGCGACCTTATCGTCCCCGCTGCCCAAAAATGCTTGGAACAACGAGGCCTGACGCCCGACGATATCGATTGCGTTGTCGTCTGCACCGTTACGCCCGACCATTTCTTCCCGAATACTGCTGCAATCGTCCAGCGCAAATTAGGAATTAAAAAAGCTTGGGGCTTCGACATCTCGGCCGCTTGCTCAGGATTTGTCTTCGGCTTCGTTACGGCTTGCAAAATTGTCGAGGCCGGCGGCGCAAAACGTATTCTGCTCTGCGGCAGCGACAAAATGAGTTCGATTATGAACTTCAACGATCGCGCCCAGGCGGTACTCTTCGGCGACGGAGCCGGCGTGGCGCTCATCGAAATGTCTGACGACCCCACTCTGGGACTCCAAGACCAAATCCTCAATATCGACGGCAATGGCGAACCCGCCCTCTATATGCCCGCCGGAGGTAGCGTGAAGCCCGCAACTATCGAAACTGTGAACAACAAAGAACACTATATCTTCCAAGATGGACAGACAGTCTTCAAAGCTGCCGTCAAGGGTATGGCCGACGTTACAACCGAACTTATGGCCAAAAACAACATGACCCACGAAAATATTGATTGGCTCGTGCCGCACCAGGCCAACCTGCGAATCATTACGGCCACAGCCGAAAGAATGGGCATCAGCCGCGACAAGGTTATGGTTAATATTAATAAATATGGCAACACAACAGCCGGCACAATCCCGATATGCCTTTCGGAATGGAACTCCGAGGGCAAGATCAAAAAAGGTCAAAATATCGTGCTGGCCAGCTTCGGCGCCGGGTTCACCTGGGGCGCAGTGCTGCTGAAATGGAACATGAACAAATAATCTGGCCGTTTCTTGACTGATCGCCTCCATCGCTGCCAGGCAAGTGGGCGATTTCAAGGAATCGTGGTAATAATAATTGAAAATAAAGGATTGAAATAAATGAAAACAGCATTGTTATTCTCCGGTCAGGGTTCGCAATACGTTGGAATGCTTAAAGACGTTACGGAGAAATACCCCAGAGCAAAACAAATGGTCGAATACGCCGACTCGATACTCGGCTACTCGCTCAGCACCATATTTTTCGAAGGTCCGATCGACACATTGAAGGAAACACGCTACACGCAACCTTCGCTTTTCGTCCATAGCGCTGTCGTGCAACATCTGCTTGCCCAAAGCGTCGAGTTCGAAGCAGTGGCCGGCCACTCGGTTGGCGAATATGCCGCCCTCTTTGCTGCCGGCGTGCTCAAATTCGAGGATGCACTCCGCTTGGTTTCGCTCCGTGGCGAACTTATGTTCAAAGCAGGAGAAACCGATCCAGGGACAATGTTTGCCGTGGTCGGACTGCCCAACGACAAAGTGGAAGCGCTCTGCAAAGAATTGACAGACAAAGGCAACGGAAACGTGGTCGTGGCCGCCAATTACAATGCCCCCGGCCAAGTGGTCGTCAGCGGTTCGCGCGACTATTTGCGCGAAAACGCAGGAATTTTCAAAGAAAATGGCGCCAAAATGGCCCAAGAATTGGTCGTCAGCGGCGCATTCCATTCGCCACTCATGCTGCCCGCCAAGGAAGAACTCGAGAAAGCCATTCGCGAAATAGCATTCCGCGATGCAGTCGTCCCGATATATTCCAACGTCTATGCCACGCCGCTCGTGAAGGCCGAAGAGATTAAAGAATCATTAATCCTCCAGCTGACCTCGCCCGTGAAATGGACGCAATCGCTCGAAGCAATGCAACAAGCCGGATTCGCGAAATTTATCGAAATGGGCCCGTCGAAAGTGTTGCAGGGATTGGTGAAACGCACTCTGAGCGGAGTGGAATTCTCCGGCGTGGACAAAGCCGAAGAGGTCGAAGCCCTGTTGAAATAAAAAATGCAAAATTAATATTTTGTAATTAACGAAAAAATTCTTAAATTAATATTTTGTAATATTTGCAAAATAGAAACAGATTGTACGTTGGAAATATGATAAAGAGATTCAGCCTTGTCTTCGCTGTGCTGATTGCCTTCGGGGCAGCTGCCAATGCGGCCACGGAAAGCGACGCCAGCTCGTGCGAAGAGTATCAAAGGATTGATAAAGATTTGAATCGAATATACAATAAGGTTCTTGCAGAGTATTCGCTGGACGAAGTATTTATCAAGAAATTTATTGCATCGCAGGCGGCATGGGAGAACTACCGCGATTCGTATGTCGAATCGTTGTACCCAGACGCCAACGATAAATCGAGTACTTTGGAACAATGCCGATGCGCCGAAAAGTCCGAACTTGCAAAAGACCGGATCGACCAGATAATTGTCTGGCTCGAGGGCGCGGACCCCGAAGAACCCGCCGAGTGCGTTGGGAGCGTCAAAGCATTTGCCGAGCCTCGCTTCGTGCTCACTTTGGAGGACTTCGGATATTGCTGGGTAACGACCCATGCGCTTCCTGTCTTCGCGACGAAGAGCACCAAAAGCAAAACGCTCGTGCAGGCCAATCAGGGCGACGTGATCGAGATCTTGGAAATCGATGACGAGAACCAGAACGGGATCTGGCTCAAAGTGCGGACGACCGGCGAAATCCGGCTCGGATACGACAAGGGCCAAAAGCCCCGCAAAAACGTAACCGGATGGATTTACGGCACGCTTAAAGAAATTTTGAAATGTAAATAGTTGATTAATTCAATTTAGAGTTTAAATGGAAACCAAATCCTTGAATCGATTCGCAGGCCAATCGGTAATTATTACCGGAGGTTCGCGCGGAATCGGAAAAGAAATCGCCGAACGCTTTCTCACCGAGGGCGCAAACGTCTATATCGTGGACTACGTGCTCCCAGCCGAGAACGAACCAATGTTCGACAATGCAGATTTCCTTGCCCGCACGTCGCTGCACCAAGCAGACGTCAGCAAAGAGGAATCGGTAGTTGCTGCTTTCGAAGCAATTATTAAAAAAGCCGGCAGGGTGGACGTCCTTGTCAACAATGCCGGTATCACTCGTGATAACCTTATCCTTCGTATGCCCGAAAAGGACTGGGACGCGGTTATCAACACGAACCTGAAGGGTACTTTCAACTGTTGCAAGGCAATTGCCAAACAGATGATGGGCCAACGCGCCGGCCGAATCATTAATATCGGTTCGGTGGTCGGAGCCATGGGCAACGCCGGCCAGGTCAATTATTCAGCCTCGAAGGCCGGAATGCTCGGCATCACTCGTTCGCTTGCCAAAGAATTAGGCTCTCGCGGCGTCTTGGTGAACCTCGTTGCTCCCGGATTCGTGATTACGCACATGACGAACGTGCTCACCGAAGAGCAGAAATCCAAATTCCTCGAAGATATTCCTCTCCGCAGGGCTGCAACGCCCCGCGACATCGCAAACGTAGTCAGTTTCCTTGCCAGCGAAGATGCAAGCTACCTGACCGGCCAGGAAATATTCGTGGACGGCGGAATGACTTTGTAATTAATTTTTGCGTAAATATTTTACACAATACATTTTTCCACATTATATTAGGAGATACTCTGATGGCAGACATCAAAGCAAAAGTAACCGAGATCATCGTTAACAAACTCGGTGTTGAAGAATCACAAGTAACAGAAACAGCCAACTTCACCAAAGACCTTGGTGCAGATTCACTCGACACAGTCGAACTGATCATGGAATTCGAAAAACAATTCGACGTTTCGATCGAAGACGCAGATGCCGAAAAAATCCAATCAGTCGGCGATGTTGTCAGCTACTTGACTGCAAAATTGGGATAATATCCGTTACAGGAATTACTATTCCTTGCTTGCAATAAAATATGCCCGCATATCACCCCGTAACGGCCTCGTTATAGGGGTGAATGGCCGGGATAAAAATAAAATATCTATTTAAAAATATTAAGCCAAAAAAATATGCCTAAGTATAATTACCCGAAGGTTGTTGTAACCGGATTCGGCGCAGTTACTCCAATTGGTAATACTGTTCCCGAGTACTGGCAAGCAATCCTGGAAGGAAAAAGTGGCGGCGCAATGATTACTCGTTTCGATACCGAAAAGTTCGAGACGAAATTCGCCTGCGAAGTCAAAAACTACGATCCGCTTCTGCACATGAATCGCAAAGAAGTTCAGAGAATGGACATGTTTACACAGTTCGGTGTCTCTGCTGCGAGCGAAGCTGTCGCCCATTCAGGCTTGAACTTGGAAACAATTAACAAAGAACGTGCCGGCGTTATTTTCGGTTCCGGTATTGGCGGTATGTGGACGTATCAACATCAGCAACAAACCCTTTTGGAGCGCGATGGCAATCCCGACCGTATCTCTCCTTTCTTCGTTCCTATGCTTATTTCTGATATCGCCGCAGGCCACATTGCTATCCGTTTCGGACTCAAAGGCGCAAATTATGCGACCGTATCGGCTTGCGCCACTTCGTCCCATGCGATTGCTTGCGCAGTGATGCACATCCAACGCGGCGACGCAGACATCATGCTGGCCGGTGGCTCCGAAGCTGTCGTTAGCCCGATGGGCGTCGGCGGATTCAACGCACTCAAAGCTCTTTCGACGAGGAACGACGAACCCGCAACAGCTTCCAGGCCCTTCGATGCAACCCGCGACGGCTTCATCATGGGCGAAGGCGGTGGCGTGCTCGTGCTCGAAACAGAGCAACACGCAATCGACCGCGGTGCCACAATCTATGCAGAACTTGCCGGTATTGGCCTTACCGATGATGCTTACCACATCACTCAACCCGCTCCCGGCGGCGAAGGCATATATCGCGCAATGAAACTTGCCGTCGAAGATGCAGGGCTTCAACCCCAAGACATCGACTACGTGAAGGCACACGGCACATCCACACCCTTCAACGACAAAACCGAAACAGCCGCCATCAAGACACTCTTCGGCGATCATGCTTACAAATTGAACGTAAGCTCGATCAAGTCGATGACCGGTCACTTGCTCGGCGCAGCCGGCGCTGTCGAAGCAATCGGCGCAGTTTTGGGTATGTACCACGGTATCGTCCCGCCGACAATTAACTACAAAACACCCGATCCCGAACTCGATTTGAACTATACGCCCAACGCTCCCGAAAAGAGGGAAATCAAGGCCATGGTCGCAAATACGCTCGGATTCGGCGGACACAATGCCTCTCTCTGCTTCAAGAAATACTAATTTCTTGTTCGCACAAAACAGTTTACAAAGAAAAGCCCCCGAATTCGAGGGCTTTTCTGCTATTTCGTCGGGCTGTATGGGTCGTAATCGACGACTTCGCAGCGGCCCATGTAGCGAATCTCGGGGAATTGCGGGTCGGTGGTTCTGATCGTGAGCATCGGTGTGTACATCTTGGCTTGCTTCGGGACGAAAGACAGGCGTATCTTCAGCGATTTGCCCTTCGGGATCACGTCGCCGCGCTTGATGCTGAGCTTCATGTCTGGCGGGTCTGCCTTGAAATCGGTAATTGTAACGTCATCGGAACCATTATTCTGGATACTGACGACGGCTTCGGTTTCCTTGCCGGCCTGAACCAAATTGAAAGCTAAGAACTTCGATTCGGTGGCGAGCGTTGTCCGCAGGTTCGCCCGAAGATGCACGACGTAGGTCGAGTTCTCCGATGCGTTGGAGCGGATCGCAATTGTTTTATCGATGGGCGCGGGCATGGAGCCGGGGCGTAGCGTTACGTCCAACTCGGCTGAGTCTCCGGGAGCGATTTTTTCTTTGTCGATCGGGGCGGTGGTGCAGCCGCATGAAGGCTTCACCTCCAAGATGCGAAGAGTGTCCGTGCCGGGGTTGTAGATCTTTATCTTGGCCGTCAGGACTGTTTCCGTGCCCAGCCAGATTTCGCCCCAATTGTATTCCGAGCCGCAGTCCAAAACAATTTTCGCGTTGCCGTTTTCGGCCGCACTGGATTTGCACGAATAGGCCGATATGGAAACAACGAAAAACGCAAACAAAACAAGTAATCTTTTCATTTCTATCTTTAATAAAAAAAATGCAAATTAAGCCAAATTCTATTGTATTCAAAGGAAAATCGTTGGCAACATCTGCTGCCTGCCCAATAATAAATTGCACGAATGCGAACAATTGATTATTTTTATGGGAAGTCGAATTGCAAAGAAAGTTAATAATGCCAATAATAAAAGAAACATACACAGACGATGAACAACGCCTTGCGCGCTACGCAAAGGCATTGGGCCACCCCGCGAGAATTGCAATTATGAAACTGCTCGCCAAGCAAACGTCGTGCTTCTGTGGCGAAATCGTCGATGAATTGCCAATCGCGCAGGCCACCGTGTCGCAACACCTGAAAGAACTCAAGAGCGCCGGGCTGATCCAAGGCAGCATCGACCCGCCGAAGGTTATCTATTGCGTGAACCGCAAGGAATGGGACGAAGCCAAGAGATTGTTCAATGACTTCTTCTTGGGTAGCTTCGGCGAAAAGGACTCATGTTGCAAATTGTGAAAAAAATCAAAAAATAAGTTTGTAATTTTTGAAACATTCATCGTATATTTGCGATATACTATTGAGATTGATTTTCAAATAGTTTGAAAGTGATTAAGATGAAAATTCAAAATGTAGGTTTCGTGGGTGCTGGCAGGATTAGCCGCATATTCTTAACAAGGCTCGCCGCGATGAATTCTCTGTCGGAACGGGTTACTGTGTTTGATACAAACATAGCAGTGGCAGAGCGGCTTGCCAAAGATTTCGCGCTCGTGCAGGTCGCCGATTCGGTAAAAGGCCTTGCCGATTCCGATGTGGTGTTTATTTCGCTTCATCCGCCAATGATTGCAACTGCATTGGCCGAACTATCGCCGGTGATGAAAGAAGGATGCACTTTGGTCTCGCTTGCCCCCAAAGTGAAAATCTCGGCTATGGCCGATCTGCTTCCAGCGAAGGCGAAAATCGTCAGGCTGCTCCCGAATGCCCCATCGATTATCGGAAAGGGCTACAATCCGATATGCTTTGGCCCGGGGTTCGAAGCCGAAGATAAAGAGTATTTTACAAAATGGCTGTCAGTTTTTGGCCAAACTTTTAATGTCGAGGAAAAGGACATCGAGGCATATGCAGCGATTGTGGCGATGGGTTCGACATATTTCTGGTTCCAATGGAAGAAGCTCGTCGGCAAGGCACGCGAGCTTGGGCTTGGCGAGGGCGAATCGACAAATGCAGTTCGTGCCATGCTTTCCGGTTCGATCGATACTTTCTTCGATTCTGGGATGATCGCAGATGAAGTAATGGATTTGATACCCGTGAAACCATTTGCAGACAAGGAATCGGACATTGAACAAATTTTTGACGAGAAGATTAACGCCATTTATTCAAAAATCAAAAGCTGATTCGATGAAAATTCTGATTATTTGCACGGGCAACTCTTGCCGCAGCCAGATGGCCGAAGGATACGTCCGAAGCATTGCGCCGGCCTCGTGGCAGGTCTTTTCCGCCGGCACTCGGCCCGAACTTAAAGTAAATCCCTACGCAGTTCGCGCGATGGCTGAAATTGGAATAGATATTTCGGCACATCGGCCCAAATCCGTCAATGAGTTTGTTGAAACTGACTTCGATTTCGTTATTACTGTCTGTGGCGGAGCAAACGAAAACTGTCCGGTTTTCTCGGGCCAAGTGCATCACAAATTACATATTGGGTTCGAGGATCCCGCAGACGCAACAGGGACAGAAGAAGAAAAATTGAATGTATATCGTAAGGTTAGAGACGAAATCGCTGTAGAGTTCAGAGAATTCGTGGATCGAGTATTATATCAAGAATTATATTCAAAAGACGAAAACGCAGATTAGTTAAACCATTTTCCAATTTTATAATGAAAACATTAAAACATAGAATTGTATTCATAGCCGTGGCGATCGTCGCATGGGTGCTAATCTACATGAATCTCGATGCAATTGCCGATTTCCTGACCATTAGCGTGCTTGGGCTGTCGCGCGCAGACCACTTCGGCGAAGCAGTTTGGTTCTTCATCTTCGAGGTGCCGAAAGTGCTGCTGCTGCTCACTCTGATTGTGTTTGCCGTCGGAATTGTCCGCAGCTTCTTCTCGGCCGATAAAACTCGCAAAGCGCTCGAGGGCAAACCGCTATTCGTGGGGAACGTGATGGCGAGCCTGCTCGGGATTGTAACTCCATTCTGCACTTGTTCGGCAATTCCTCTGTTCATCGGCTTTGTGGAGGCGGGCATCCCGCTTGGCGTTACTTTCTCGTTCCTGATTGCCGCGCCAATGATCAATGAAGTGGCCTTGGTGATGCTTTTCGGGCTGTTCGGCTGGGAAACCGCATTGATTTACATGTCCACGGGACTGCTCATCGCAATGTTTTCGGGCTGGGTAATTGGCCGATTGCGATTGGAGCGCTGGGTGCAGGACTGGGTTTATCAGGTGAAGGCCGGCCAACTCGCGATGGAAGAGGAGCGCGTTTCGCTTTCCGGCCGTTTGGACGCCGGATTCACTGCCGTGCGCGAAATTGTCTCGAAAGTCTGGATCTACATCGTCGCGGGTATCGCGATCGGAGCCGGAGCGCACGGTTACGTACCGGCAGAGTTTATGGCGTCGTTCATGGGCAAAGATGTCTGGTACTCCATACCTCTTGCAGTGTTTATTGGTGTGCCTATGTACAGCAATGCAGCGGGAATCATCCCAATCGTGCAGGTGCTGCTCGAAAAGGGGGCATCCCTCGGGGCTTCGCTGGCGTTTATGATGGCCGTCATCGGGCTTAGCCTGCCGGAAGCCATTATTCTGAAGAAAGTACTGAAAATCCCTCTGCTGCTCACGTTTTTTGGAATTACAGCAGTTGGAATTATGATAGTTGGGCTAATATTTAATTTTATCTTTTAATATCAATTCTGGGAGTATTTATGAGGTTTTTAGTTGTTGCAATGGCAGTTTTAATCGGCTTCCTATCAGTTGCCACTAGCGCCGGATCGGCCAAAAAAGAGAAGAAACAGGCTCCGGCTGTGAAATTGGTCTATTTCCACGCCACGATGCGTTGCGATGGCTGCATCAAGGTGGAGGCAGCAATCAACCGCGCCATGAGCAAAGTATTTGCTAAGGAAATCAAATCGGGCAAAGTCGTTTTCGAAAGCGTCGATTTCCAAGACGATAAGAACACGACCCTCGCCGAGAAATTCAAAATCGAAGAGCAAACGCTAATCGCAATGAAAATGAAAAATGGCAAAGTCGTCAAATCCACCAATATGAAAGACTTCTGGAACAAATGCGACAAAGACGAAGACATCGAAAAATACGTACGGACAGAGGTCGGCAAACTATTGAAGAAATAGTGAACCGCCCGGAATCGGCTCGCCACTCCGGTGCGGACTGATGCGAGCTGTGTTGTGGATTTGAGAATTTAAGTTAATTTTAAAAACAATCTATCAAGACTATGAAAAAAGTTATTATTTGGACTGTATCGGTCCTGGCCGTTCTGGCCATTGCTTATTTGGGATTTACTTGTTGGTTCGGTGCGCGCGTGAAGGATGAACTCGCCAAACTCCGCCCTGAAGATACAAAGAAGATTGGCGCAATGTACTGCATACGCGACCAACATGCGAATATGTTCGCCTTCAGGACAAGCGCAGGATATATCGCCTTCGACGCAGGCATTACAGACGATGGAATTGAAAAAGAGCTTGTCTCGCTCGGCATCGAACCCGATAGCGTTGTTCGCGTATTCCTTACGCACACGGATCACGACCACGCCGGCGGCCTCGATTTGTTCGACAATGCGCAGGTATATATATCCGATGCCGAAAAACAAATGGTGGACGGAACCACTTCGCGTGCGCCGCTGATGCACAATTCAATTCCTGAGGGATACAAAACAATGGCAGACGGCGAAACCGTTACCATCGGCGATACGAAGGTGCGCGGAGTGCTCGCTCCCGGCCACACTCCAGGCTCGATGTGCTTCGTGGTCAACGATTCGATACTGATTTCTGGCGATGCCTTTTCGCTTCAGGGCGGGAAAGCAAGCAACTTCAACGAACTTTTCACGATGGACATGCCCACGCACTTGGAATCAATCAAAAAGCTGTCCGCCTTGCAGGGCATAAAGCACATCTACACTGCTCATTATGGATTCTCAGACGATTTTAATTCAGTATTTTCTAAATAATAAGGTTCTATATAGTTTTGGGTGGCTCGAGTTATTTGAATTTTAACCTCCCCTTTGTCCCCTGCTTGCCAAGCAGGGGAAAGAAATCCTATGCGTAGCAATGGGTTTCAGGGGTGGTTAGAGATCATAAACGATAGATTCTGATATATATGTGTAATGGAATCTACCCACACAATGTGTTATAGATATCAAAATAATAAAAGGTTTATACCATGGAAATCAAAGTATTAGGCCCAGGCTGCGCCAAGTGCAAAAACTTGGAACACAAAGTAATTGATATTATCAAAAACCATTCGATCGATGCCGAATTCGAGAAGGTTTCGGACATCCAAGAAATTATGAAATATGGAATCCTTATGACTCCCGGCTTGGTCATCAACGGCAAAGTGAAGTCCACAGGAATGCTGCCAAAAGAAGAACAGATTCTCGAATGGATTCGCGAGGAAATGAAATGAAAATCCTGATTGCCGCTGTCGCGCTGGCGTTTGCGCTCGTTTCCTGCTCCAAGCAATCGGGCAGCGATTCAAAAACTGCCGAAGGCCCATCGAAGGCTAAAGTGGTTTTCGTAGAGCTTGGTTCCACCAATTGCGTGCCATGCCGCCAGATGCAGGACGTGATGAAGAAAATCGAAACTAAATATGCCGATCAGATCGAGGTGCGGTTCATCGACGTGAACAAAGACCGCGCGAAGGCCAATGAATACAAAATCCAACTGATTCCGACGCAGGTCTTCCTCGATTCGGCCGGCAATGAGTTCCATCGCCACGAAGGCTTCTATCCCGAGGAGGAAATCGATAAATTGCTGGCGGGCCAAGGGCTGAAACAAATCGGAGGGACTGCGAATTGATCGAAGGCCTTTTCACTTGGCTGACCCAGGCGCTAAGCGGAAACCCTGCGATTGCGTTGGCTTCGGCTCTCGCGTGGGGCGTTGTGAGCATTTTGCTCAGTCCGTGCCATCTGTCGAGCATTCCTCTGATTATTGGTTTTATTAGCAACCAACAGGAAAGCTCTCGACGAAGCGCGCTGAGCCTTTCGATTGTTTTCTCGCTCGGGATACTCACAACGATTGCGGCAATCGGCGCGATCACCGCTGCGATGGGCCGCTTGCTGGGCGACATTGGCGAAGCTGGAAATTACTTGGTGGCAGTGATTTTCTTCGTGAGCGGCCTCTACCTGATGGACGTAATCAAAATCGGCTGGGGCGGCGGGCTTCGTTCCACTCGTTTCACGGGCTTTGCGGCTGCGTTTGTGCTTGGGCTGGTTCTGGGCGTGGCGCTTGGGCCTTGCGCGTTCGCTTTCATGGCTCCGGTGCTGGCAATCGTTTTCGAGCAATCCAAGACAGACGTCGCCTTTGCTACTGGCCTTTTGGCAATGTTTGCCATTGGGCATTCGGCAGTGATCGCCGCGGCCGGCGGCATGGCAGGAGCAGTTCAGAAATATTTGTCCCGGACGAACGAATCGGGCGCGCTGAAGTGGATCAAACGCATTTGCGGCGCATTGGTCATACTCGCCGGTGTGTATATGTTGTTGAAATAGTTGGCGACTGCCGCTTAAGCAGGCAACCGGTAAGAATATTTCCATTTACAGCTCTTTGCCTTTTCGGCAGACAAAAAATGTGATTACACAGATTTGATGTAGGGGCGGGTTCTAAACCCGCCCAAGAGTCTAACAAATAGTGTAATATTTGCAACAATGGGCTTTGTCCATTGCTCCAGTCGCGTTAAGTCATAGAAACAGAATGGATTAATCCAGGAGCGAAAATATCAGTATGGGGGCACGGCGTGCCGTGCCCCTACGCTAAGAATTCTCAACCTTTCAAATATGATATAATATAGTCAAAAATAAAACGGTGCCTGTAGTGCGCACAAGGTACCGTAACCAACGAAATAATTCTTTTATTAAGGAATCCAATTTATGGAAGCAAATGAAATAAAACAAGCAGTGAAAGAAAAATACGGCGCAATCGCTGCCGGGTCGAATTCCGATTGCGGATGCTCTTGCGGGTGCTCACCGAAGTTTCCCAAGATTGACTACTCAATCATGAGCGACAGCTATAACGAAGTGGATGGATACAAAGAGGACGCCGATTTGGGCCTCGGTTGCGGCATTCCGACGGAATTTGTCAATTTGCGCGAAGGCGAAACCGTGCTCGATTTGGGCAGCGGCGCGGGCAATGATTGCTTCATCGCGCGGAAATTCGTGGGCGAAACCGGAGAAGTGATCGGATTGGACATGACAGAGGAAATGGTGTCGCTCGCGCGGTCGAATGCTGCAAAATTCGGCTTTGCGAACGTGCGTTTCGTGTTGGGGGAAATCGAGAATATGCCCATCGAAAGCTCATCGGTCGATGCCGTGCTGAGCAATTGCGTGCTGAACCTGGTGCCGGACAAATCAAAAGCCTTCGCCGAGATGTACCGCGTGATCCGCGAGGGCGGGCGTTTCAGCGTTTCCGATATTGTTCTGAATGGGACTTTGCCGGATGGAATCAAAAACGGCCTGATGATGTACGTCGGTTGCGTGGCCGGCGCCATGCAAAAGGATGAGTACCTCGGGGCAATCGCCGCCGCCGGATTCAAGAACGTCTCGATCAAGAAGACGAAAACAATTTCGATGTCGGACGAGACTCTGCTCCAATTCATCACAGCAGAGGAGCTGGCCCAATACCGCGCCCAAGGCAACATAGTCGAGAGCGTAACGGTTTATGCGGAAAAATAGAGA
>CAZSWR010000035.1:0-32779 GCA_964610885.1 uncultured Hyphomicrobiales bacterium | reverse complement strand
GTATTCGCGGTCGCGGAAGAAATACAGGAACGGAGTGAAAGCGCCGGAATCAAGCCCGAAAGTCGCAACGGCGATCTGGTGGTTCGCGATGCGGTTCAGCTCGGCGCAGATCACGCGGATGTACTCGACTTTTTCGCTGACCTCGATGCCCAAGAGTTTTTCCATACCCATGACGTACGGCCACTCGTTGTTCATGCTCGAGATGTAGTCCATACGGTCGATGTAGGGTATGATCTGCGGATAGGTCATGCTTTCGCAACACTTTTCGAAACAGCGGTGCAGATAGCCGATGTGGGGGACAACTTCAGTTACGATTTCGCCGTCCACCTCCACCTCCAAGCGGAGCACTCCGTGGGTCGAGGGGTGTTGCGGGCCCATATTGATTCTCATTCTTTCGGAATCAACCCTGCTCATATCCAAGTCGATAATTTTCTTTTCGCTCACAATAAACCTATATATTAATTATATATTCATCTATTATACAAATAATCTATTAGCCCAAGTTATAAAGTCTGTTATACCAAATACTCTAATGTTCTTTTTTATTGAACCCTCTTTCAAATACTTTCCTTGTGAAACAGCATCTCTCAGCCATTCAATAGCTCCGGGTTTCCAGCCTTTCCCATCTATAAGAATTATAATATCGTTTTCAGGCATAGATTCGATAGTATTCAGATAGAGATAAGGAAGTTTTTCATCGACAGATCCGCTAACTTGTTGCCATTTACACTCAATTCTAATTTCTAAATTATATTTGACTGACTTTAGCAAGAATTCAGTATTTCCTTTGTGATTGTAAATGGTATTATAAGGAACATTCTCTAATAAGAGTTCATCTCCATATTCCGATTGGTTTCTCTCCCATTCACGATACTTAACGTTTTCAAAACCCTTTTGACAGATCGTGTTTTTAACAGTGGATTCTAATAAACGTCCGTTAATATTTCCTTTAGTACCTTGTTGCATATTGTTAATAGTTTGTAACTACAATTTCATTAATAAAACCGCGTAAACTGGCTTTTGAATTAATCATCCTCCTGGCTGGAACCCTGGTAATGTTGAAACCTTCGTATAAATCATCAAAGAAATTATCGTCAGCGTCGATATTTTTCGGGTCGGAGTTGCTAAGCATCAGTTTGAAATTCTGCTCGTCTAGCTCCTTAAATAGTTGAGATAGCTTGATTTGTTCGTCATCCCCGAAACTATCTTTACTGTAAGATGTAAAGTTAGCAGTTTTGCTAATTGGTCGATATGGTGGATCGAAATATACAAATGATTTTCTTTTCAAATCTTTAACGAAATCTGAATAATCGCAACATTTTATAATGGTATTTTCCAACGCTTTAGATACATTGCGCAGATTCTCTGAATTAAGAATTTGGGGATTAATATAATCGCCGGCAGACGTATTGAACTCACCTTTGGAATTAAATCTGAATAAACCATTAAAACATGTTTTATTCAAGAAAATCATTTGAGCTGCTCTTGGAATCCAGTTTTCCGAATATGAACTGTAATCAATATTGAATCGTTGGGAATTATAATTGTTCCTTATTTCATAATAGATATCAATTCTGTCTTTTCGGTCAAGTTTCAAATAATTCTGACTATAACGGTCAAGGAATTTTATCAATCCATGAACATCTTTTTGTATGACTTTATATGTAAGTATTAATTCCTCGTTTATATCGTAGAGATAAGCCTTTTTAATATGGAAACTACGAATAATATCAAAGAAAACAGCCCCACTTCCAATAAATGGTTCAAAGTAATATTCAATACGACCGTCAAAAAACTCCGTTGGATAGAGTTCCTTGAATGCGTTAAGTAATTGGCTTTTGCCGCCTGCCCACTTTAAAAATGGTTTGGCACGATGCGACGCATCAACAAACAGCTCGTTTACGCAAAAGGGATCCATTATATTAATTTCGTGAGACATAATTTATCTTTTATATTAACCTAAAATGGTACTTTCATTCCATGATATTCTTCGGGAGTAACATAATCCTTGCGGAGAGGGAAGCCTTCCCAGTCGTACGGGCAAAGGATGCGAATCAGGTTGTGGTGCCCTTCGAATTCGACGCCGAACATATCGAAAGTCTCGCGTTCGTGCCAGTCGGCTGTCCTCCAGACGCGCTCCAGAGTGGGCAGTTTGGGATTGTCCTTCGGCACTTTCGTTTTGATAACGAGGTTGTGGTTCAGTTTCGTGGAATACAGGTGCAGCACGACTCCGAGGTCCGTTCCCAAATCGGTTCCCGTCAGCAGATTCAGGAAATCGAATGAGAGGTTATCTTTGTCGCGAAGTTCCAACCCGATGTCGAATAAAGCGTCGGGCGCGACCTCGATAAACGGATCAAAATTCTCTTCTTCGCAGAAGGAGATGATTTTGTCGCCGAATTGTTTTTTTAGCGTATCGTAAATATCTTTTTGCAACATAGTACCCGAGCCAAATTTATTTATTATTTAAGTTTTTTTCTTCTTCGGCCAATCTCTTACGTTTGTTGAAGATAGCCTCTTGGTTAATCATTTTCTGGAGTTTGATCATGCCCTCTTCGAGCGCTTCGGGGCGCGGTGGGCATCCGGGGACATAGACGTCCACCGGCAGGATGCGATCGACACCTTTCAGCACGTGGTAGCCGTGTTCCCAATATGGGCCGCCCGTATTCGAGCACGATCCCATCGAAATAACATATTTCGGTTCGGCCATTTGTTCGTAAACCACTTTGATTCTTTCGGCCATTTTAAGCGTTACCGTACCGCTGATGATGATGAAATCAGCTTGGCGCGGGCTGGAACGAGGAATGCAGCCAAAGCGCATGAAATCGAAGTGCGAGGCGTTCACGGCCATAAACTCGATTGCGCAGCAGGCAAGTCCGAATTGCAAATACCAATCGGATTTGCTTCGCCCCCAATTCAAAACGTCTTCGACAGTCCCAAGCATGAATCCGCCGCCCTCGAAGGGGTCATTTAATCTATTTAGAAGTCCCATTTTTACCTCTTAATTATCTTTCTTTGAAACGATTAAATCTTTCAGTTTTGGTATTACCGGCGATGGCTTGTCCCAATCGAGGTAACCCTTGCCAAGGTCATAAGCCAAACCAATAATCAGAATGAAGAAGAAGACGAGCATTGCGATATATGCAAACACACCAAGCTCCTTGAAGACCAAGGCCCATGGGAATAGAAGGACCACCTCGACGTCGAACAGCAAGAAGACAAGGGCAACCACATAGAAACGGAAATTGAACCGAATCCATGCGTTTCCAATCGGTTGCTCGCCGCATTCGTAGGTCGAGTTCTTTATCGGATTTGGCCTGTGCGGGCGTATCAATGCCGACGAGAAAATGCTTATCCCGACGAACATGAATCCGAGTATAAAGAAAATTAACGCTATTCCAAATTCACTAATCATAGTATTCAACTATTTATAATGAGCAAAAATTCTTACGTACAAAGTTAATAAT
Source organism: uncultured Hyphomicrobiales bacterium (assembly GCA_964610885.1). Lineage (GTDB taxonomy): Bacteria > Bacteroidota > Ignavibacteria > Kapaibacteriales > UBA2268 > CAZSWR01. The sequence continues at coordinate 29,315 of CAZSWR010000035.1, read as the reverse complement.
TTTTCACGAATATATTGTTCAAAATTCGTATTGTGGAAAAATTATATTTATGTGAAACGAGCTAAATTCAAAAAATACAAATAGGATGCGTGGCGATGGTGAAAAAAATCACAATGCGTTTGAGGGGCATATTTTACAACTTTTTTATGAAATTCACACAGCCGTATTTTTATCTTTGCAATAATTCGTAGATTTGTATGCAAGTATGCGCTTTTTTGTATCAGCAATTTTGGAAATTAGGTATGTTTGAAATGGAAACAAGACGTTCAGAATCGGAATATTCACTCGTAAAAAATTATAGTTCAATTATTTCTTTGATCGGCGAATCGAGGACGTTTTCGATTGCCGTGCATTTGAACCCCGACGCCGACGCATTGGGCTCGGCTCTGGCGCTGTCCGAACACTTGAGGAATATGGGCAAGGCAGCCAACGTGTTCATTCACGGCTCGGTTCCGGCCAATCTGCGGTTCTTGCCTGGCGTGGAGACGATCATCAGCTATACTGACGATTGCTTCGGGCAGTTTTCTTCGGCGGACGTGATTTTTGCGCTCGATCTGAACGAAACCCAGCGCTTGGCATCGGTCGAGGGCGCCTATCAGGCATCGAATGCAAAGAAAGTTCTAATCGACCACCATTTGCATCCATCGAAAATGGCAGATATTATCGTTTCCGAGACTGCTGCCACTTCCACTGGCGAGCTGATATACAGATTTCTCGAACTCTCCGGCGTCTCGAAATTCTCGAAAACGGCCGCCACATGCCTCTATGCCGCCATTATGGCAGACACCGGAGGCTTCCGGTTCGATAAGACTTCCGGCGATACATTCAGAATGGCTGCGAAGCTGGCCGATTGCGGAGCCGACCCGGTCAGGATTTATGATGAAGTATATAATACGATGTCGGCGCAGGCTGTACTGCTGCTCGGGACCACGCTCGCGAAAATGGATATATATTGTGATGGCGGGCTGGTGGTAATGAAAATTTCGGCAGAAGACTTTAGTCGCACCGGAGCGCGCGAGATGGACATCGAGAACTTCTCCGACCGTTTGCTGATGGTGAGCGGTGCGCGAATGGGAGTTTTGCTGAGCGAAATCACTGAAAGGAACGAGACACGCATTTCCTTCCGCTCGAAAAATGGAATCAGCGTGCGCGAGCTTGCAGCTGAGTTCGGCGGCGGGGGCCACAAACAAGCGGCCGGTGCGCGCATGGCCGGCGAACCATTCCAAACAGCCGTCCGCATCGTTACCGAGAGGGCTATTGAGTATTTTGATAATTTCGAAAAATAAGCCTATTTATATATTACAGGAATTGTATGGTAAAACTCATTTTGATTTTGTTTCTATCGACAGCATCGATAATGTACGCTTTTTCAAACGATTCAATCCATGTTAATGGAGAAGTGTTCATTTTCAAACCGGTCGATAAATTTGAGATTGAAAAGGTTGAATCATTCCCCGGCGGGAAATATGTATTATTTGTCCCTCGGAACATGCCAGAGGACACAGCCCAAGAGGCCTATGTCCTGTTTCGCATAGGAAAAGAAAATGCAGAATATGATTCTAAAAGTATTTTCAGTGATTTGAATATTATTGGAACTTATTATGATAAGTGTGATTCAGTTAAAATAGTATTTCAGAACCGGACGATAGATTCAGCTCTTTACTTTCGACGAAGGAATTATTATTCGTATTTGTTGTATGATCAAGCACTAACATTTGATTGTTCCACTGAAAGAAACAAGGTAAGTGTATTTTATTCAGAAGGGTTCAATATCGGCAATTATAAAAATAATAATGCTTTTGATAGCATAACCAGACCAGAAAACCTGTTCAATATTCTAAGTGCCATGAAAACAGAGCCAAGCGAAGACTCTGTTGATAAACTATACAATATCCCTCGAAGCAAAGATAGCATTGTCGATCTGATTCTTCGCGACTACGTAACAGAAGAAAAGAAACAACTCGATTCATATATGAACGACTGGCGCAACGAGATCAAACCAATGGAAGAAATTGAATTCTTTTTTCTTCCCGAGATGGAAAAGAGAGCCTACGAATTGATTGAGACTTTGTATCAGTTCCGGAAAATGAACAAAAGAATTGTTTTCTTCGATACAGTAATTTTGATTGAACTCAAAGGTTCCGAAAAAGACAAGAAGGCGATGGAGATTATCAACAATACTCTTATGGATATTGGTAAGTGCATCTCGGATGGAAATACCAAAAAACAGTTTTGTGATTTCTATGACCTCAATTCGATGATCAATTGTTTGATGCCATACCGGCCAATAAATTCACAAAAAAAGCTTACGAATAATTTTCAAAGAATATCACAAATGAATACATTTTTGAAAAATATAAAGCCAAAACAAAAAACTAAGTTTGGTGTTTTCTATTCAAGCATAGACCGAGAGGTATCAAAATATCTGCGTAAAGAATATCTACGTGATTATATACCAACAAAATGTTCTCATTGGGGCAGGAAGTATTACGTAGATCAATCCAGCATGACGCCAGCTGTGATATTTTTGAATAATTATGACTATGCTATTGTTGGGGATGAATTATATAAATACACCGATCATGGTTGGGTTTTGTACTATTACCTTGCATGTTTCCCAATTGAATGTGAATAAAATCGGATATATTTTGCTCCCCGCGCTCTCCAGGGAGACACTAAGGAAAGCGCGGCCAGAAAGTAGGGGTTCAAAATTTTGAACCCCTACAACAAATTCTGAAACCGTACAATTTTTGAACCCCTGCAAATATTGAACCCCTACAACTGAGCCATTAACCTTTGGAAGGTTCAAGAGCATTCTATCTAATGGCTATACCCACACATAACGTTATAGACCCATTCTTTATAAGTTTTTGGATAATATCTATTCGAGAAATATATTGCATGAAGATGAGATTCACGCCTGCGCGGGAATGACAAAAGCAGTTATTTCGACATGAAAACGAGATATTCAAATCGTTACGTAATAAAAAAAGCTCGGCCCACTGAAGTGAAAGCCGAGCTTTGTAGTTTATCATTTCTGAGCTTAGTTCAAATCGAATTTCAGCGTGATACGCATTGTATTTGCCAATGGGTGGTTTTCCTCCATCGGGCTGATAAAGCTGAAATCGACGTTGAGAGGAGCCACGCGAAGGCCTGCGCCGAAATTGAGGTACTTGCGATTGCTCGAGGGCGATGGCTCGTGGAAGTATCCGGCACGGAGGGCGAACACTTGGCGATACCACCATTCGGCACCGAAACAAAGCGATGCGCCGGGGCGTCCCCAACCGGTGAAGAGTGATTTAGGAAGAGGATCGGAATCCAAGCTGTCGCGGCGAACAAGGAGCTTCGCGTAGTCGAAGGCCAGCTTCAGAGTGTTGTCCGGATCTTCGTAGATGTCGTATGCGATGCCCAAACGGAGTTCCGTCGGGAGCGGGTCGGATTCGGCAATGTATGTAAGTTTCGGGCCGACGTTTTGAAGGTTGGCGCCAAGAGCCAAGTTGTCTTGCAGGTCCAGATCGAAAATCTTAAGCTCTTTGGGTTTCCAAAGGATTCCAAGGTCGAAACCGCCACTATAGCCCACGCCGGATCCGCCGGATGGGGTGGACTGAGTGGGGGAGAGGTTCGAGCGGATGAATTTCAGTTGCATACCGAGGGCAAGGTCTTTGGCGATAATTGTACCATAGCAAAGTCCAAAAGCTATCTCGTTTGATAGGAAGGTGCCGTGCGCATTACCGCTCTCGTCAGTTTTCGTGAACTGTCCGAGGTTCATAAATGTAACGTTCAGCGCAAGCGTGCCGTCGAGCGATGGAAAATAGTGGGCAAATGCACCATTCACATAAAACAGATCAGCATTGAACTGTGGCAACCAGCGCGAAGCCGAAATCATAACTTGCCTATAGGGTTGGTATTCTTCAGTATTTGCATTGACAAGAACTGAATCCTTGAACCCGAAACCGGCCGGATTCCAAAACACGGCACCAACATCGTCGGCAATGGCCGTTCCAACCTCGCCCATACCGCTACCTCGAGCATCAGGCGAAATGACAAGGAATGGCACTGCAGCGCCGAATGCTTGCGCGTTTGCATTGAAAGATGCCAGGATGAATCCTAAGAGAATGATAATCGGATATTCTGCCCTGATTCTTTGTTTCATTTAATTGCTCCTCTATCTTAAAAATCTTTTCATCAAACTAAAACGCAAATAATCAATTTACGAATTCTTTGCGACAAATAAAATATTTTAAACAATATTTTTATTCATTTTTCAAATTATTCACTTCGAAGGCCGGTATCTATCGGTTAACGACGAAGCTGCCGGTCTTTGTGCCATCGACCCCGGAGGTCGAGGTCAGAGTCAATATGTACGTGTAAAAACCAATTGCAAGCTGTTTGCCCGAATCGTCAAGGCCATCGAAAGGCACTTCGGAGAAATGAAGATCCGATAGCTCCGAACGAAGAGTGCGTACCAAAACACCTGCCAAATTGTAAATCTTTATCGTGGCGCCAAAGGGAGGCGTCAGGTTGTGTTTGAAGCGGAATGTCGTCGAAAAATCAAATGGATTGGGGTAGTTGTCCATTTCGAAAGTTTCAATCTCTTTCGAATCGGATACGACGAAGAACTCTGCAGTGCCGACAGTTGGGTTGTTGAAAATGTCCCATGCGCGGACTTCGATCCAGTGGTATCCGTTGGATAAACCATTAATGACGTTTTCGATGCTGCCGGCTTTCGAATCGTAGAGCGAATTCCGATACTTGTCCGTCAGGTCGATCGGCAGCGGACTGTCGTCGATCCATGCTTCGATCTTGTGGCCAATGCCGACGCCTGTAGTATTAATACCGTCGTCGTCCCGGAGATCCACGATCAGCAACGGGTTCTTGCTCACGACGTCCCTATTCGTAAACGAACGCGAATCGAGATAGATTTTCATGTTCGGCCCGGTTCCGGGGTTCACGGCCGTCGTATTCAGCCCGACCACAGCAAAACTCGTATTCATACCCATGGCGAAACGCGATTTGTCGTTGCTGAACGAGTAAAGGAATAATCGTCCGGTTTGATTCGAGAAGGCAATATCCTTGGGCAATAAGAATTCAGCTGTGAACCTACCCTTATCGACCGTGAACGAAGTACGCACCAAAGCGCTACCGTTCCTCGTGAAGTTATGAACCGAACCGTCAAACTCGGTTGCTGTGATATTTTCGTCGGCATCGAACATGTTCATGGTCAACACACCGTCGTAAGTTACGTCGATAGCGGAATTGTCCGGCAGGCGCACTTCGCCCGAAATGCGTACAAGGGCGAGGCCTTCGAGAGGGACAATAGAATCCAGATTGACCACATCGACGCCATTGATGCTATCGACTACGATGCGGTAGTCAGGAATTAGCATTTTCAGAAGCGGATCGCCGAGCAGGACGTGCTTGCGGCTGTTTTCGTCGTCGAGTTTCTCTTTTGTGAACTTAAGGGCCGTCCCAAGGTTCGGGAAGAGTCCTGTTTTAGCATCGCGTGTTAGTATGTTAGTATAGAGATCATTTTGTAGGATTTCATTGCCATACGAGGAGACTAATCGCGTGGATGCGATAGACGCAATTGAACCGCCCGTTTTCGATAGGAATAGTTCTTCGGCGAGCGAGTTGACGTCTGTCATATCGAATCGGCCGTTGTCGCACGAAGCGGAAAACATAACAGGCAATTTGTCGTAATTGACCATTTGCGGAATTGTTGTTTCCCTTTCGAATACTAATTCGTCTGCCCAAACGCGCGGGCTGCCGTGGCCGATCCAATTGAGGAACATTTCGCCCTGCGTGTTCGTAGTGTTGATAATATCTTGATTGACCTTGGGTTTCCTGCGGCCGAGAGATGAATTCTCGACTGGGTATGCTCCCATATAAATCTTCTTTTTCTGGTAGTTTGCGAATGGATCCAAACCGGCGAGCCGTTCGCTTTGTTTGGTGTGTTCAGCGCCATTCGTACCGACTTTGCCCTGTCCGGTCGGACCGTCGTCTGCCACCAAAGTTGCCATAGTGCGCCAAATGTCGAGCGATGAAGAGTGTTCGTAGTCTTTCAGCTTCTGAAGGTACGATTCGCCGGCTGCATTCGTTTGCACGGTAACGCGGCCGAAACCTATGTCGATAAGCTTATCATTGCCCAAAATCAAGGCATAGAAATCGTCTGTGCATATCGACGAGGGTTGGTAGAACGAATCGGAAAGCTCCAATGATTGCCAAGCGGGGATATGGTTAATCGTTTTTGTCTGAATGTTCTTGAAGTCAAAATGCCCATCGCCCCAGAGGACTATAATGTTCGGGCACAGCACCCAGTTCTTGTATGCGAAACGCACATAGTTCCTGATGGCTGCCGGGTCTGCAATGCCCGATCCGAATTCATTATATATATCTTTTGTAACGGCAATTTGAATCTTGATTCCATTGTTCTTTTCTCTGTATTCTTTGTACGACTCGGCGGAGGCGAGCAGTTCGGGCGACGTAACGACGATCGCATCGGCGCCGGTCAGATCCTTACGCAGGTCAACGAACGCGATTTTCTCGAGTTCAGGTTGGGCGATTTTGGACGTAACGAAGAAATGCGACGGAGAGGAGGGATTGCATTCGCTTCGGAAAATAAACATACCACCGGTTACTGCCGAATTGGTCAGCAGAACAGGTGCGAAACGGTTTGTGGCGTCCCATCCGATAATTTCCGAACCGGAAAAGCCGTTAATGGAGTATTCAGTAAGTCCGCGGTTCGCATCGGAAAAAAGACTTATTGAATTGTCCATAGGGGAGAGGGCGCGTGGATAGTGAATCTCGAAAAACCTGAAAAAGCCCGACGACGAAGCAACCTGCGTGGGTTTGTAGTCAAATTTCAGTACGCTGCGGTTGTCCGAAGTCAGCTTGTTGGCCGGCAGAGCAACCTCTATGTCGCTGTAGGCGCCAGAGGAATATTCTACGTTTGGCGAAAGTGCTACATTATCAACAATTTTCGTGTCGCCTTCAAATATATCGAAATAGCCCGTTGCCGGTGCGTTTTGCGCCACTCCGAGCCTGTATTTGATTATTCCGGTGCGGTCCAGGCCGTTGAGTTGCGTCGTAAAAATTGCCGGCATAATGCTGCGGCCCAAGAACATACGGCCAGAACCCTGTTGGTATGGATTCACGAGGTTTTCCTCGAAGAAATAACGTTCGATATATGTTTTAGGTGAGTTTGCGACAGTTCCACTTGGGATACGGGCAACTGTGGCCCGAAGCCCATCTGCTCCGCCCCAGCGAAGGAAGAAATAATTCGTGTAGCCATACCAATTGTTATAGCGATGCGCGGCGGAGTCTCCCACGAAACCGGAGGCCGAATTGGCATAGAAAGTAATTGATTCCAAGTCGCCTGAATTGGTAGTCTTGACGATTATTGGCTGCTCGCACATTGTTGTGGCTTCGGCTTTTTCTGGATTTTCGTCCATTGGCAATCCGGAGCCGCCAATGATTTTAATAGTATTAACTTCGCTTTGGGGTATATTGATGCCAAGCCCGGAAAGCATTGATGCAGTGATGCGGTAAACGCCTTCGGCGGGGATTTTGATTTTCACTTGGTATGGAGAGTTTTCGCTAAGTATCGTTTCATGTTTTGATTTGTCTGAACTGGCCGTTGCCTTCCGAGGAATCGCGAAAGCACTTGCAACGTTGTTGTTGATCAAATTCGGATTGAACTCGCGATTAGTGTTTGCACTGAATAGTTTCGCATTGAATTTGATTGTTATTCTGATGCTGTTCAATGCAAGGAATTGTTTCGAGGATTGGTCGTAGGCGAAGAGGGCAACTCTGGCCTTGGCCATCGGGAGGTCTCCGGCAATACCGTGGAAACTGACCTCGAAATTCTTCGGGGAAACCGTATTTGCGTAGTCCTGCGCAGAGTATGAAAATTCTTTCCAAACGGCGCCGGATTCATCAATCTCGGATTTGAAAACGGGCGCGATCGGCAGACTGACGGGCGAATAATCAGGTTCGACAGAAACTACTTCGAATCCGTTTTCGCTCGGCACGGCCAGAAGAGCGCTGCAATAAATATAGTCAGGCGATCCGAATAGCAGAGGGGTATGCTCCGCATCGGGGCAATTCGCGCTGAGGAAAGAGCCGTACTCATTTGTGATTGTATCAAAAGAAAAATGGCGAGTAAAAGAGAAGGTTAATTCGTTTACAGTAGATTTCTCGGCATCCCAACCCGCGCCGGCAAAAAGTCTGCCGGATCCGAGTACGGACAATGCAACCATCGCTACGAAGAAAACCGAACCGAATTTGTGTTTCATAATGCCTGCTTAATAATTAATCAAACAACCCTTGCAAAATTAAGAATTTCTCTCAGTTTTGCAAGCTTCTCATATTTTCAAGCAGTAAATATATTCGATAGGTTCTTCCGTAGTGATTATATCAATCTTCAATTACATCTACACGTAATTGAATGCAAAGTTACAAAAATATTGTAAAGAAAGCAAATAATAAATGCTTGTTGGAGATAATGAAAAGCCCTCCGAGGGCTTGTCGCTCTGCCGGAGGGCTGATTGATTCAATTGTACGGGCTGTTACCAGATTTTTGCGCGTTCGTTTTCGGGGATGAACAAAGGATCGCCTTGCTTAACCGGGAAAGCATCGTAGAAATACGGTACGTTCGGCAGAGTGCCGTTCACACGGGCTTTGGCCGGCGAGTGTACGTCTTCTTTGATGCGGCGCATTAATTCTTTCTCGCGGATATTGCCGCGCCATACGCGAGCGAACGAGAGGAAGAAGCGTTGCTCGGGCGTGAATCCGTCGATCTTTTCTTTCTGGGGAGTCTTGGCTTTTGCAGCTTGGAGAGCAGTATAGGATACCATTACGCCACCGAGGTCAGCAATGTTTTCGCCAAGTGTCAGTTCGCCATTGACGTGCATTGTGTCCACCATGAGAATCTTGTTGAATTGAGTAATCAGCGGTTTCACTTTTTCGTTGAATTTTGCGGCATCCTCGGGGGTCCACCAATCGGTAAGGTTGCCGTTGGCATCGTATTGGCGGCCTTGGTCGTCGAATCCGTGGGTCATTTCGTGGCCGATAACCACGCCGATTGCGCCATAGTTCAGTGCGTCGTCTGCCTTCAGGTCGAAGAAAGGCGGCTGGAGAATTGCAGCAGGGAATACGATTTCGTTCATATTCGGGCTGTAGTATGCGTTAACCGTCTGGGGCGTCATTCCCCATTCGCTTCTGTCCACGGGCTTGCCGACTTTGTTCAGGTCGTAGCGGACGGAAAACTTATTGGCAGCAACAACGTTTTTGTAATACGATTCGCGGGAAATTTCGACAGACGAATAGTCAATCCATTTGTCGGGATAACCGATCTTGACATTCATCTTTTCCAATTTCTCGAGAGCCAATTTCTTCGTCGGTTCGCTCATCCATTCCAATTTTGAAATCCTTTCCTTGAGCGAGAGTTTCAGGTTCCCGACCAAATCGAGCATTTTTTTCTTGGCCTCGGGCGGAAAATATTTCTCTACGTATAATTGCCCGACTGCTTCGCCGAGCGAGCCACTCGTTTCGTTGAGCACTCTTTTCCAACGGTCTTTGATTTTCTCTTTGCCGGAGACCACAGTCCCATAGAAATGGAATTGCTCGTCGACAAACTTCGAGCTGAGGTACGGCGCGGCGTTATTGATCATATTCCATTTCAGGTACAATTTCCAATCCTCGACGGATGTGGAACCAAGCATTTTAGCAACTGCGGCGAGGTATTCCGGTTGGCCCACGTTGAGGTCGGTGGTGGCGGTTACGCCAAGCGTCGTGAAATAAACATCCCAATCGGCGCCGGGAGCCATTTTCTTCAGGCCATCGAGGTTTGTCTTGTTGTAGTTTTTAATCGGGTCGCGAAGTTCGAGTTTTGTACGATGCGAGCGGGCCAGTTCCGTCTCGAAATTCATAATCTTCGTGGCAATCTCGGCTGGTGCGGTTTGTTCGGTTCCGGCGAAGGAGAACATATTCGCAACATATTTGAGGTATTCCTCGCGAAGGCTCTTCGAGCGGGCATCCTCTCCGAGGTAGTAATCGCGGTCGTGCAGCCCAAGTCCGCCCTGAGCAAACTGGGCGATAACCATCGTGCTGTTTTTGTCGTCTTGGCCCGAATAGAGCACAAACGCAGGATACGTGCCGGTGAGTTGCATTTTGGCAATCGTGGGCAGGATGTCTTCGGATTTGGTTATTGCGTCGATGAGTTTGAGGTCTTCGAGCAGCGGTTTGACGCCGTCGGATTCGATCTTCGCAGTGTCCATGCCGGAGAAATAGAAATCGCCGATTTTTTGTTCGACGCTTCCCTTGGTTGCGTTTTTGTTCGAGGATGCTTTCTCGAACAATTCGCGGAGTTTCTTCTGATTATTGTCTTCCAACTCCTCGAATGCCCCGTAACGGGATTGATCTGCCGGAATCGGATGGCCCTTCAGCCAGCCACCATTGGCATATTGGTAAAAGTCCACGCCTGGTTTGGCTGTGGTGTCCATGTCCTTCAGGTCGAAGGCAGCTGAGTCTTGTTTCTTAACGCACGACGAGAGTATCATACCGCCAACGGCCACTCCGGCGACGCACATTGAAACTGTTTTGAAAAACTTCATTCTGATCCTAAGATGAATAATAAAAACTGTAACATCTCTATTCGTAAAATTATTAAATATTTACAACCGAGGCAAATAATAAATGTTAACCTCTTTCAACAAGAGTTTGTGCACTTTGTACGGAAAAAGTTTCTTGAATGTATAATAGTGTGAAAGATAATTTCTGGAAAAGTGGGATCGAAGTAAGTGTGGGGTGCCGATGGAATTATTTCATTTCCAAGATAAAACAAGAATAATTAATTTATTTATGAAATAAGTAACTAACAGATAAAAGAGGAGATTCATTCCCGCCTTAGCGGGAATGACAAAAAGGCCGAATTCAAATAGTAAATGATATTATTTTGTTCTATATCGTTTTGTGTGGGTACTGTACCTAATACCATTTTGAGCGAGTTGTAAAATAAAATGATATTTTACCGCATAGCGGTTGTTGTATTGTAGGATTAGTTTTTGTTGTGCATATCATACCCCATAGCGGTTGTTATTCAAAAGCTGTTGAATCCACTATATTCATATAGAACATTCGCTCGCGCGAAATCATAAAAGAAAACTCATTATTCTGCTACAATAGAACAACCGCTAACGCGGTATAAAATGAGTTAGACTTGTTCTGGCTGTTTCATAATTGTATTTGGGACATTTCCATACAATTCGATATTGAACAGAAAAAAGCATCGAATGATGTGTGGCCTACCAATGAATCATGAATTTTATTATTCATTTCCCACCATCTCTTCGAGTTCCTCTTTGATTCGGGCCAAGTACCATTGCGGCGTGCTGGTGGCGCCCGTTATTCCTGCGCTCTCTGCCCCCGAGAACCATTCGGCCTCCAACTCCTCGGGCGATTCGATGAAATACGTCCGTGGATTGATCGAATGGCAGAAGTTAAACAAACTCTTGCCGTTGGATGACTTTTTGCCCGCAACGAAAACGATGACCGTATTGGACTTCACAAATTCGGCAAGCCGATCCTCGCGGCCGGAGACAAATTTGCAAATTGTATCCTTCGCCGTAAAAAGCTCTTTGCCGCCCGGGCCGCTCTGGATGAAATGCTCTTCGATTTCGGCGGCAATGCTTGCAAAGGTAGCCCTATCCATTGTGGTCTGCGAGACGAGCACGGCGCGCCGCGAGAAATCTAATTGAGAAATTGCTTCCTCAGCATTTTTAATAACGATACATTCGTCGTTGCAAACGCCACGGATACCGATCACTTCCGCGTGTTCCTTTTTTCCGAAGATCACAATCTGGTAGCCGGACTCATAGTATTCGCGCACCTTTGCGTGCAAGTTTTTCACCAAGGGGCAGGTGGCATCGACCAGGTTCAGCCCCAGCCTGCCTGCCTCGGCATAGGTTTTTGGTGGTTCGCCGTGCGCGCGGATAATGACGACAGAATTCTCCGGGCCGATCCTGTCCAAATCTTCGTGTACGATTGTCTTGAGGCCTTTTGCTTCGAGCCTGTGAATCTCGGGCGGATTGTGTATGATCTCGCCAAGTATGTAAACGTCTTTCTCAGTGTTGTTTTTCAAGATTTCTTCTACTGTGTCGATCGTGCGAACGACGCCCCAGCAGAAACCGGCGGTCTCGTCAATAGTAATTTTCATAATATCGTGCAGATTTGGTTCATAATCACATCAACTTTGCGTAATTTGCAATCGTAATTCAATCGAAATTACGAAGCAAAGATACGAAAATATAAGAATCAAAGTTATGCAATTTGATAAAGAACTTACTCAGGAATATTTTAGCGAAATAATCGACATCATCACCGACGAAGACTCCGAACCGCGGGCCAAGGCCGGGATGCTCGGGAAAGTGTTTCGCCAAGCAATTGCCCGCGCCGTCGAGCACTCGCACACTTTCTTTCCGACAGATTACTCCCGGATTGTGTTCCTGGCCGATGGCCACTCGTTCACAAAGGAATTTTCGGCTCGGCTCTTCCGCGCGCTCCAGAGCGTCAGGAGCCTTTCCAAAAAGAACGCAAGGCCGTCTGACACAGATTTTGCCCAAATAATCGCTACCGTCTCCGAATTCCTCTCCAAGATTTCCGGCTTGGCTGTCCCTGATTTCTTGCGCCCATTCGAAGAGCGTGCTTTCCAGGAGTCGGCCGACACATTCGTTTCGGTTACTCGCGAGAAAATCGAATTCCTTAGCGCTGTCGTCGTGGCGAAGCCTCCGGCTGCACCGAACCAAGCCAACGAATTCGCAAGCCTCGCCGTGCGCCTGGAGGACGGCGCGGAGTACGAACTGAGGCTCTTCGGCGAGTTGCGGGAAATGCGAAGCTACGTCTGGGAAGGCGCCAATATAAACCTGTTCAATGTAAAATTCGTGAAATCTCGCTCCCAAGAGTACATTACGACGGGCGCCGAATCGCTCTTGGCAGTCGAGCCGGACTATTTGGTAGACGTAACCGACATATCCGAGTGCTTCGTTATGGATGGTACGAACCCATTCCTTTATTTCCTGAAACGGTATATTCAGAAGCTCGGCACAGCCGCCATGATCAAGGGAAACATCGTAAACTCGCTCTTCGACGACCTGATTACGAATCCCGAGAGCAATTTCGACGAATCGTTCGAGAAGGCGCTCCGCTACAAACCGCTTCAGGTATTCGCGCTTCCCGAAAGCGGCAACGGCGCATTGATGACGATCAAGGAGAGCGTCCGAGAGACTTTTAGTTCAATGAAATCGATTCTACCTTTGCTGGACGCCGAATACAAAACTGCCGAACCGACTTTCATATCGGCGAAATTCGGCATTCAGGGCAGGCTCGACCTGCTGATGGAATACGCTGGCGACACGAGGAAAAAAGACATCGTGGAGCTGAAAAGCGGGCGCGCCCCGAGCAAAGACATTACCCAAGCCATTAGCGACACAAAGCGCGTCCAGACTGGCGTATGGCCCAACCATTTGGCGCAAACTACCTGCTACAACCTCTTGCTCGATTCGGCCATCGAAGGGCGCACAGGCAACTCGAAAATCCTCTATTCCGCGGCCCAAGAAGAACCGCTACGCGACACTCCGAACATTCCACAGCAGAAGCAAAAAGTGCTTTCGCTTCGGAACAAAATTGTGGCCTGGGAGCGATCGCTTTCCGTGGGCAAGTATGCAATCTTCGACAAATTGGGAAGTAAATGCCCGTACTCAGTGCCGCCGTTCAGCCAACACGAAATGATCGAATTCGAAAAGGTGTTCACCGCCGCCGACGAAACCGAACGCGACTATTTCTGCCGTTTCTCTTCATTCATCCAAAACGAGGTCTATTCAGCGAAGACAGGAACCCCGGATGGCGAGAGGCGTGGCGGTTTTGCCGAGTTGTGGCGTTCGTCGCTCATCGAAAAGGAAGAGGCAATGAACGTGCTTTCCAACCTGGTTCTAATCGAAGAGGAAAGCGATTTCGAGGGCATGAAACTTCGCTTCCGCCGGCCCGAATCGGGCGCTTCGATTTCGTCGATCAGAAAGGGCGACATCGCAATTCTCTATCCCTATAGCGACGCCGGAACCGCCGACCCGTTGAACATGCAACTAATTAAATGCTCGATTCGCGAAATCTCGGCCGAAAGCGTTACCGTCAGCCTGCGGAACAAACTCTTCAGGCGCGACGTGCTTCTGTCCAGTCCGCTGTGGGTGCTCGAACCGGACTATATGGATTTCACAAGTCGCTCGCTGTTTTCTTCTCTTTTCAGCCTGATCTCATCGGCGAAACGGAAGCGCGATATACTGCTGGGCCGCGAAAGGCCCGAGTTTGCCAATCGGTCGCTTTCGCAGGTGGACTATCTCTCCGAGGAAAGGAATCAAATACTGAATCGAGCGCTTTCGGCCCGGGATTATTTCCTGATCCAAGGCCCGCCCGGGACAGGCAAAACTTCGTACATGCTTCGCACTCTGGTCGAAACAGTATTCAAAGATGAAACAGAAAAAATCCTCGTTCTGGCATATACGAACCGCGCCGTGGACGAGATATGTTCGGCAATCAAGCGCATTTCGCCGTGCGTGCCGTTCCTACGGTTGGGCGGCAAGGAATCGAGCGAACACACAGACGTCCTGATATCAATGATTGCCGAGAATACTTCGCTTGCCGATTTATACCAAAGAATCGCCCAAACCCGCGTCTTCGTCTCGACGGTATCTTCCATTTCGGCCCAGCCGGAGATTTTGAGTATGCACAACTTTTCGACGGCAATAATCGACGAAGCCGGCCAGATTCTCGAGCCGCAAATTGTCGGATTGCTCACGTCAGTCGGCAGGTTTATTATGATCGGGGACGAATGCCAGCTGCCGGCCATCGTGCTCCAATCCGAGGCAATGGCCGCCGCGAAGTCCGAGCCGCTTGCCGCAATCGGTTTGGAAAGGCTTTCCGGCTCGCTTTTCGAACGTTTGGCAGCGCAATCGCGCGCGAATGGGTACGAGGCCGAAGCCACTCTGCGAACCCAAGCCAGAATGCACGACCAAATTCAAGAATTTCCAAACATTCGCTTCTATGGCGGGACATTGGAAATTATGGACAAAGATGGCTGGCAACGCCACGAGGATGTTTTCTTCGATACCGCCTCACGAGACCCACTGGAAGCTCTGCTGGCGCGAAATCGTGTATTGCTGATCGAATCGAAGCCCGAGAAAAGAAGCAAAATCCACCTCGAAGAGGCGCGGCGGGCGGCTGTGATTGCCAGCGAAATTCAACGGAAAATGGGCGCTGAGTTCGACGAAAAGAGTATCGGCGTCGTGGCCCCGTGGCGGGCGCAATGCGGCGAAATCATCAAACGGCTTCCGGCCCAACTCAGCCAGAAAGTGTCCGTGGACACAATCGAACGCTATCAGGGCAGCGAACGGGACACAATCGTGATTTCTTACGCTATCAACTATGCCGAACAGCTGCCAGGCATATGTTCTTACTACTCGAAAGATGGGACGACAATCGACCGAAAGCTAAACGTGGCGCTGACGCGAGCGCGAAACCGTTTGATAATATTAGCCAACCCGCATATTATAAGCCGATCGCCAATATTTCGAGACTTGGTAGATTATATAAAAAGCAAAGGCGGATACATTAGCGATGATGAATTCCGAATGGCCGAATTACCTGTATTTGAATAGATTAATTGATTCACTTAAAGAAATATTTTGCCATGTGATCCCAAAAAAAAGATTTCGGGAACAACATTTGTATTGTTATATTTGCGCGGCGGAATGTGTTCTGCTTTTTATGTGTTTTTTGGGGATAGACGAACAGAAGTGTATTTCAATAAATCAAATATTATACTTATAGTGCTGATCATAGCCTTGGCAGGAATGGATGCGGCTGCATTGCCTCCGCGCCCATCATCGAAGACAGCGAGAAGCTCGAGAGCAAACATAATTGACGGACAGGAATTTATTTCCGTCCACGATTTCGCGAAGCATTTGGGCGCCGATGCGGAGGTCTCCGATGGCAACGCATCGATACGATTTCGTAAGGGCGAACTTACGATTACTGTGGGGGCGCTTTGCGTGGCATTTCGCGAGGGCGAGTCTGTCAGGATTGCCCAGATCAACCATCCGGCTGTCAGCATCGGCAATGATATCTTCATTCCCAAGAAAAGCGCACTCGAGGCAGTTTCACGGATTAGCAATCTGTCGGTAGTCGAGTCGGATGATGTCAAGCCAGTCGCGAAACCAGAGCAGAGCAATTTGATTGTAAACGATTTGAATGATGATAAATCTTCAATAACGGTTCATTCGGAAGGGGAGTTCTATACGCCTGCCATTAATGACATAGACCGCCGACCGGCCGGAAATCCCGATGTGCTCGAGCCATCAATGAAAAAAGAGATTAGCAATTCCGATGCAAGGGCAATTAAATCGAGGAATGAATTGGACGAAATTATCCGCGAGGTGGGAGTAATCAAGTCTGAAAATGGAATTGGCGATAACGAAAACGAAAGCCTAATCGAATTGGAAGACATGGGCGTGCGCCGAGATGAAAAACTGATTGATCTATCGGAACCCACGAGAGATGAGGGCGGGCCGCAAATCCAGCCACAAGGCGATTTCATCGCACCGAGAGTTGATGAGGTGAAATCTCTGTTCCAACGAGGGATTCGTGCCATTAACGATTTGAAAATGGACGCACCCGAAACGGAGGAGCCACACACGACGCCCTCGAATCCACAGCTGCTCGATGGCGGCAGTTCAGACGCTCCCGAAGAACCGGCCACCAAACCCGCCAAGGCCAAGAAGGTAGAGGAAAAGCCGCAACCTCCGAATGTTTATAAATTGCCAACCAACTTGCTTCGGAAAAATATAAAAAAATAGCCGAACATATCAATTAAAGATAGTTCGGCTATTTATATTGCCTTTGAATTAATCCAAGTAGCTTATTCAAATCCGTTTTCTGCGAGAATCGACTCGACAGTTCTTCCGGCAATTGCCGGGCCGCCATTGGAGGATTTGGTGATCGCGTCGGCAAGCGCTGTAAATTTTTGCAATTCAATATTGAGCGAACTGAGCAGTTTCACCTTGGCGATGAGCAATTTCTCTTCGATTGGTTTGCTAAGGAAGTCGTCGGCTCCGGCTTCGATAGATTTGATTTGATTCGCGACGTCGTTCAATGCCGTTACGATGACGACAGGGATGTGCTTCGTATGATCTTGGGATTTCAGTCTCTTAACTGTTTCATATCCGTCCAGGCGGGGCATCATAACGTCGAGCACAATTGCATCGGGAAGTCTCTCTTCAACTTTTTCCAAACAATCGATTCCGTCATAGGCCTCTTTGGCTTCGTAGCCATTTGCCTCGAGGTACCGGCGGAGCAGCTTTGTTGTAATTCGATTGTCATCTACGACCATAATAAAAGGTTTACGCATAGATCATGTATTCCTAAGTAAATTCAAAATTTTCAATTAGAATAAGATTTTAGAATTTCAAACCAGTGCTTTGCTTGGGTATAGTAAAAAGCTATTCGCCTTTTTCCAATCCTATTTTGCAAATATATAGCAATTAACGAAAAAAACAATAAATTATTTTTCCTTTCATCAAATAGAGTTAAAAATTTATACTAATTAATAACAACGATAAATGATAAATCCTTGATTATTTCTTTGTAACCATTTGCAAATTCTTACGTATTTTTGCATAGCAATTTGGTTCGGTTTGAAGTGAACCAAAAATTCTGAATAGGAATGAATTCAATTGATATGGTTAAAAATCTTATACATTTTATTGGTTATGGATTGCTCAGGCTAATCAGCCGTACTTGGCGCATTCGCGTCGTGAATCCACCGGCCGGCGGCCCGGCTATTATTACTTTCTGGCATGGGTATATGATGCCCGTGTGGCGGTATTTTGCGCACAAAAGCGCAAGCGCAGTCGTCAGCCTGAGCAAAGACGGACAATTCCTTTCTGACTTGCTCGAGCGTTGGGAGTTCGACCTTATTCGCGGGTCTTCGTCTCGCGGAGGCGGCGAAGTGCTTCGTAAAATTGTTGGTAAATTGAATTCGAATATTGTCTTGATGACGCCGGACGGCCCGCGCGGCCCGCGTTACGAATTCAAAGTGGGCGCAATCGTGGCCGCCCAGCGCACCGATCGGCCTGTTTACTACTGCGGCGTGGACATCAAGGGCTACAAATCCTTTTCCAAAAGTTGGGACAAGTTCATTTTCCCACGGCCCTTTGCCAAAATTGAGCTGCGATTCTCCGAAGCGCAATTCTTCTCGCCGGAGCTGTCACGGGAAGACATCACGGCCCTTTCTGCTGAATCCTCCGAGAAACTAAAAGCGCTATATTCCGAGTTGCTTTAAGAGTTTTAGAAGGCTGTTGAAATAGTACAAGACTTGCAACAATGGGGCTTGCCCCATAGCCAAAGTTGCAGTAACTCATAGAAATACTGACAAATCCCCCAACCTCCTTTTTCAAAGTGGGCTAAAGAAAGGATTTTGCTAATACATTGATAATACTGAAGATATGACTTGGGTCGAACCTACGGGTTAACCCGTAGGATGGCACAGAGTTACTATTTCAACAGGCTCATAGGGGAAACAACTCACTTCAATACTACAACCGCTATGCGGTAATATAATTTTGATATTATAAACTCGCTCTTAATGGTATTTGGTACAGTACCCATAAAACGTTATAGATCCCTAAAAAAAAGCAGTGAGGACGGCCCCACTGCTTCAATAATAATACTAAACACAGAGCATCTTAACAGAGTTTCCGCCAAACGACAATCCCGCCGATCAGCCCAATGAGGCTAATAAAGGCAATCAAGCCCCACTCGCCGAGCGTTGGTATCGTGGAATAGGTTAGCTGGTTGCCGTAAACGGTTGAACCGGTTGATGTTGTGGCCCAGGCTCTGATGTAGTACGTTGTCCCAGTACTAAGCCCGGTGATGGTTCCCGAGTAATTACCATTGCCAGACCCACAGGCCACCTGGTTTTCTGTTTTTATCGGATTACCGCTCGAATTCCTACAGATACCCCTCGAGGAAATCGAGTATCCTGCGTCGTCGGTGATCGAACAGTAGCAAATCGCTCTGGAAACGTCCGAGCCATCCATTACTACGCTATTAGTATTGATGACTATGGAGAAATCAAGTCCAGCAAGGAACCCGAATACATTGTTGGTTGTTCCGTTGTTTTGCAGCCCGACGGTTGGTTCGCCCATGATCCCATAATTCGAATACAGGCCTCCTGACGATTTCCCCGCCGCTGGCGCTGCCATTTTCTTTTCATCAACTGAGCCTGGCGTGGCCCAAGCAGATGAGAAAACAAACCAACACAACAACGCAGCAATAAGATATTTTGTTTTCATAAGCTTATCTTTTATTTGTTGTTAATATTGGTTTATTGAGCATACCATTGGCCGTAATACACGAGGACTGCCATTTTCCCTTGGTCGATCGATATCGAACCCGATGTGAGGGGTGTTGCTGCCGTGCAATCGTTAATGATAATCAGTATTTGACCATCCACAACCCCTGTTGAGGGTAAGGTCATTGCGCCACCATCAGCAAGGGCGACTTTAATAATCGAGTACGCAGCATAATCATCTAAATTCAAATCAGTGCTTTCGGTGGCAACCGAGAGCTCAGTCTTGCCTGTTAGTACAATACCCGCTGTAGTAATAGTCCCGGCGGTAAAATTCCCACTTCCATCGCGACGTACAATTGTACTCGCAGTGTTTAAGTTTGTTGCTGCATTGGCCAGATTGGCGCCGGCTGCAACGTTGGCAGCAGTAACACCGTTGACCTGAGCGACAACAGTCGTGCCCATTGGTCCAGTAACGTCGCCGGCGAGCGATCCGGTGAAATTAGTCGCATCAGTGGCAGTCGTAGCTGCTGTAGCAGTAGCAGCATTTCCCAAACAATCCCCTGTAACATCGCCAGTAAAATTACCAATGAACTCAGTTGCCGACAGCGCGCCTGTCGATGGGTTGTAGTGAAGATTAGTTGAAGATGTTTTCAGCGCTTGATTCCCGGAAGCCGTCGAGACCCATGTTAGGTACATTTCAGCAGCCGTAGCGTCGTCGTTTGTGATTGCAGCATTTGTTGCGTTAGTAGCAGTCGTAGCAGTAGCTGCATTTCCCGTGCACGAGCCTGACGATCCGGAAACATTTCCAGTAATATTTGCAGTAATAGTCCCGGCGGAGAAATTCCCGCTTCCATCGCGACGAACAATTGTACTCACAGTATTTAAGTTTGTTGCTGCATTGGCCAGATTGGCGCCGGCTGCAACGTTGACAGCAGTAACACCGTTGACCTGAGCGACTACAGTCGTGCCCATTGGTCCTGTAACGTCGCCGGCGAGCGAACCTGTGAAATTAGTTGCATTAGTAGCTGTGGTTGCTAATGTAGCAGTAGCAGCATTCCCTGTACACGAGCCGGACGACCCCGAAACGTTTCCGGTAACGTTACCAGTTAAATCTCCTTCGAATGTAGTTGCAGTCAGCACTCCCGTGCTCGGCACGAAGTACAATGCCGTCGAAGATACTTTCAATGGCTGGTTGCCGGAGTTGCTTCCCACCCAAGCTGGATAAACAGGAGTGGCGGTTGCAACATCATCATTAATTGCAGCATTAACTGCATTGTCCGCAGAAGTTGCAAGGGATGCTGTACCTGTTACATTTCCCGTCAGATCGCCGGCGAATGTCGCAGTTATTACCCCTGCGGAAAAATCCCCGCTTCCGTCGCGGCGGACAATCGTGCTAACTGTGTTGCCGTCGGTAGCATTGTTGGCCAGTGTCGCGCCAGCAGCGATATTGGCAGCAGTTACTCCACCAACTTGGTCCACTTGTGTGGCATCCATTGTACCGGAGACGTCTCCGGTGAGCGAACCGGTGAAATTGATGGCATCTGTAGCAGTTGCGGCGTTCCCAGCGCAATTGCCTGAAATATCGCCAGATAAGTTACCCAAAAACAGAGTTGCCGACAGCGCACCAGTCGATGGGTTGTAATGAAACTTAGAAGAAGATGTTTTCAGCGCTTGGTTTCCCGATGCCGTCGTAACCCAAGTTGGGAACATTTCAGCTGCCGTAGCGTCGTCGTTTGTGATTGCAGAATTAGCTGCATTCGTTGCGTTAGTGGCAGTAGTAGAACTTGTTGCAGTAGCTGCATTTCCCGTGCACGAGCCGGACGAACCAGTAACGTTACCAGTAACATTTCCGGTCAGGTTGCCAGTAATTGTTCCGGCAAAATAGGCATCTTTCCACCTTTTACCGCCCGTGCCGAGGTCATAGGAATTGTTTGCGTCGGGTATGAGCGCTTGGTTAATCGAGGTTGCTACCAAATTGCTTAGGTCTGTACTGGCTCCGCCTCCTGCGATAATTTGCGCATCGACGTAAGTTTTGACAGCTTTCTCGGTTGGTATGTTGGCATCAGAATTATCTGTGAGATCTCCGTCAGTCGAAAGAAATGCGTTCCCAGTTGCGCCATACAAACCCTTCGATACAAGCGCAAATGGTACGTAGTTCAGTTTGAGCCTGGGCGTAAGCGTTACACTTCCGACGGTTACCTCGACGTAAGCATCGGCAGTAAAGGCGGTGGCGTTAACACCAGTTAACTCCACAGAATACAGGCCATTCGTAACTGTTGTGTTGGTAAAGGTTTGAGTGGCAACGACGACATTGCCGGCATTCAGTGCGTCATATATTGTAATTGCTATTGTCCTCGTTCCCGTTACGGGCGAACCGCTCTCGAGCAACCTTCCCTGATATGTTACGGATCCGGTTTGGGACATTAATTCTGCTGTGGCCAAGGCCAACAACACGCAAATCAGTAGAAATCTTTTCATAAAAATACCCCTTTGATAATAATGAAAAATAGTTGATTTGCACAATGAAGCATCGATCAGGCATAAAAGCTCATGCCTTGAAAAAATCGTATGTCTTAAACAAATACTTAGTGGTTTTCAATTATAGAGTATCATTACAATCCGAAACGATTCTGCGATATTAATATTTTATTTGTCGTCTTAAATAACAATCATATTAATAGGATAGAGTAATATATTAAATAATAATATAGTATTTAAATATAAAAAAAAGGCGGGAAAGACCCGCCCTGATGTTGGACTTTGAAATAATTACCGCAACTCTACGAAACCAATTCCGTTACCAATCGCGCAGCGTCCTCGAAAGTTTCGGCCACACGGAACTCGAGGCCTGACGATTTAAGTTTCTCGCCGGCTTCTTTTGCGTTTGTGCCGTCCAGCCTGACGATTACCGGTACCTTCACCTCGACTGTGTTCATGGCCTGCACAATGCCGTCGGCCACTTTGTCGCAGCGGACAATGCCGCCGAAGATATTAATCAGCACGGCTTGGACGTTTTCGTCGCTCAGCATAATCCTGAAAGCATTTGCAATGCGATCCGGGTTGGCGCCGCCGCCCACGTCGAGGAAGTTGGCCGGAGTGCCACCGGAGAGCTGAATCAGGTCCATTGTGGCCATTGCCAGCCCGGCGCCGTTAACCATGCAGCCGACGTTTCCGTCTAACTTAATATAGTTTAAATCATATTTTGCGGCTTCCAGTTCGAGAGGCGACTCCTCGGCGGTGTCGCGCATTGCTTCGATTTCCGGGTGGCGGAAGAGCCCGCTGTCGTCGATATTCATTTTTGCGTCGAGCGCGATCATTTTGTTCTCGTTAGTCAGCACGAGCGGATTGATTTCGAGCAATGAGCAGTCAAGCTCTTCGTACGCCTTGGCCAGGCTCGAAATGCAAGCAACGAAACTTTTCAAGGCGATGGGATCGAGTCCAAGGGCAAAGCCAAGTTTGCGGGCTTGGAATTGCTGGAAGCCAATCGCAGGGTCGATTTGTTCCTTGATGATTTTTTCGGGGCTTTCCGCGGCAACCTTTTCGATTTCCATTCCGCCCTCGGTGGAGACCATGATGGTATTCCTACCTGTATTGCGGTCCAAAACGATTCCGGCGTAGAATTCTTTGGCGATGCCGACGCCCTCTTCGATTAGAATCCGGCCGACGGTGGTTCCTTTCTCGCCCGTTTGCACGGTTACCAATTTGTTGCCGAGAATGGCGCTGGCCGTGCGGTAGGCTTTGTCCGCAATGTTGCCGTCGCGGATGATATTGACGCCACGGACGTCGCCCGAGTCCACTTGGACCTTTTCGTTAGTATCTTTGTCGAAAATATACCCTTTTCCGCGGCCTCCGGCGTGCACTTGGGCTTTCATCACCACAGTTGTTATACCTTTGGATTCGAAATCGTCGTAGCAGATTCGCCCGGCGTCTTCGGCAGAAAAAGCAACTCGGGAAAACAGGACAGGGACGCCAAATCTGCTTAGCAATTCTTTGGCTTGGTACTCGTGTATTTTCATTCTTCACCTGCTAATTCGTTTTGAAAGATACAATTTATGTAATGACGGAAGAAAATAGGTATGATTTTATGAAATATACTGATTGAACCAATAAAAAAACCGCTACCTCGGGGAGGCAGCGGCCTTAAAAATTCAATTATCAAGCAGGGCTATTCAGCTTCGATTTGTTCCATGATTTCGTCGGGAATTTCGTTGTTGTCGAAGACATTCTGAACGTCGTCTTGGTCTTCGATATTATCGAGGAATCTCATAACCTTTTTGGCATCGGCTAATTCTTCCACTTTTGTAAACGTTTTCGGAAGGTATTCGAATTTCGAGGATTCGATTTCAAATTTCTTGTCCTCGAAGTATTTGCTGCAATTCACGAGGCCTTCGTAAGAGCTGATGATCCTTGTGGATTCTTCGTCGTATTCCATATCGTCGGCTCCCGATTCGAGCACGTGTTCGAGCATTTCCTCTTCGGTGCGGTTGGCAGTCTTGACTGCGACGACGCCCTTCCGGTCGAAATTCCACGAGACCGAACCCGGTTCGCCAAGGTTGCCACCGAGCTTGGAAAACATTGTACGCAATTCGGAGAATGTGCGGTTGCGGTTGTCGGTTACGGTTTCCACGATGACGGAAACGCCGCACGGGGCGAAGCCTTCGTATGTGATTTCTTCGTAGCTGACGCCCTCGACCTCGCCGGTACCTTTCTGGATGGCGCGTTTGATGTTTTCGTTGGGCATATTGACGGATTTAGCATTCTGAACTGCCAAGCGCAACCTCGGATTCATATCCGGGTCGCCTCCGCCCTGGCGAGCTGCGATTGTGATTTCTTTTGCAATCGTTGTAAAAATCTTGCCGCGTTTTGCGTCTTTAGCGGCTTTTTTATGCTTGATGTTGGCCCATTTACTGTGTCCGGACATGATAATTCAATTAAATAATTATACATATACTATTTAAAAATCATGCAAATTTACGAAAATTCTTTTAGTATCAGGCATGAAAAATTGAAAAACATTTGTTGCATTAGATAATATGCGCTGTTTTCATAACGCTTCGCCCAGAATGCACTGAAGAGTTCTTACTTCGTGCAGAGGATTTTTTGCGCATTCTTCGAATGGCCGAACTTCATGCAATGTTTGCCGCACTCGCCGAGGCAATCGCCGCAGGCTATGCAGTCTTGGTGGCTGATGAAAGTATTCGAGTCGATTTTCTGGATTGCTTGGTATTCGCAAGATTTCGATGCGGTTGAGCAGGCAATGCAATTGCTTGGCGAGGCTATTCGCGCGGCAAACGGAATATATTTCACCAAGCCAAGAACTAAGCCGATGGGGCAAGCCGCGCGGCAAAACGGGCGGTAGATGAAAATCGAGACAAGCAAGACAAGTCCGGTCAGCGTCCAGGTCATCCAATCGGCGCCAAGGCCCAAGTTATAAGCAATGCGGAACGGGTCGATACGGTCGAAAAGGTATGAGCGAGTGCTCAGCAGCTGGACTATGAGCAGGGCGAAAAGTGCAATGCGCAAGTATTTCATTACTCTTTGGGCTGCCTGGCCTTTTAGGGCTTTGAAGCGATTACGCTTGTAGAGGAACTCTTGCATCGCGCCCAAATGGCAGACCCAGCCGCACCAAGTTTGGCCAAGGAAATACGTAATAGGAATCAGCCCGACAAACCAAACAATCGATTGCCAATTGCCCTCGCCCGTGAAAGCGTATAGAATGGTTTGGGACAGGCTCGAAATAGGGCAGGGGCAAGCGCCCGAGTAGAATCCGAAAAACACCATTGAACCGATGAGGAACACTGCTTTAAGGTGCCTTGTGGGCCGAAATCGAACAAACGCACCCGCCACAATCGATGCCAATAGCCCAACGAACGGCACGAACAGGAAAGAGTCCGTAAAAGGTTTTTCGCTCGCAGCCTCGGTATTTGCCTGCTCGGTGGGCACTGTGTCCTGAGTTAGTTCCTTAGCCTCGTCGAAAGGCAAGAACTCGTCATCGGCCGATGACAATTCCGAAACAGTGGCGGAATTTGTTGAATTCGATGTTTGAGTTTGGCCGTGCACAGCGGCACGCTTCGACGATGGGCAATCGCCACAGGATTCCTCCGGGCATTGGGCCGCAAGAGAAAAAGTGATAGCAATAAAAGCAAAGAATGCGAGCAGAGTCCGCAATATCGATTTATTCATTATTTGTTCTAACTCAATTATCAATCAACTTTCAGAGTCAGCTTTCCCGAACCGCCATCTTTGCGGCAGGTGCGGACGACGTTCAATACGGCTTGGTTGTTGGTCTTGCCAGTGATTTTGATTTTCAGTTTGCGTTCGTAAACCAAATTTCCGGTATCGGTCCATTTGCCGGCGCTCACGATTTTGATATCTTTGGGATTGAATTTCGTTGTTTCAATTCCTTCGGAGCAATTCCTGTGGGTCAGTTGAACTGTTACCTTGACCACGAGTTCGTCGCCCACTTTGTATGATTT
This sequence comes from uncultured Hyphomicrobiales bacterium, assembly GCA_964610885.1. Lineage (GTDB taxonomy): Bacteria > Bacteroidota > Ignavibacteria > Kapaibacteriales > UBA2268 > CAZSWR01. The sequence continues at coordinate 3,443 of CAZSWR010000035.1, read as the reverse complement.
TTTCTGACTGTCTAATGTTTTGACTTGGATATGGCAAGCGTTTGCGCTCGCCACCGAGAGCACCATAGCGATTAGTATTATTGCTAAGCCGTATATTCTGTTGTTCACCCTGTTCATTTTTCTATCCATTAATGACAAAATTCAAAATTAATTAATATTCCGCTTCAATCAAAGGTTTATCCTAAAAATTTAAATACTCTTTACAATCAATTTTTCAAACATCAAAAGCCTACTGCGGCTCTATTGTGTTTTGACACATAAAAACGCTCTGGAGTTTAATCGGCTGTATTCTAAGACTCATCCGATGACTATAGGGAATTCCTTTTTTATTGACCATACTTCTACAGTCATCGGATGAGTTACAGGTATAATACTTTCATGGAAACAGTTACCTTCCGAAGGTTAATGCCACAGAATTCCATGCTCATGGCGTATGTTTTGAAACCTTCGGCAGGGTTTGAATAATGGCCTCACATTGAATCCTCTCTCGTCCGGCGAGTACTTTCTTGCCACATTTTGTCTTCGTGTCATTCCTAATTTTGCCCTGGGTAGGGGCGAGGCTCCCTCGCCCTCACATTTCATATAATGTTATTGTATAGAACAAATTAATTAGTCTATCTCATGTGATCTAAATCACCCCATTTCTGCATAAAAAAACCCCAAACCTATCGAAAGGAGTGGGGTTCTGCGAATTGGAAACGAAAACTACGTTAGTAATCCAGAACGGCGATTCCGGGAAGTTCTTTCCCCTCGAGGAATTCGAGCGATGCGCCGCCGCCAGTGGATACGTGCGTAATTTTCTTTTCGTATTTGATTGCTTTGACAGCCGCAACTGAATCGCCACCGCCAACCACAGAGATTGCGCCCTTCGAGGTTGCTTCGCCCACTGCTTTCGCAAGAGAGAAGGTTCCTTCGGCGAATTTCGGCATTTCGAAGACGCCCATAGGGCCGTTCCAAACGATGGTGCGTGAGGCGAGGATTTCGCGCTCGAACAGTTCAATGGATTTCGGGCCTATGTCCATCCCGAGCATGTCTGCCGGAATGGCTTCGACTGGCACTGTCTTGGTCTGGGCAGATTCGGAAAACTCGCTTGCGGCGATGCAATCCACCGGAAGTAGCAGTTTCATGCCTTTTTCCTTTGCCTCTGCGATGATTTCACGGGCCAGGTCCACTTTGTCTGCTTCGAGAATTGATTTGCCGATTTCGAGGCCCATTGCCTTGTAGAACGTGAACATCATTCCGCCGCCAATGAGTATCGAGTCGCATTTGCCCATCAAGTTCTTGATAACGTCGATTTTGCCTGAAATCTTAGCGCCGCCGAGCACTGCCGTGAAAGGCCTCTGGGGCTTCCTGACAGCATTGCCGAGGTATTCGATTTCGTTTTGGAGCAAATATCCGGCGTATCGGTCGCCGAAGAGGCGAGGGACGCCGTCCGTCGAGGCGTGGGCGCGGTGGTCCGAGCCGAACGCTTCGTTGACGTACATATTGCCCAATTCAGCGATTTTCGCGGCAAAGGCTTGGTCGTTCTTTTCTTCTTCGGCGTGGAAACGCAGATTCTCGAGCAGTACGATGTCCCGAAGTTTTGCCTGCTTCACGGCGTTTTGGGCCGCTTCGCCGATGCAATCCTGAGCAAAGATCACCTTGTAGCCATACACATTGCGCAGATGCTCGGCAACCGGTGCAAGCGAATACTTCGGATTCGGAGCGCCTTTCGGGCGGCCGAGGTGCGACATCAGTATCGGAATTCCGCCGCCATCGATTATTCTATCGATAGTCGGGAGCGATTCGGCGATGCGTGTGTCGTCTGTGATCCGAAGCGAATCGTCGAGCGGCACGTTGAAATCCACGCGGACGAGCACGCGCTTGTGCAAGAAATTTGCGGAATCAATTGAGCGTATCATAATTGGCTCTCTTTACAGTTGATTTAGAGATATTGTTGCAATTTGCAAATTAAATCAGTCGTGCGGCATGAATAGCCAAATTCATTGTCGTACCATCCGACGATTTTAACGAATGTGCCGTTGGCGTCCGTTAGTGGTGCGTCGAAGATACACGAGTGGTTGTTCCCGAGGATATCCGTGGAAACGAGTGGTTCTTCGCTGTATTCGAGAATACCTTTGAGTTCATTTTCGGAGGCTTTTTTCATTGCTGCGTTGATTTGTTCTTTGGTTGCTTCTTTCTTCAGCACCAAGGAAACGTCTGTGAGCGAGCCGTCGGGCACTGGGACGCGGACTGCATAGCCCGAGAGTTTGCCCTTCATTTCGGGGATAACCAAAGCGACTGCTTTTGCGGCGCCGGTCGTGGTCGGGATGGCGTTCACAGCGGCCGAGCGGGCGCGGCGCAGGTCCGAGTGGGGCAGATCGAGGATGCGTTGGTCGTTTGTGTAGGCGTGGACTGTGCACATGAAGCCTTTTTCGACGCCGAAGTTTTCGTTCATCACTTTGATCATCGGAGCCAAGCAGTTCGTGGTGCACGATGCGTTGCTGATGATGTTCATGTCTTTGGTAAGCTCGTTGTCGTTGACGCCGAGGACGATCGTTCCGTCCAATTCGCCCTTCGCAGGGGCCGAGAGGACAACTTTCTTCGAGTAGCGAAGGTGTTTTTCCAATTGTTCGCGTTTCGTATAGACGCCGGTGGACTCGAGAGTAACATCTACGTTTTGCCACGGAATGGATTCGAGAGTGCGTTCGGCCGAGATGACAATCTTTTTGCCATCGACGATGATAGCATTGTCCTCGACGGTAACCGTACCTTGGTATTTGCCATGGACTGAGTCATATTTCAGTAAGTGCGCAAGTGTTTTTGCATCCGTAAGGTCGTTGATTCCGATGATTTCTATCTGGTCGGGCCTTTTCATTGCTTCGCGAAATACGAGGCGGCCAATCCGCCCGAAGCCGTTGATTGCAAGTTTCAATGCCATTAGATTATCCTTTCGATAAATTTCATTAAGCGATTTATTAATTCTTATTAATCAAAAACATAAAAACCATTTACAAAATTATGCAAGATTGGCGAATTTCCAAGCAAAAAGAAAAAATATTATTTGAAATGAAGATTGCTATTTCAATTCGCTCATATCGCACGTTCCAGCTCGATGCACTCAATTCAAGCTTGGACGAAACAGTATATAGTTTATTTGTAGGCTCGGGCGGGCGAACGATACCAGAAACGCCAAACGAGAGGTTACGAACCCAAAAGCGAAACTCCATACGCATGGGTGTATTATATGTTGGGCGGCTATGACCGCAAAATGGCACTCAGCATTGGCATGAAAAACATGAAAGCCGTATTCATTCATCATTTCATGGATTCGTATAATTTCGAATTTGGAAGAGTAATAAAATGTTGCAATCCCTACATTCATTCCGGCGGTCGATTCGTGCAGATATGTGCCGAGAATGTTTTTCTATAGCGGTATTCGTGATTGATTCTGACTGAGACTC